>JAJDEH010000390.1 GCA_029259935.1 Planctomycetota bacterium
AAAATCCCACGATGAGTGAACAAAAAGCTGAGCGTAGTTCACGCCGCGAAAGCGAGCGGCCGCTCGCCGAACGCGCGCGACCCGGGCTGGCGAATTCAGCCAGAAAAACATTCAGGGTTCGCTTGTTTTGGGGCTAGTGGGGCAAAATGGGATACCACTGGAGCACACACATGGACCAATCCCGTTCCTCCTAGACGTCCATAGAAAAGGAGCCTAAATGTTGAATCGAATTCTGCTAATCGTCATGTCTTGTGTTACTGTTGTACAAATAGGATGCAGTGAAGAGGGTGAAGTGGTCGAGTTCAGCTTGAGTGTCCAACCAGTCATTCCCGATAAGATAACGGATCGTCATATGAAGGATACTCCATTTAAATTTGAATTGAAGGAATTGCAAGTTGATTCCAGCGGCAAATGGCACGTCGGTTTGTTTACTTTCACCAACCAAGGGCCTTTGTCTATTCTGCTCCCAGGATTTGCAGGAATGCCACCAATCGACGGAAGATTTCAGCCGAACTTTGTTGGGTACGAGATAAAAAATGGAGAGGTTTGGGCGGAATTCGACGCTGGTTACGATGGGAGGCCAGAGTACTTTTCGTTGGAGCAGAACGAGACGTGGGAAATGCTCATTCAACTTTCCCCTTTACATCAGCAGGTCACACCGATGACCGTGAGGGTAAGCCTTGTAGATGGGTCAACTAACTTGCGATATACTTCGGAGCCGTTTCTCGTCGACTCTGTCGCAGCGGTCGAGCCGTAGACCAAATGGCCGCAATCGGCCGGATTTCATGACGGTTTGGTCCGATGAAAAGGTGACCCGGGAGAGAGTCGGCAAGCCGGAAGCTCACGAGTTGGACATGCTACTGGCCGACAGGAAGGCTCTGGAGGAACAAACGTCGAAAAGGGCCACCCATATTTTGATTGCACTCCGGCGGGAACTCTGTTAGTATTTGGCGAAATCGATGAATAACAGGAGCGGCAGATGGCTCGTATTCCGCGACAAGATTTGATTGACGAGACGGAAGTCGGCATGTACCACTGCGTGAATCGCTGTGTGCGGCGGGCGTTTCTTTGTGGGGAAGATCCGTTTTCCGGAAAGAACTTTGATCATCGTAAAGGCTGGATTCGTCAGCGGTTGGAGTTTCTCGCTGGGCAGTTTGGGATCGATGTTTGCGGCTTTGCGGTGATGAGTAACCATATCCATGTCGTTTTGCGTAATCGGCCGGACGTCGTGGTTGCTTGGTCCGACAAAGAGGTGGCTCGGCGATGGTGGAATTTGTTTCCCAGTCGCCGGGAGGAGGACGGCAGTCCGGCCAAACCTCAGGCTCATGAACTGGAGATGCTGACGGCCGATTCGCAGGCGCTGGAGGAACGGCGCAAGCGATTGTCGAGCCTGTCTTGGTTCATGCGGTGTTTGTGCGAAACGGTCGCTCGGCGGGCGAACAAGGAAGACGAGTGCACGGGGCGGTTTTGGGAAGGGCGTTACAAGTGCCAACATCTATTGGATGAAGCGGCGATTCTGGCTTGCAGTGTGTATGTCGATTTGAACCCGATTCGCGCGGGCGTGGCCAAAACTCCCGAGAGCAGCCGGTTTACGTCGGCTTATGATCGGATTCAGGCGCGGAAAGGTGGCGCGAAAGATCCCTCGCCCGCGGACAAGCGTATCGCGCCGAAGAGCCGCTCGTCGTCCGCGGATCAGGCGGACGGTTGGCTGAGTCCGGTGGAACTTGGCCGGGGCAAGAAAGCGAAGAGTTCGGCCAGATCGCGCCGTGCTTCCAACAAAGGATTTCTGTCGGTCAAGCTGACCGAGTACTTGCGCCTGCTGGATTGGACGGGCCGGCAAGCTCGTAAAGACAAGCGAGGCCGCATCCCGCCGGACTTGGCTCCGATTTTGGAGCGGCTGCACGTGGCGAGCGACCACTGGGTGGAAACGGTGCTGCATTTTGGCCGCTGGTTTCGCCGCGCGGCAGGCCGAGCCGTTAGTTTGGCTGAGGAAGCCGAGCGTCACGACCGGCATTGGCTGCACGGGCTCAAGCCGAGCCGCAAAGCGTTCGCCTAGATGAAGAGGTCCTTCTATTTTCCGGCTTGGGTGACTAGGCCACTTCAGCAGCGATCACGCCGCGGTTTCACCAACCTTCGCGCGCCCACATGCGCTGATTACTTGCCGAGCAGATCTTTCGGAAACACTCTCTTGAATTTTTGAAAATGCGGTCCGGTTGCCTAAACCGCGTTGGTCAGGATTACGCCCCAGCCGGCGCTGGGGGCTCGCCGGCAATTTGCCTTCGCTTTTCGACATTCCGTGTTCGATATTCGATATTCCGGCGCGCGCATTCGACCCCCTCTAGCTCCCCCTTGGCAAGGGGGAGAACCAGATTCCTTTTCAAGACCGGCGAGCCCTTGACGTTAGTCGAGGGGTAGCGATGCAGCGGTTGGCGGTCGCCTATTTGAATAGGCTGGTGCCGCGTTAGTCAGGATTACCCCCCAGCTAACACTGGGGGCTCGCCTAGGGCTTGAGGCGAATCGACGCCACGAAATCTCTTACTTGTTGTTCGCTCAAGCGAATCTTGCCGTCGTCTGTTGATCCGTTGGGAAGTTCGGTGACGATCATCAGCAACACGGGTGCTTTGTCGCGCGCCAGCAGCGCTGTATAACGTCGCAGTTTCACGCCCGATTCTTCCTCGCGACCCGACTCGACCGTGAACGGTACCTTGTCATGATGGACTTTGAATTCCACCTCCTGGGTTTCTTCCACTTCCAACCACCTATTGTAATGGAGGGTTGCTTCGGCTCGTATTACCAGTGACGATCGGTTGAGCTGCGTCGCGGGTGGGAACTGCATTAGTAGAATCGTCGTGGCGGCTTGGTCTGGATCTTTCCTGTCGGCGTAGACGACGCCGCGCAGTCCGAACATCATCGTCACGCCGCGAACGGGCTCGATTCGTGGCGGCAAGTTCCATTCGTTGATCGAAGCCGCGATGGGAACAACTTCCTCGGGCGTATCGACTTCCGTCGTGCTAAGACCCGCGAGCAACAACACCATGAGCGGAATCGCGACGCAACACCCGATCATGCCAAACAACAATCCGCTGACGATTCCCAGCAGTGCGGGCCAACGTCCCTTGAGTGCGTGATTCGCGCGGCGAATGTCGCGCAAGGCCAGTAGCCCCAACACAACAGCGGGAATTCCGCTGAAGAAAGCACCAATGATCGAAAGCAGGCCCAGCAGCAAACTCCAAACAGCCTTGCGGCTAACACGACGAACGGACAAAGGCTCAAAGTCGGCAGGGAATTGCGTGCGGCAGCGCGAACACATTAGCAATTCGTCCGCGCGCAACCGTTCCATCACCAGTGCCGCTTGGCAGTGGGGGCAGGTCTTTTCGGCGTGATCGATTATCGAAGACATTAGTGTCTTACTTTGTAACATCTGCGCGCCCGACGCGCGTGTTGGATAAATTCAAAATCCGAATGTCGAAATTCGAAACAAATGCAAAATTCAAATGCACAAATGACAAAAAACTAGCAGGTTGCATTCCGCGTTTTGTTTTGAGCATTTGGTATTCAGGATTTGAATTTGTTTCGGATTTCGATATTCGGATTTCGGATTTGGTTGCGGCTATGTCGTCTTAGGTAGTAGGCGTACGGTTCATCACGGTGCTAACACAGTTCATCTTGGCACTAACACAATTCACCTTGGCACCAACACAGTGCCGGAAAGCCAATCTTGCAGGCTGCGGGTTGGAAGAATCATGGCCACGAGCGCCCCGGCGGCGTGAATCGTCATCCCCACCAATCCACCGCAGGACATGAGGATGAGCAGCACGGGGAAGGGGCTGCCCTCCTTCACGGCCAGGGCATCGGGATCCTTGACCATCGCCATGGAAAGGCAAGCCAGCATGGCGCACGAGGCCATCAACGGAGCCCAGGCAACGAAGTTTCTCCAAGCGCAGCGAAGACGACTTGCACGCCGCTGATTCAGGCACCGCACTTGAATTCCGGTGAAGCGGAACACGGGACCGCCTTGGAACCAGAAGCCCATCGCCGCCGGCACCAGCAACGAACCGGCGGCCACGACCGCGAGCTGCCATCCGACATCGATACCCGGAACGAGCAGAATTACTAACGCCATCAGTAGCGACATGAAGTAAAAGATGGATTGCTCTAGACTGAATGAAACCGCCAACGATCCCAAGCGGTCGTCCCAACGGAGCGTGGTGGGGCGATGGGCAATGTCACGCAAATGTTGCTCGGCGCGGAGGAGTGTTTCTTTGTTGGCTGGCGATGGGCGAAGTTCCTCCAAAAAATCCTGTGCATGTCCCGGCACGACGCATTGGTCGCAACAAGTCTCGGCCGCCGCGCGGAACAGGCCCACGGCCCGTTTGGCCTGGCTGGCGTCATCGGCGGCGCGCACGGCCGGCGGATCCTTCTTTGGTTCGAACGGCAGATCGAGCAGTTTCAAGCGAACTTCGCGATCTATCCAAACTTGGCCGAGCGTTAGCTGTTTCGGCAGCGTGGCGTCCGCCAGCGCGGCGTTCAACTCTTCACACAAACTCAGCAAGACCTGCCGAGCTTGATCCCAATTCCAGTCGGCCGAATTCGCGGCGACGCTGGCCAGTGGCGCGCCTCGGATGGCTTCCATTGCGTCCCAGCGGTTTCCATCGGCCTCCCCGTTCTGTAGCCAGTGAGCGCGCGTCGGGCGTGAAATAGAAAGTCGCTGGGCGGAAAAGTTTTCGACCGTGGTTCGCTGAAGGTAGATCCAAACCGACCTGCCCAGTGCTTCGTCGCGGGCCGTGAAGACGGTTACGGCCTCGCCTCGGCCAAGCGTTCCCGTTACTTCAAAGGGTCCATACGACATCGACGCGCCCTGTTGGGCCACGGGGACCAAAACAGGAATTCGGTTCGGGCGGCGTGCTTCGCGCGACACGTGTAGCCGCACGACGCGCGTTCCACTGGCCAGTTCGTGGAGGCCGCGGAAACCGTTGCCGCGCCGCATGGTCGCCAAGCACGCCAGGGAAAGCAGCCATCCAATCACGACGTAAATTTGAGCTCCAAAGATGGCCCCGATCCGTTCCCAGGAGGACACCATCTCGACGCCGGTTGGAAGTTCGAACGGCGAAAAGGCTGGCAACCAGTAGATGCAAATGGTCCAGAGCCCCGGAATGAACAGAGCCCGCAGGCAGGCTCGTGCGTACCCGGGCGGAGTTCCTTGCGGGCCCACGACATTCAGCCCCAGAAGCGTTTTGCCCAATCCCCGGCCGAAACGCCCTTCGGCAAGAACGTAGTAGCCCAGGATTATCGTGAATGCGGCAACTGGCGTGATGAATCGAAACCAAGGATCGTTTATGAATTCTAGACCGCCGGTCGATGACATCAACACGAACACCGCCAGGGCCGAAACCACCGAAACGACGATTCCGAGCGCCGTTTGGTCAACAAAAAATGCCGCCAAGCGCCGTCCGACGTCCGCCATCGACGAACCGTGGCTGGCGAACGGCAGCAGTGCGTCCTTCATTTGGGTGACCGTCTGCTGACGTCGCTGCGGATCTTTCTGCAGCGATTTGGCGATCACCTGATCTAGCTCGCGGGGAATTTTGGGATTGGCCGCGCGGACGCTGGGCGCTGTTTCCGATGCAATTTGGGCGATGATGCCGGCTGCGTCACCCTGGAAGGGAGCCTGGCCGGTAAGCAAATAGTACAGCGTGGCACCCAGGGCATAGATGTCGGTGCGAGCGTCGATATGTCCGGCCTTGACCTGTTCGGGCGCGGCGAACATCGGCGTCCCCATGAAGGCACCCGTGCGCGTCAGCGCGGCGTCGCTGACCAGCGACTTGGACAATCCATAGTCGCCGACTTTTACGCGTCCGTCACGATCGACGAAACAGTTCGAAGGCTTTACGTCCCGATGGATGACACCGGCCGCGTGCGCGGATTCCAGCCCGTCGATCACGTCCAGGATGTAGTCCACAGCCGTGCTGATGGGCAGCGCCCCTTCGCGGTCGACGACGTCTTTCACCGTACCGCCAGGCATCAACTCCATGGCGATGTAGAACTGCCCTTCGTACTCGCCCGCTTCGTAAACGAACGTGGACCTGGGGTGCGAGAGAGCGGCCGCAAGTTGCCCTTCGCGGAGAAACCGTTCAACGGCCTCGTCGCTGTGCGAGACGGTCTTGGGCAGCAGCTTGAGTGCGACATGGCGACCGGTGTCGGCCTGCCGCGCCTCGTAGACCACGCCCATTCCGCCGCGGCCCAGTTCTTGGAGCAGACTGTAAGGACCAACGCAATCGGGCGCGGCATGCTGGCCAAGACCGGCGAACGGCGTCATCGGCGCGGTCACCGTTTCCTCCAGGCCGGTCGGTGCGAGCGGCTGCCCACAGAAGCCGCAAAATCGGGGGCGATCGCCCGAATACTCAATTGCTCGGTTGCAACTCGTGCAGCGGGCCTCCATCAGCGGCACTCTCTTACGCGACGAATTCTGGTGTCCATCAACAATCGTACTTCACGGACCCGGCGCGGCATAGAGTCGTGGATCGGAACAGGCTGCCGCATGGATGTTACAGAGTAAGACGATTACGGCATAAGTCTTCATGACGGCAATTGTTAAGCTGGCCATAAATTCTGGCCGCCTTGCAATTTCGTTGCGGGATCGGCAATCCCCTGTAGATTGGGAGTGCATGCTCGTTAGGTCGAGGTAGCAAGTTCATGAAGAGCGGAGCCATGACGCCAACGGAGAATCCGTATCACTCACCGGCGACCGACCCCCGGCCTGAAGCGCAAGTTTTTCCTCCACGGATTATGGTGCGGGACGCGATTGATGTGATTGTGCAGCTATTCGCGGGGATTCCAGTGGTCGCTGCACTTGGCGGTGTGGGTCTTTTCGGTTACTTGCTGTCAGTGCATTGCGGTATCACACTCTTTGGCGCTCTGGCCACGCCGATCTTAGTGACGGCGATCTTGATAGTGATGCCGATGTTGATCGTGACCGCGATCTTAATGGTGTTTGGAATCCGCAACTTGTCGATGGAGGAGTCTGGGATTCGATTGTGGCGAAAGCTGGGCGGGCCTCGCTTTGTGGAATGGCGCGAAGTCCGCGACATACGCCGGGTAACTCGCATCGAAGTGTTTCGGGATTGGTCCATACGCAACTGCAACCGTTCCTGCTCGTTGCGCGATCATTTCCGCATCGAATGGACGGGCGGCTATTTTCTATATCCGCCGCGTGACATTGATTCCTTTGTCAGAGCCTTTCAGACTCATTTGGATCCCTCGGTCGTCGTGCAGCCCGATCCCGTCGTTCTTTGAGTTCCTCGCCGGTCAGTTTGCGGCCGCGGCTGCGCCACCAATCGCAATAACCATCATCAGGAGGAATGCGCATATATAAAGCACAATTAAGACCAGATAGATGATGCACATAACTCCGACGATTTTAAAGGTTGTCGCGAGGTTCGAGGAAGCTCGGAATAGCTGACGCGGATCATTCGCCGGATATCCCGCCTTGAGAGACTCACCTGCGTTCTTCAGACAGATGCCAATCCAAATCGGAATCCAAGCAAACAGAAGACCAATAATGGTGAGCGCGTAGAGGATCCCAAAAATGAGGTTGAACCACCCGATAAATATCATCCAACCAGCCGCATCGTGAAGCGGTTGCATCGGATTGGCCGGACCGCCGTAAATAGGTTGCTTGGATGGAACCGCGCCCGGAGATTGAAAGGGGTTCGACATGGAAACCTCGTGAAAAGAGACTGCAAATAGAAGGCACCCGCCATGCTACTCAATCGGTGATCGTGTTTCAATCAACGGCGGAAACAGTGTGCGCCCAAAGTTCAAGGGCCAGCGTAACTTACGGGATGCGGCGTGGCAGCAGCGACCGGCACGAGCCAGTGGCGCGGGGAAAGAGCCCATGCGTACGCGGTGCGCGGCTCATTCCATGACCGATTACGCCGTCACGGCCGGCGAGATGCCCATGGTGACGCCCGGTGCCGGGAGCGAACTTTCGCCCATCAGATAGGCGTCAATCGCCCGCGCCGCGCCGCGCCCTTCGTTGATGGCCCACACGACAAGTGACTGTCCGCGACGGCAATCGCCGGCGGCGAAGACGCCTTCGACGTTCGTGGTGAAGTTGCCGTGGTCGGCTTTGAAGGTCTCCCAGTTACCGCGCGGCTTTTGCATTTCCAGCCCGAGCATTTCCGCGACGGTGGTTTCGGGACCGAGGAAACCGGTGGCCAACAGCACCAGATCGGCTGGCCATTCCTTTTCGCTGCCTGCGACCTCGGTCCACGGCGGGCCACCTTCGGTTGGCTTCGACCAATCGATCTCGACGGTCTTAACGGCTTGGACGCGGCCCTGGCCATCGTCGATGAATTCCTTGGTCAGAATTTGATACGCGCGAGGATCGGCACCAAATCGTGCTTCCGTTTCCGCGTGCGAATAGTCAACGCGAAAAACTCGCGGCCATTGGGGCCAGGGATTCTTCGCATCCCGCTCGAGCGGCGGCTTGTCCAAGAGTTCAAAGTTCACGACGCTCTTACAGCCATGCCGAAGTGACGTGCCGATGCAGTCCGCGCCGGTTTCACCTCCGCCGATGACGATGATGTGTTTGTCCTTGGCGGAAGTGAAGTGTCCGTTTGAAAGCTTGGAATCTAGCAGGCTCTTGGTATTGCGGGTTAAGAAATCCATGGCCAACTGAATGCCCGCCAGTTCGCGGCCGGGGCATCGCGCCGTGGGATCGAAGGGCCGAGTGGCCCCCGTCGCCAGCAGCAGGGCGTCACTATCCTTTTGCAATTTGGCGGGATCGATGAACTGAACTTCGCAGCCGCGCTCTTGCATGATCTGCGTCATGTGGCCGGAGGGAAAATCTTCTTGCTTTCCGACGTGAGCACAAGTGACGAACTGGATGCCTTCTTCCTTCATCACGTTGACACGCCGCTCGACGACGTCTTTTTCGAGCTTCATGTTGGGGATGCCATACATCAGCAGTCCGCCGATTCGGTCCGCCCGTTCGTAAACCGTCACCTCGTGGCCAGCGCTGTTTAGTTGCGCTGCGGCGGCCAACCCGGAAGGTCCGGAGCCGACGATAGCGACCTTCTTACCAGTCCGTGACGAGGGCGGCTTGGGTTGGACCCAACCCTCGGCAAAGCCGCGGTCGATGATCGCGTTTTCAATGTTTTTGATCGTTACCGGCGGGTCGGTGATTCCCAATACACAGGCACCTTCGCACGGAGCGGGACAGGTGCGGCCCGTGAATTCCGGAAAATTGTTCGTCTTGTGCAGCCGAGCCAGCGCGTCTTCCCAGCGGCCGTTGAAAACCAAATCGTTCCACTCGGGAATCAGATTGTCGATTGGACAGCCGCTGTTCGATTGGCAAAACGGGACGCCACAGTCCATGCATCGCGCGCCTTGCTCGCGCAACAGATCCTCATCCGGTTCGGTAAAGATCTCCTTGAAATCTTCAGTGCGCTCGACCGGATCCCGATAAGGGACCGGCTTGCGCGGAAACTCCTTAAAGCCTGTCGGTTTTCCCATCTTGTTCGACTCTCTTGTCTTGTTGTTGGGTCGCTTCGCCGCGAACGGGGCGTTCTGTTGGAAACAGATTTCGCGGTCGTTGGACTTCGCTAACTTGCGCTAGCTCCGTTGGAGCTCCACGTGGCGAGTTCCTGATGAACCGCCGATTCCTTTTCTTCATCGTGTCGCTTGCGCTCCATCAGCACCCGTTTGTAATCCGTGGGCATGACCTTGACGAAGTGGCTGAGTGATTCCGGCCAATCGTCAAGAATCCGGGCCGCGACCGTCGAGCCTGTGTACTGCTGATGCAAAGCGATCAGTTCGCGCAGGTCGCCGCGGTCGTCGTCCGATTCGATGTCTTCCAATTCCACCATTCCCAAATTGCAATTTAGCCGGAAGGCGTCTTTGTCGGGAGCGTGGACGTAAGCAATGCCGCCCGACATGCCAGCCGCGAAGTTGCGGCCTGTTGGTCCCAAAATAATGGCCCGGCCGCCGGTCATGTACTCACAAGCGTGATCGCCGACGCCTTCGATGACCGCCGACGCGCCACTGTTGCGGACACAAAACCGCTCGGCGGCGCGGCCGCGGAAAAACGCTTGGCCGCTCGTCGCGCCGTACAGCACGACGTTGCCAACCAAAATATTCTCTTCGGCTTTGAAGGTGCTGGATTTGTCCGGATAAATGATGACACGGCCGCCCGACAGTCCCTTGCCCACATAGTCGTTGGCGTCGCCTTCCAGTTCCAATGTGACGCCGCCCGCCAGCCAAGCCCCAAAGCTCTGGCCGGCCGACCCGCGGAACTTGATGTGAATCGTGCCGTCGGGCAGTCCGTCCACTCCGTGGCGTTTGACCACGTTGTGGCTGAGAATCGTCCCCACCGTTCGATTGGTGTTGATAATCGGCAGCTCAAATTTGACGGACTCGCCATCTTCCAATGCGGGAGCGCATCGTTCAAGCAAGTGCGTGTTATCCAGAGCATCTTCCAAACCATGGTCCTGATCCATCTGACAGTAGACGCCAACGTCATCATGCAGTTTTGTCGCGGGTGCCAGAATGGGCGTCAGGTCGATGCCGTCCGCCTTCCAATGATGGACGGCCGCCTCGACATCGAGCACATCCGTGCGGCCCACCATTTCGGTCAGTGTGCGGAAGCCAAGCTGGGCCATGTGGTGCCGCGCCTCCTCGGCCACCATGAACAAATAGTTCACGACGTGTTCCGGCTTGCCCTTGAACTTTTCACGCAAGATTGGATCTTGGGTCGCGATGCCCACGGGGCAAGTGTTCAGGTGGCACTTTCGCATCATGATGCAGCCCAGCGTAATCAGCGGAGCGGTTGAGAAACCGATCTCCTCGGCACCTAGCAAGATGCCGATGACCACGTCGCGACCGGTCTTCATGCCGCCATCGGTTTGCAGAACCACGCGACTGCGCAGATCGTTCAGTACGAGCGTCTGATGGGTTTCGGCAATCCCCAACTCCCACGGCAAGCCGGCGTGTTTGATGCTGGTCAGCGGCGATGCTCCGGTGCCGCCGCCGTCGCCGGAGATCAAAATATGATCGGCATGCGCTTTGGTGACGCCCGCCGCGACCGTGCCGACACCGACTTCCGACACCAGCTTCACGCTGATTCGCGCCGACGGATTCGCGTTCTTCAGATCGTGAATCAACTGCGCCAAGTCTTCGATCGAATAAATGTCGTGATGTGGCGGCGGGCTGATGAGTCCAACACCGGGCGTCGAGTAGCGAATGCGGGCAATGTTTTCATCGACTTTGCGGCCGGGCAACTCGCCGCCTTCACCCGGCTTGGCTCCCTGCGAGATCTTGATTTGAAGTTCGTCGGCGTTGGTCAGGTACCAGGCGGTGACTCCGAATCGTCCCGATGCCACTTGCTTGATCGCCGACCGCTTGGAATCGCCGTTGGGCAGCGGCTCGAAGCGAATTGGATCCTCGCCGCCTTCGCCCGTGTTGCTCTTGCCGCCCAAGCGGTTCATGGCGACGGCCAGCGTTTCGTGAGCTTCCGCGGAAATCGACCCGAAGCTCATCGCACCGGTACAAAACCGCTTGACGAGTTCAGTCGCCGGCTCCACCTCATCCAGCGGAATGGGGCCGCCGTTGACACCTTCCTTGAACTTGATGAGCCCACGCAGCGTGTTGCGTTTTACGTTTTCTTCGTTGACGGCATTCGAGAATCGCCAGTAAGCCTCGTCGTCGTTGGTACGCGCGGCGATTTGAATATCCGCGATGGTGTTCGGTTCCCAGCCATGTTTTTCGCCTTCGGCCCGCCAATGGAACTCGCCCGGATTGGGAAGGGTCGGCAGCTTGCCGTTTTCTCGCGCGGCGTAGCCTAGTCCGTGCCGCCGCAGGATTTCCTGGCTGAGCACGTTGAAATCAACACCTTGAACGCGGCTGGCCGTATGAGTGAAGCAACGCTCGATGACCTCGTCCTTCAAGCCAACCGCCTCGAAGATTTGAGCACCCTTGTAGGAATGCAACGTCGAGATGCCCATCTTGGCCATCACTTTGAGCATGCCCTTGGCCACGCCCTTGCGATAAGCGTCGACCACTTTGTTGTCGTCGACGAACTCGGCGTTCAGCCGGCCTTCGCGCCGCGCTTGCCACAGCGACTCGAAAGCCAAGTAGGGATTGATGGCATCCGCTCCGTAACCGATCAGCAGACAATGATGATGAACTTCGCGGGCCTCGCCCGATTCGACCACGATCCCCAATCGCGTCCGCTTGGCCTGCCGCACCAAATGATGATGCACCGTGGCGCACGCGAGCAAACTAGGTAGCGGCACTCGCGATTCTGAAATGGCGCGGTCGGAAAGGACGATCAGGCTGAATCCCTCGTCAATGGCCGACTCCGCCTCGGCACAGATTCGATCCAAGGCGGATAAGATAGCGTCGCGACCGGCCGTCGCGGTGCCGTTGGCGTCTTTCGCGGGGCGTTCAAACGTGATGTCGATGGTTTTCGTTTTCCATCCCAAATGGTCCATGTGTTTGACCGAAGCCAACTCTTCGTTGGTCAAGATGGGATGCGGAATGCGCAGCCGATGAGCATGCTGTTCGGTCGACTCCAGAAGATTGCGTTCGGGACCGATATAACACTCCAACGACATGATCACTTCTTCGCGGATCGAGTCGATGGCCGGGTTGGTGACCTGGGCGAAGAGTTGCTTGAAATAGTCGTACAGCATGCGCGGCTGATCGCTGAGGCAGGCCAACGCCGAGTCGTTGCCCATCGAGCCAACGGGATCGCGTTTTTCGGTGATCAGCGGGATCAGCATGAACTGCATGGTCTCGGTGGTGAATCCGAAAGCCTGCATGCGCTCAAGCAATGTGCCAGGGGCAAAGCCGTGCGGCTCCTTCTTGGGGTGCAGGTCTTTCAGTTCGATCCGCTGATTGTGCAGCCATTTGGCATAGGGCCGCTTGTCGGCGAATTGACTCTTGACTGCCTCGTCGGGAATCAACTCACCCTTTTCAAAGTCGACCAAGAACATACGGCCCGGCTGCAAGCGGCCCTTTTCCTTGACGATTTCCGGCGGCACCGAAGGCAACACGCCCACTTCGCTGGCCATGATCACGCGATCATCGTGAGTCAGGTAATATCGACTGGGCCGCAGGCCGTTGCGATCGAGGACGGCACCGATGTAATGGCCGTCGGTAAACACGATCGACGCTGGACCGTCCCACGGCTCCATCAAGCAAGAGTGATATTCATAGAACGCCCGCTTGTTCTCGGCCATGGTCTTATGCTTCTGCCAGGCCTCGGGAATCATCATCATGACCGCCTCTTGCAGCGAGCGGCCACTCATCAACAAGAACTCCAGCACGTTGTCAAACGTGCCTGAGTCGGAACATTCGGGTTCGACCACAGGAAATATCTTTTCCAAGTCGTCGCCAAAGAGATCCGTTTCCGCCATCCCTTCCCGAGCCCGCATCCAGTTGATGTTGCCTCGAAGCGTGTTGATCTCGCCGTTGTGCGACATGAATCGATTCGGCTGAGCGCGGTCCCAACTGGGGAAAGTGTTGGTCGAGAATCGCGAGTGGACCATCGCCAAATGGGTCTTGTAGTCGGCGTCGGTCAAGTCGGGATAGTACTCCAGCAACTGCAGCGTGCGCAACATGCCCTTGTAGATGATCACCTTGGTGGACAACGAGCAAATATAGAACACCTTGGCGGCCGCCGATGTCGCGTCGCCGCGCAGTGCATGGCTGGCGCGTTTGCGGATGATGTAGAGTTGCCGTTCAAAATCGTCGCCGGCCAGGCCATCGCCGGCGGCAATGAACAGTTGTTCGATATGCGGCTCACTGTCACGGGCGGTCGGCCCCACGTCGGCTTTGACGGTTTCCTGCGGGACTTTTCTCCAGCCGACCAGGCGCTGACCCTGCTGGGCAACAATCTGCTCGACGGTTTCCTTGCACTGCTTGCGCTCCGCCTTGTCGGTGGGCAAGAACACGACGCCCGCGCCGTACTCACCCGGTTCGGGCAGGTCCGCTTGCAAATCTTCCCTGGCGACTTTGGCTAAGAATTCATGAGGCAGGCCGGTGAGGATTCCAGCACCGTCACCCGTGTTAGGCTCGCAGCCGCAAGCGCCGCGATGCTCCATGTTCTTCAGAATGACATAGGCATCCTCGACAATCTGGTGGCTTCGTTTGCCTTTGACGTGCGCGACGAAGCCAACTCCACAACTGTCTTTTTCATTCGCCGGATCGTACAACCCCTGCCGCGCGGGGAGACCGAATTGCGTTTCTTTTTTCATGTTCTCATTACTCACCCGCTTCGCTCTGCTGGAGGAAGCGGAAAAAGAGCCACTGACTATCTTTGCTCTACCAATTCCGTGCTTTTCGCTCCGGCGAGATCCGGCCCGTCCGACGTTCGCCCCGACGAATGGCCGTTGTTCTTGTGATCTGGGTTGCTGCCGGGGGACGATTCGAGGTCCGCCTTCTCGAGCAGCAACTGAATGAAGCGGCGGGCTGTTTTGCCGAACTCTTTCCCGCGCCGTTCGATGATCCCCACCGGACGGACGAAGTGCGGATCGGCGATGGGCACGGCGACCAATGAATTGAGCGTCAACTCGCGCTCGACCGTCGGCGCTGGCAGCAGGCCGACGCCCGTGTCAATCTCGATTGCGCGTTTGATCGTTTCGATGTTGTCCAACTGCATGACCACGTTGACTTCGACATTCTTCGCAGCCAAGGCCCGGTCGATTTCGCGCCGGATCATCAGATGATGATCAAATCCAACGACGTCGAATCCGCCCAGATCCTCCAGTTGGATGGAAGCTTTCCTCGCCAAGGGATGTGACGGAGCGCAAGCCAAAACCATCGGCTCGACACGCCAGGCGGTCGCTTTGATCGAGCGGGAGGACTTGGGATAACTGACCAGTCCGATGTCCATCTGGTCGTTTTCCACCAGATCGTAAACTTGCTGAGGGTGGTGATACTCCAAGCGAATATTCGCCTTCGGATTCTTGCCCAGAAACTCCTGGACATAGTGGCTCAAGTAGCTGAGCCCCACCGAATAAATTGACGCCACGGCGACGCGCCCGGCAACCTCCTGGTGCAACGTGCGTACCTCTTCTTCCAAGGCGTCGTAGCGCTGCACCAATTTCCGGCAACCCTGATAGTAGGCCTCGCCTTCGGGTGTTAGCACGAAGGGCCGCTTCGAGCGGTCGATCAGCTTCACTCCCAGGTGGTCTTCCATCTGGTGGACGATCTGGCTGGCTCCCGATTGGGAGATCCCATTGTCGTCCGCCGCCCGGGAAAAGGACCGTCGGCCGACAATGTCACAAAACAACTTCAGCGATTTAAGCTGCATGGCAACTTGCTTGAATTAAGAAATCGAATATAGGGGGAACCCTGGATAAGCGCAGAACATGCCAAACTAAGCCAACTGGGGGTTGGCGTCAAGGAGCCAAGGCACAGAGTCGACCCCCGAAGCGAGGGGTTAAGCCTCAGTTTCGCCGTCCTTGGAATCGGGGCGAACTCCCAAAGACCGAGCTAGAAAGAAGGCGATAGGGGCCGCAATGAAGCTCAACAAGGCACCCATCTTGGCGGAATCCAAATAGGGCGCGAGTGCCGGATTTGAGCCGTCGAAAGCGGCCGTCGAGACAAACAGGGCGACGGTAAACCCAATCGCGGCCACCATTCCCAGGCTTACGACGTGGCGATAATTCATGCCTGCCGGAATTTCCAAACCCAGCAGCCTTTGCGCGACCCAGGTAAACACCGTGATTCCCAATGGTTTGCCGACCAACAGGCCCAATAGAACCAGCCACGTCCCGGTACCGACGCTGCTCATCACCACACCGGCATTCGCCAAGCCAAACAGGCCCAAAATGATTTCCACGGGGTTCTTCCACCAATGCTCAAACGCATTGAGCGTGTCTTTTCGCTTGAGTTCTTCGCGCGCAAACGTTCCCAAATCGGTATGGGCGTGGGGCATGCAGATGATCACGGGCACCAAGCCCAAGGCTGCGTGGATACCCGCCAGGTCGAACGATATCCAACTGAGCGTTCCTGGAATCAAGATGTACCACCAAAAGCTTTGCAGTCGAAGCCGTCGAAAACCGAATCCGATGGCGACCGCGACCACGGTCAAAAACAGCCAGGCGAATTGCGGTTCGCCCTGTGGGTAGGCGACCGCCAAAATAATCAGTCCCGCTGCATCGTCGGCGATCGCCAGCAACAGCAGAAACGCGATCGCTGGATGACCGCGACCGAAAATCCACCGCGCAATGAGATAGCTAAAGGCAATATCTGTCGCGCACGGAATCGCCCAGCCTCGACTGAGGCCAGTCCATTGCCCAGCCAAATAAGCGCCCAGCAAGTACAACCCGGCCGGTCCGACAATTCCACCTAGCGTCGCTAATAAAGGGGTCGCCGCTTTACGCGCGTTCGAAAGAGCGCCGCCCGGCAACAGAGATTCACGAACTTCCTTGGCGGCGATCGCAAAGAAGAACGCCATGAGGATGTCGTTGATCAGAAAGTGGATGGTGATGCCATGAAAGACACCCTTGGCGTCCGGGCGGTTAACGATCTTGACAAAAATGCGTTGCAGGATGGAACCACTTTGCCAGTCGTGAGGCTCCGCCTTGGCATGTGAATCGGACGTTTCCGCATGTTCATCGGATGAAGACGACGAGGAAGACGGCGAATGCTCGGAATCGTTATGGCCACGGTCATCTTGTTTGCCGTGGTCGTGATCTTCGTCATGATCTTCATGGTGATCTTCGCCATGATCTTCGCCATGATCTTCATGGTGATCGGCACCGAATAGCGGCAGATGGACAAAGTGACTGTAGCCGCCATGCTCGACAACGGTTCCATTCTCGGTCTTGTCGGGCGAGGCGTTGGCCCAGATCAACGCGACAACTGTCCCAATCAACAGAAAACCGGAATACTCGAAAAGCATTCCGATGGGTCTTCGTTTTTGCCGCTTTACAGAGTCCGACATCGATTACATCAGGTAGAATTGTCCAAGAACGTTTCGCGTCTACTGTCCAGATGCGCGATCCTACATCATAGTTGAACTAGAGAGTGGACAAGCCGGACAGGGCCAACGGATAGCACGTTTAAGGGGGACATTCTAATCAAGGGAGTGTCCGCCTACGAGGAGACTAGATCGTGAAAATTGCGGTGTTGGGGACGGGACATGTGGGGGGAACTTTGGGACGTCGATGGGCGGAAAAAGGCCATCAAGTCACCTTCGGCTCGCGCGACCCCCAGTCTGACCGAGTGAAACAACTGCTCGCGGAGTGCCCGCCGGGAGTCGCGGCCAATGAAGTTGCGTCCGCCGTGTCGGATGCCGAGGTGGTTGTGTTGGCGGTGCCGTGGACAGCGGCCAAGGGCCTGATTGAAGCGGCGGGTGACTTGAGCGGCAAGATCCTGATCGACTGTATCAATCCGTTGAACGCGACGTTTGACGGCCTGGATCTTGGCTTCGAGATCTCGGCCAGTGAGAAGATTGCCCAGTGGGCACCGCGGGCCCGTGTGGTCAAGGCGTTCAATACCGTGAGCAGCGCGACCATGGCGGATCCGGTCTATGGCGATCTGTCGGCGACCGTGTTTTACTGTGGCGACGACGAAGCGGCCGGCGCGGTCGTCCATGGCTTGGCCGAAGACTTGGGGCTTGAAGCGGTCGATGCGGGTCCTTTGACAATCGCGCGTCACTTGGAACCGCTGGCGATGCTTTACATCCATCTCGCCATTAAGCAGGGATGGGGATCGAATTGTGCGTTCAAGATTGTCAAACGACCCAAGAGCGATTGAAATAGGGTTGGCTACATTCCGAGAAACAACAGCGAGAACATCCATGCCTAACCAGATACGCCGCATCGCGGGTCTCATCATTCCTTGCACCGTGTTCTTCATTGGCACCCTGCCTTGTACACCCTTGCTGGCGCAAAAAGACGCGTTGTACAAATCCATCAACCAGCGGGGCGACACGACATGGAAGGTGGCCAAGCAAATTTGGGAATGGGCGGAACCCGGTTATCAAGAAGTCAGGTCGTCGACGCGACTGGCAAAAATGCTGGCCGACGCCGGCTTCGCCGTGGAAATGGGAGTGGCGGATATCCCGACCGCTTTTATCGCGACGGTCGGCGAGGGAAAACCAGTCATCGCCATTCTTGGCGAATACGACGCACTGCCCGGCCTGTCGCAACAGGCGGTTGCCGAGCGGCGGTCGCGCGACGGTTCCAATTATGGGCACGCTTGCGGACACCATCTGTTCGGTACCGGGGCCGCATCGGCGGCGATCGCGGTGGCCGAGCAGATCAAGGCGGGAACGTTGAAAGGCACGCTCCGCTACTACGGCTGTCCGGCGGAAGAAGGCGGCGCGGCCAAGGTGTTTATGGTGCGAGCCGGATTGTTTGACGACTGTGACGTGGCGTTGCACTGGCATCCCAGCAGCGAAAATGCCGCCGGCGACCGCACCTGCCTGGCTCGCATGGCGGCCAAGTTTCGCTTTTACGGAAAGAGCGCCCACGCGGCCGGCGCGCCGGAACAAGGGCGTTCGGCGCTGGATGCGGTCGAACTGACCAACCATGCCACCCAACTGTTGCGCGAACACACGCCCGACTTTACCAGGATTCATCACGTCATCACGCACGGCGGTGACGCTCCGAATGTGGTACCCAACTTCGCCGAAGTCTATTACTACATTCGGCATCCCGATGCCGATGTGGTCCGCAAACTTTATCCGCGGCTGGTTAACTGCGCCAAGGCGGGAGCTCTGGCCACGGATACCAAGTTGCAGACGTACTATTTGGGCGGCACGATGCAGATTCTGCCGAATAACGTGCTGGGCGAAATCACCCAAGACAATCTCGTCAAGCTGAATGATCTTTCTTACAACGACGAAGAACAACGCTTCGCGCTCCGCGTGCAAAACTCACTTGCCGCGCCGTTGCCATTGGAAAGGATTGCCCACGTGGACGACCGCAGCGGCCAATTGGGCAAGGGATCGACCGACGTGGGCGACGTGTCGTGGGTCGTGCCAACGACCGGCTTTACCACCGCTTGTTGGGTGCCCGGGACTCCGGCGCACTCTTGGCAGGCCGTGGCGGCGGGCGGCACCAGCATCGGCCGCCAGGGCATGCAACTGGCCGCCAAGGTGATTGCCGCCACCGCTTGGGACCTCTTTCAAAGTCCCGCGATCGTGGCGGCGGCCAAAGAAGAATTGGAAGATCGATTGTCGGAACGCGAATACAAGACACTGCTTGAGCCGAACCAAACTCCGCCACTGGACTATCGGAATCCGCCTCAAGCGAATTAGTCTACCTATACGGAAAATCTCGCTAATCTTGAGTCAAGTTTAGCGACCGACGGGAGCGGGCCATCCTACCCGAGCGATAGCTTGTATTTGGTGCGCGGCCCGGCCTCGTTAGGTCGTCAAAGGAATGCAACGGAATGTGGAGTTGTCCAAATTGCGACGAATCGCTGGACGACCATTTTGCCATCTGTTGGCAGTGTGGAACGAACCGCCAGGGACGAATGGATGCCGGGTTTCAGTCGGAAGCCGACGAATCTCAACTGTCGGCGAACCAACCGGCCGCCCGGCCGATAACCTGGCAATTCAGCCTGTGGTCGCTGTTCGTCATGTTGGCCACGGCCGCCATTTCGCTGCGTCTGATCGAAGGTGCCCGCGACGTCGTCACGTGGACTCTGGCCGGCATCATTGGGGCGAACCTTCTTGGCTGGTTCGCTGGTTTGTTCGTCACTTATGGTCTCGGGTTTCCCAATGACGGGTCGTTGACTTGGCGCAAAGAGCAGAATGAAGAACCAGAACCGTAAGGCCAAGCCGACCGCCCTATCAAAAAAAACGCCTCCAACCCATGTTGGAGGCGTCGATTTGAATCAGTTCACACGCGAGCGGTCTAGTCCAGGAATCCAACCAGCTCTTGGCTACGGCTTGGCTGCTGAAGCTTGCGAACGGCCTTGGCTTCAATTTGCCGGATTCGTTCGCGGGTCACTTTGAAAATGTGGCCCACCTCTTCCAACGTGTAGCTGTAACCGTCGCCCAAACCGTAACGCAACTTGATGATTTCGCGTTCACGATAGCTGAGCGTCTTGAGGACCTTGTCGATCCGTCCACGTAGCATCTCTTGCGAGGCACCCGTGGCCGGGCTTTCCGCTCCGCCGTCGGGCAGCAGATCACCAAAGTGGCTATCCTCGCTGTTGCCGACGGGCCGGTCCAAGCTGATCGGATAGCGGCTCATCGCCAGTACTCGACGCGCTTCTTCAATGGTCGTCTTGGCCTTGCGAGCCGTTTCCTCCAAGGTTGGTTCCCGGCCCAAGTCTTGAAGCAATTGCCGCGATACATTTCGCACGCGCGACATCGTTTCGACCATGTGTACCGGAATCCGGATGGTGCGGCTTTGGTCCGCGACAGCACGCGTAATCGCCTGGCGAATCCACCACGTAGCATAGGTGCAGAACTTGAAGCCGCGCCGATACTCGAACTTATCGACCGCTCGCATCAGTCCCGCGTTTCCTTCTTGGATCAAGTCCAGAAAACTCAGCCCGCGATTGCGATATTTCTTAGCGATGGAAACCACCAATCGCAAGTTGCCTTCCGACAGTTCGCGTTTCGCCTGCTGATATTCGGAATACACCTTCTTCAAATAGACAACCCGCCGTCGCAAGCTGCTGGGCGATTCTTGGGTCGCCAGCAAGATGCTGCGGTATTCGTCTTGCAGCGGCTTGCGCTCGGCCGCGGGAACTCGGTTCTTCTTTTGAAGTTTGATCTGCTCTCGTAGTTCGTCCACTCGCACACTGAATTCTTCAATGACTCGAATCATCGATTCAATGCGTTGGGTACGCAAACCAAGTTCTTCAACCAAACGAACCGCACGGCGTTTGCTTCTTGCCAGCCGAGTCCAAGCTCGACGCCGCCGCGCTTTCGGTTGCGATTTGCTTAGAGCAACCCGATAGTCGTGACGATTCCTTTTCAGCAGCCGATCCAGTGTTCCCAGGTTATGGGGAATGCGCCCCAAAATCTGTTCTTTTTCAAGACGATCGGTAACCGAGACCTGGACCGTGCGGTCAAAGGGCAACTCGCCATCATGGACACGCTTCAGCGTCTTGTAGGCCATTTGAATGACGTAGTCGCACTCCAGCAGTTTGGCGCGAAATCGGCGGCGGGTGATTTCGATCCGTTTGGCCAAGGCGATTTCCTGCTTGCGAGTCAGCAACGGAATCTCGCCCATCTGCGTCAGGTACATTCGAACAGGGTCGTCGGACCAAGATTCATTCTCACCCACGCTGGGCAGCGCCTCGTCATCGGCTGCCTTGGCGTCGCTGGCGGCCGTACTGTCCGCCTCTTCGGTTGAGTCGTCGTCGTCAACCGTTGCCCCGATCGTCGATGGCGTGAAGTTCTCTTCGTCATCGGGTCGCCGGGTTGTTTCTTCTTCAAAATCTTCAATGAGTGTGTCGTACAATTTCGTACTCCTACACCTAAATGTTTCTGGTCACTTCATAAACATCGAAAGGACAAACCAAGGGCGTCTCCGACGCGGCGATCGTCATCCAAGTCAGGACGATGCGGAGGTCCGAATTTGCGAAATTCGCGATACGATGCCGTCTCATGTAAGCCCGATTTAATTGAAGCCAAGCAATTCTACCACCAATAAATAGACACGCCTTTATAGGATGGTAATTGGTAAAAGGTTTCGGTTAGCAAACAAATCCGTGGTCACTACACGTTTCGCAAGCGACACTGTTTATCAAATCGATTCATTTACTTGAGGATGCGTGGACCCACAAGCGGCGCGTCGAATGAATTGTTTGGGGATTGGAGGTGCGAGTGTGAGTGAATTAAAAACGGACGTCATTGCCCTGCCGGTCCGTAGGCTAGGTAGGGGGGCCGAGGGCTTTCTCACCCTTGAACTCCCAGCGGTCCACCGATCCCTTGGAGGGAACCGTGCCCGCGTAATGCTTGCATCCGCTCGGGTCGCAAGTGGGGGCGAGCCGCCGAGATACCACTTAAATGCAAGATGTCGCAGGTTTAATAATTTTAACTACCGGAGTCGACAGGTCCAGAGTGAAACCGGCCCAAAAACCTAAAACTTCCTCAAGCTCGCGGGGGTCACCGACGCTGTTTCGTCCGCAACCGGCTGGGCGGTTGTCCGGCAACTTGACGCAAGATAGCATAGCCAATTGAGGCCGGTCGCGTGAGTCCAGGAGCGATTTGAACTTGCTCCTTTACCACGATTGGACCGGACAAGAACGCCAAATTGTGTATACATTGGGCCACTCACTGGCGATCCATTGTCGCAAATTGGTCGTTCGCAACGATTCGGCTTTCCGCAAAGCGAACGTGACACAACCTATTCTCTCCTCCTCCCTAAATGCCAACTAAGTCATGTCAGAAGTCGATTTAAAAGGGCGAGTTGCACTGGTCACGGGCGCCAGTTTGGGAATTGGCCGCGCTACCGCGATCGCCTTGGCCCGCGCCGGTGCTCAGGTGGCCGTGAACTACCGCTCCAGTGAGCAGCAGGCGAACGAGGTCGTGCAGGCGATTCACGATTCCGGCTCCCGAGCCATCAAAATTCAGGGCGATGTGGCCGACTATGACGTGGTTGAACAAATGGTCGCGGAGACCGTCGCCGAGTTTGGAAAACTGGATATCGCGGTCAGCAACGCGGCCTATAGTGATCGCGAACTGTTTCACGAAGCGGATCTGGACGGATTTCGGCGAACTGTAGATGTGACCATGTGGGGCGCGTTCAACCTGACTCGGGCCGCCACTCGACAGATGATCGAACAGGGTAATGGCGGGGCTATTGTGCTGGTCAGTTCGCCCCATGCGTTCATTCCGGCTCCCCGAGCCATGGCGTATAACATGTCGAAGGCGGCCTTGGAACACATGGCCAGAACCGCCGCGATCGAGGTCGCCGAACATCGCATTCGCATCAACATGATTCAGCCAGGCTGGATCGACACACCGGGCGAGCGAAAATTCGCCAGTGAAGAGACTCTACAAAAGGCAGGTGCCAAAATTCCCCTGGGACGGTTGGGAACGCCGGAAGAAATCGCCGAGGGGATCATGTTTCTGTGCGACCATCGCCATGAGTACATGACCGGCGCGACCCTGCTCATCGATGGCGGCATCAGTCTTCCCTGGTGGGCTTCGCGTGGATCGGCCGCGCCGGACTAGCCATCCGCCCATGAACTGAGTATCGAAGGCAACGAGGAACCACTTGCCCAGTTGTCACGTAAACGAATTGCCATAAGAAACACGGCGGCGGAAGTCATTTCCCTAGGATTCAACGAAAAAATTCGCCTCGCTTAAGCCTCGGGTTACTTTCCAGCGGGCTGCTAGGCCATTAAAGGATCAGCTTGGAATCATCCTGATTGCACACTGCCATGTCCAAAAGCTACCTTCTGCCCTGCGGTTGCGGGGAAACGATTACGGTCGAAAAGACTCAGGCGGGGCAGACAGTTTCTTGCTCGTCATGTGGCGAAAACTCGGAAGTGCCGACATTGCGCGGATTTCGTGAGTTGAAAGAGGTCGCCGACGAAAGTCCAGAAGGTGGGACCAAGAGGGAAGCGAATTGGAGCATATCGCAGGGGTACCTTTTCTCGGTTGGACTCGTGTTGTTGGCGATCGGCTTGTCCGTGGCGACAGTTGTTTATGGCTGGCGGATGGATATGGGGCGGTTTTCGAACAAGCCGATAATCACCGATCGTAAGGAATTCGACGAGGATGTTGACGATTGGAACGCCGAAGAACTCTGGGACCAGTGGCAGGAAAAAATCGAGTCGAGTGATAAAAACCAGGGCTTGGGCTTTTGGCAACCGCCCAACTATCTTTTCGCTCGGAATGTCATCGACGCCTGGACGGTGATTATCGTTACCGCTTTGGTGGTCGCCATGGTGGGGCTTATCAGCACGGTGGCCGCATTCGTGTTCAAGCCCAAGACGGCTGCCCCGTCACTCAAGCAAAAGCCCGGCTAACGCTTCATCTTCCAGCGTCGTCCAGTTGCGAGAAAAGCGACCGCGCGTGGCCAATCGTCGCACCCCGAAGTCCTGCTTGTCCACGACAATCATTAGGCTTTTCAGCAGAGCGCTGGCAACAAACACATAGACTTTCGCGGTTTCACTCAGTTGCCAGCCGCGCCAGCGGTCCAACTTGGGATATTCGTCCAGCAAGCGCACGACGGTTGGCTCGTCTTTGCCGACCGTGCGAAGAGCCCGGCAGGCCATGCATCGCTCGCGCTGCACGGCGGTGGGGCTCACCGATTCGCCACACATGCCACACTCGACAAAAGCCGATCGCAGTACTCGCTCGCCTGAAACTGGGCAAGTCTCGAAGAATTCTGGGCATGCGAATTCACCAGTCGCGGCACACTCTTCTAATTCACTGACGATCAGGCGGCGTCCCGATTCGCGGCAGATCTTAATAGCACCGGCCACCGTGATTTGATGTTCGTCCGTCGCCGCCAGGTGGTACGACTCCCTGCCCGTTTGGGGACAGCGAAACGGCGGCGGCTTGGCGATCCCGTCCGCGAAGTGCTGTGCCCAACCCGAGAACGTCGTGGTAGCGTGAGCTTCGCCGATCGAGAACGCGAGCTTTCCTTCGGCGAACTTGCACCAGACTAAGGTCACCGCGATTCTTTCGATATCGCCGCTTTCAACATCGCCGCTTTCAATAACACCGCCACCCAGTGTCTTCCGCGCCAGTGGCTCGACCGCGGCCGTCCATTGCTGAACCGCATCGTCGTTCAGATCCCGTGTGCGGCGAGTGACGGGAGCCAGATCATTCAAATGCAAGCTGTCCCTTAACCGCGGGTCGACGGGCGTGCCGTCGCGTTCATAGAACAGATGCACGATCGCGCCGCCTTGGCGAAACGTCAAACGAAGCAGCGGCCAATCCTCAAGTGTGCAGCCCGCCAGTTGAATGTGGCCCTCTTCCAATTCATAGCATTCAAACAATCGGGGCGAGAGGGCATGAACGCTCTCGGCCACATTGCGAGGCGCGGCACTCGCGACCTTGACCGTGTCTCGCAGTTCGGAGACCAGCCATTGGAAAAGGCCCGACGATGGCGAGACGAGGCCCGCCACTTGGGGGTCGTGCCCGTTCGCCTCACCGTTGGGCGCAAAATGAAGTTGCACACGCTCCGCGCCATCGAATTGATCTCGATGATCCTCGGCGACTGAGAACGAACATTCCCCATCCGCCGTCTCTTGCACTGGACACTTGAGTGTTTCGAGCGCCCACAGGGCAAAGTCGCGAGTCGAACTGGCGGCGACCGGGCTATCGGATACGTGAGAGTTGTCGTTCACAGCGGATTATCGGCGGATTTCTTCTATTCGGTCCACGGGGGGTTACGCGAAGGATGGTAGAGAATAGTGAGATTCGTCACGGAATCCAAGAGAAGCTTGGAGGAACGGTCGTGGTGATCGGCCCTTCAAGGTCATGATTGGCGATTTGACGTCTCCGGTCCATGGGGTCGCGCCGGTCACTTTTGGACGCACACGACGTAATCGTCGCTATTTCCAGGGGTTACTTCAATATCGAGGTCCATAAACTGCCTGACGACCTCGATGTGCGTGGTTGCATGCAGCGACAAGGGACTGGTCCGGAACCGACCGCCAGGGCCGCCTCGAAAGACGTTCAAGGCGAGGGGCAGGATTAGTTGATCGGCCAAGTATTCGCCCACGGGCGTGTCGAAATCGAGATATTGCTTGGTTAATTTCCAAGCACGGGCCGCCACTTTTTCGGCCGTGACGCGCTTTTCGCCATGGCCAATAAAGACCTCGGTCACGTGCTGATACCGCAATTCGATCAAGATCACGTTCCCCGGTCCGGACGAATCTTCAATCTCCTCAACCTGGGCGCAGCGCTTTTCCCAGCCTGAACGGCGGACGAAGGTATCGCATTCTCGCTCGCCAATATGTTTTGGCAGGTGAGCCACCAATGCTCGCACTTTTCGATCCATTAGCTTGCCCCGTTCCAGTAATTCAAAATCCGGAAGATGCCGCGAGGGCTCGATACGTACTTCGATTTTTCCACCGCCGGCCGGGTAGAACCCGGGTCGCTGAAGTTGCAAGTGGGCGGCCAGGCCCATTCTTGCCGCCAGCGGCAAGTAAGCATTCCGTAGAAAATCGAAAGGGGGCGCGAAGGGATTATGAGTCCCGCCTTCCAGCCGCACGCTCGATGGAGCGCCGGCCATCCAGAGCGCTGGAAGAATTGTTTGCAAAACTAACGTCGTGCTGCCGGCGGTACCGATGCGAAACTGATATTCACCCGGTTTGACCGGGCCCGGCTCAAAGACAAGTTCCGTCGATCCAAGCGAGTCGCCTTGAACGACCGCATCGCAAACGCGCGCGGCTGCCTGAACGGCCGTTAGGTGTTGCCGTTTGAGCCCGGGCTTGTCGCGCCGCGCGCGTACGTTGTTAATTGTCACCGGTTTGCCGGTCACCATCGACAGCGCAAGCGACGACCGCACGATCTGGCCGCCACCCTCTCCAAAAGATCCGTCAATTGTAATCATCGGTCTCTAATTTTCATGATCCACGAACCCAGCAACCTCAGCCGCCAAACCAGAATAGACCCGCGCGCGTTGAAGAAAGTTCGCGCAGGAAGTTGCGCCGCTTCTGAATGGTATCATCTGTTGCACGTACGCGACGGCTTGATCGACGAACTAGAAGACGAACTAGAACAAGAGATCGACGTCGTCGTCGATGGCCTGTCTCAACCTGGCCACCAATTGCTTTTTCCACCGCCGAACAGTTGCTGGTGTCTTGCCGAATTGGCGGGCGATTTCCGCTGTCGAGAAACCCGCAAGCATTAGGTCAACCAAGGATCGGTCGAACGGGTCCAGGCCCGCCGAGATGGTTTTGATGGCGGCCCGAATTTTCCTGAGACGTTCAATTTCATCATACCTTTGCAGAAGCCGGTCCCGCGCTTTTTCGGGCAGCCCTGACTTGGTAGCACGGCAGAACATCAAGGCGGCCTTCTTTACATAGCCGAACAAGAATCGCTCCGTCATCTTGATGGAATCGAGCTTTGGCAAGTTCTTTTGAATGGCGCCGCCAAGATGAGTATTGATGTATTGCGTGAGGTCATCCAGATCGGCGAGCCCGTTGGACCAGAACTCGGGGTCCTTTTTCTTCGCAACGCGCGCAACAAGATCTTGGAATTCGCGATTGGCGGAAAGAAAAATCCAAATAGCCAACCAGTCGGATTCCGACTCCACAAGGCGAAAAACTTCGCCCGCCAGATTCGTTTCAACTTTTTCCATCGCCGTCTGTGGGGTTAGACGGCGTGGGAAGCAACTTCCAGTCGGGGAAACTGGGTAGAGCGCAGTTTATGCCCTCCCACTTTCGGGTGCAACACTTTTGGGGCGGACGTTAATTCGCTTTTTTCCAAATTCTTGGATTTTTCGGCGCGATTTTGCCGCGCCAATTGCAATTCACTGGATAGAGAAGTTTTGAACTCAACCACGGCGCGGGAAGCAACGTATATTAGGGGAGAAGGGGAGAAGCCGGATTCGGCCGGTCGATCCCCGGGCAGGGCAAATGAGTGATGGATTTCTAACACGTGACGATTCGCCACAACTACCCCAACAACCGCGCGGACATGGGGCAACGCTGGGGCTCGGCAACATGAACGGCGAGGAAAGAGATAACTCGGAAGTCGACGACTTTGAGTTTGACTTTCAACCTCCCGACGTGGACGAGAAGCTGATTCAAGAATTGTTGGATCATCAGGGTGAACCGACCCAACAACAGCAACAACGTCTAGAAGTCATCATGTCCCTCATCGAAAGCCACGACGAGTGGAAAGCGGCCTATCGAAAACTGGCCGAACGCAAAGCGGGCGAACTGGCAGAAAACGAAGCGGGCAACTCCGTTGGGGAAGAGCGTTAGGTCCCCAGGCTGCCGCATCTCTGGCTTCCAAAAAATTCTTTGGGCGCGTCGCGCGATGACTTCTGGTCCAATTGCCAAGGCGGATCACCCGGTAAGGCTTGTCCCCCTTGCCAAGGGGGACCACAGGGGGTTCTTTTTCCGATCACCTTTTTGGTATTCGGCCCATCAACTCTCTAGCCTTCTTGCAGGGATTCCAGCAGTTCGCAATCCAGATCCTTCAGCTTCCTGGCGACAACGGCCACATAGAACAATGGCTCGCCGGTGATCGAAATTCGGTGCTGGTAGCGACGGTAACACAATGTCTGGATGTAGCCGTCGCGATTGAGCCTACGGATCAAGGCACTGAAGCCGCTCTCGTCTTGCTCTCGCAGAAAACTCTCCTTCAAATTGAATGCGAGCCAACCGGGAGTGGCGATCAGGTCGAGCGCTTTGGCGAAGGCCAAGGGCGGGATATCGCCGAAACCGAGCGCTGCCACCGTGGTCAGGCAGTTTGCATCGGATCGTCGCAGTTTTTCCTCCTCGGCCTCAGGCAGATCCGTTAAATCCGTGACACGGTAGTCATCGTAGACGTCGGGTCGGTCGCGACGGGTTGCAGCTTTCGCCGCCGGAATAATGTCGATCCCGACGATGGATTGGACACCGAGAGCCTGCAGCTCGTCTCCCACCATGCCGTTGCCGGCCCCCACGTCGAGCACACGAAAGTCTTCCGTCCGCTCTCCATACTCATGAACCACGCTCTCGAGTAAGTTCGCGATGTAGCTAGGGGAGCAGCATTGTAGATTGTCGTAAAAAAGTTCCTCATAGAGGCCGCGAATGCGAAATACGTCCGAATAATCGTGAAAGCGGATCCGGCGCTTCTCACCTTTCACCATGACCTCACACCACTCCTCGTCCTGGTCGACACCGTCGACCGGATCGGGTAGGGCGATGCCCTCGACTTCGCTGTCAAGTCGCTCCAGCCTGTTTTGCCAAACCACATCGGTGGCTAAATCTTGCATCTTCGTTCCGCCTTTCGGGCTCCAATAGGATCACTTTTTTGTTGTTGTCGAAATAACTAACTGCTGGGCGGTAATTCCACCGGGTCAGGTTCGTCCGCGAGAGGAGAAGATACCGACGCATCGGCGAGGCCATCCGGTGGCGGAAACTCAGTGCTTTCCGCGGATGCGACCGCCTTATCCAGGAATTGCGAGACATCTTCCGAAGTTGCGGTGGCGGCACCGGCGGCCAACACGGGTGCCGCGTCAATGTCCTCGGCGTCCATCATTGCGGCAATTCGCTGCAGCGTCGCCAGCATCTGAGTCTGCTCCCATTCCTGCAGTTTCAGCAGTTCGCGCCGAAACCGGTCCTTTAGCAACGAGGGTGCACTTTCCAATACCAATCGGCCGTCCTCGGCCAATTCCACGACGACGGTCCGTCTGTCTGAACTACTGCGGGTCCTGGAAACTAACTTCCGAGTTTCCAGCCGACTCAAAATTCCGGTGAGCGTGGCCTGACTCAGATGGATGGACTTCGCAAGTGCACCCGCGGTAATGGGTTGCAGCCTGCCGACGGCCTGAAGCGTCGCCAGTTGCGGAGCCGTCAGGCCAACCTGTTGCATCAGCCCTCGCGAGTGCAAATCGATGGCTCGTGTGATTCGCCGCAACGCGACAATCACCTGGTCTTCAAGGCCCAGCACCATTGACATCGATCACCTTCACCTAGTCCAAAATGAGAAAGAACCTTTGTAGAGAAAAATTATGTACACAAAATAAACATTTGGCAACTAGGCTCGGTAAAATCGATGAAAATACTACTTTTCTCCCATTTACCGAGTCAATTACAGCTTAAGAACCGTTGCAGTACTAATTATTCTTGGAATCACACGCCCAGTAATAGATCACATTTGAACGTATTCAACGTACTCTTCCGTCGGAAGACTGGCCGACAGGGGTTGACGTGGCCCCCCGAAAACGTACTGACAATGTCTCGCTTCTCAGTACTCTGCTGGGGGCTTGGGGGGAAATAGTCCGCCGAAAGAGCTGCTCCGCCAGGTTCCGGACTGCCCTGAAATCTGGGATGCCGGATCATTGTCGGTTCGGCCTACTCGTGTTTTCAACCGGCCGCCGGTGCGCCAATTCTGGATCCAACAATTTTCCAGCTTATTGCTTGGATTATCCATCCGTAAGATATAACTCGGAAGTCGACGATCCGTGCAATGTTCTGCGCAGCGGCCGCGCCGGTTTGCAAGGTTTGAGTCTTGCGGTCTTCGCCACGCTCGGCTCACAAGGAGTACCAAAACTGTGGATGCTCTAAAGGACTACGCAAAAGGAGTGTCGTCTTTCGCTCCGCGAAAGAACGCCCTTCCGCGGAGCGCAGGGCGATCCATCGATTGGTCGTTATGCGCGTTGCTGCTGGTGGTGGTCTGTCTTGCCGGTTGTAACTCCGAACCGAGCATCGAGGAGGTGGGTGGCTACCGTTTCGTATTTGAACCGGACAACGAACGGACCACGGATCCGCCCGCGACGACGGACGACCTGCTCCCGGTACTCAAGCAACGGCTCGTGGCGGCTGGCTACCGAGGGGCCGTCGTTCGTATTTTTGAAAATGATCAAGTCGAAGTTCTGATACCGGGTGCCGACCAGAGTACTCTGGCCCGTATCCAGGGAATCGTCGCCGCCGGCCGCCTGGAACTTCGCGTTCTTGCTAATGCTTTCGACCACCAAGAGGTCATCGATCGTGCGGCGGAAGAAGACCAACAGAAAAAACAAATCGTCCTCGATCAAGATGGCAACCCCGTGGCGAAGTGGGTCCGCGTTGGAACCGTTGCGGCGAAGAATTCGAAACCCGTGCGGTTTAAAACCGCGGTCGCCGACGCCGTAATCCGGGACGCCAAAAGCAAAGAGGTCGTTCGGCTCGAAAGAGTGGAAAGACAGATTAAGGAGCAACAAATCGTTTATGGCCCGGATCTAGTTTCGTTGAAGGAATTCCTCCGAACCGGCTATCTCCAGCCCGATGGTACGCTGGGTGGCATTGAAGAACTCGAAGTCTTGGTAATCATGCACGACTACGATCCCAGCGGAGCGGGCATGACCGACGTGGAGCCCGGCTTTGATTTCGCGGGAAGACCGAGCGTCAACTTCAATCCGTCGATAGAAGCGTCGATTAGGATCGGAAAGATCACGTCGAACCACCTCCCCGACGCAAAGACCGGCCGCGAGCATCGTTTGGGGATTATTCTGGACAACGAATTATTGTCCGCGCCGGCCATCCGGGGCACGATCACCAGCCACGGCCAAATCACCGGCATCTTCACTCAGCAGGAAGTCGACGATCTGTGCATTGTCCTGCGCAGCGGATCGCTGCCCATGCACCTTAAGTCCCAGCCGGTCGCGATCGACAAGATCGATCCAGAATAGCCTCACCGCAAAGACGCGAGGTTTGAGGAGCGACCGGCTGCCCACAATAAACCCGGATCGACCTCTTTATCGGTCGTCCTTGATTCCTAGATTTTTCCGTTCCAAATCCCAAAGCCTAATCTTCCCCTTGCTGGTAGATGCCAGCACTTTGCCATTTGAAGAGAAGGCGAGCGATGACAGGCGCCGACCATCGTGACCTTTGAGGATTCGTAATTCCTTGCCTGTTTCAACACTGCGTACCGCTATTTGATCGAAAAACGTTGCCGATGCCAAAGTAAGGCCGTCAGGCGAAAAGGCCACTGGGAAAACAAAAGACTTCTCTGGTTTATACGACAACAATAATCTTCCTGAGTTGATCTCCCACTGCTTTATAGTCTGGTCGAAACTTGCGGAGTTCAAACACTTACCATCCGCCGAAAAAACAAGAGAAACGACAGCCTCTGAATGCCCATCCAACGTTCGTTTCAGTTTCTTGGAACGAACATCCCAGAGCTTCACCGACTTATCCCAACTGCCGGACGCTAGTGTTTTTCCGTCAGGTGAGAAGCGTAAAACGAATACAGTGCTGGCATGGCCTGTAAGCGCGTCTAGCTCTTTTCCAGTCCGTGTGTCCCAAAGTTTTATCGTTTTACCAACGCCTCCCGATGCTAGTATTTTTCCATCCGGTGAGAATGCAATATCAAGAATTCTTTCAGTGTGCCCAAGGAGCGTTCTCTTTTTGTTGCCCATTTGAGCGCCCCATAACTGAATGGACATATCCCAGCCAGAGGACGCTAGTGTGTTTCCATCAGGGGAAAAAGCCAAATCCGAGACTTGCTCCGTGTGGCCGCTTAGTGTCCAGGCAGGGGCGCGCGTAGCCAAGTCCCATACTTTTATAGTTCCGCTTTTCTCGCCTGTTGCCAATTGCTTGTCATCAGGGGAAAACGCAATTCTTGTCACACCACTGGCGTGCTGTCCGAATGTTTGCAATTCGTCGCCGTGCAACGACGGGATCAGACATTCAACTGTCAAGCCGAGCGTCAAGAACCAACAGATGTTGTGCGTCATTTGTCCAAGCTATTTATTCTTCGACTGGACGACTGGATGATCGTCGCGCGGCCCGATCTATTTTCGGCATCGATCCTATCATGATTGGGCTCCTCAGCCAAAAGACCGAACGAAGATCGGGCTAGGAAAAGGGTCCGCCAATCGTTCTGCTCTCAATCTTGTGGGCTCAGCATGAGCCGAGTCGATGGAAAGTTACCCACCAGCTAACGCTGGAGGCTCGCCGGCATCCTGCCTTCAGCCTTCGACATTCCGTGTTCGATATTCGATCTTCACTTGAAACCGTTTTCGATTTGGCGGACGACCCTCTAACTCCCCCTTGGCAAGGGGGAGAACGGGTTCCCCTCCTTTTGCGAGGAGGGGTTAGGGGAGGTTCTTCTTTCTTTGTCCTTCAGCCTTCATCATTCCTTGTTCGATATTCGATATTTTGTTGCTGGGCTGTTTTGTAGCACGCAAAACGACCCCCTCTAACTCCCCCTTGGCAAGGGGGAGAACTGGCATCGTTGCTCCCTTTACCAAAGGGGAGAACTGGATTCTTTGTCCCCCTTACCAAGGG
>JAJDEH010000040.1 GCA_029259935.1 Planctomycetota bacterium
GGTGAGCCGCCCGCGGCGACCAGTTCCGGCGACGTAATTGGATCTTCATTCATACGGAATATCGACTCGACGTTGCCACGCAGCACTTGCGTGCCCAACGCGATGGCCTGTTCTTCGCTCCAGCCGCGATCAATCACATAGCCTTCGGCCAAAATCTTCGCCAGAATCCGCTTGTACATATTGAATTTCGGCAGCGCGAATTCAAGTTTGTACATGTCGCTGTAATAGGCGATTTGCTTGGTACGGGGAACGGCCTCCAAGCGGGCGGCCGCGTCATGTTCGATAAACGTAGGTGTGTTGCTGTACCACCAATGGCCGTTGGTCACCACGTTGGGGAAGATCCAGGCATAACTGGCGAGTTCCTGATTCGTGACGCTGGCCAAAACCGAGATTGGAAACGTCACTTGGGGAAACGCGTTGAACAACGCTTTGTATTGAATCAGCGACACCCGACTGTCGTAAAGGTCTTGGCCTTGATAGACGCCCTGCTCGTACACACCCCGATTGACGCCAATCATCAAATCGAATGGCAGCCGGTAATCGGCGCAATACTGGGCCAGAGTCCAAAAGACAAAATTCGCCACCGCGCGTCGATCAGCTTCGGTGCTTTGCAAACCGTGAGCGTAGACATTGGCCAATGCCGTATTCGCTCGACCCGCCGAGACTTGGCAAGGGGCAAAATCGGGGGGCAGCGAAATCGCGCAAGCTCGCGCGCCGTGCGAACAAAAATGTTCAAACAACTGGCCGATCGCTTGCACCAATCCGCCAGCCTCGCCACCCGAAAATCCGGTGGCCGCCGCCAGCCGGTCGCGCACTTCGGGTTTGGCCAGATGAAAGACCAGATCGTCCGTTCGCAAACAAGGGATGTACTTTTGGGTGTCAAATCCTTCGAGTGGATCGTCGAAATCATTGGTCAGAAACACGGCCTCTAGCTTGCTGAGCGAGAGTACGGTATCGGGCCAATCATCTTGCGACATTTCGGCCACCGCGCGGTCGTAGATCGGTTCCCAGTTGTCGGCCGTGATCTGCCGGCCCTCGAAACCGAACAGGGCCTGCGCCATTTCGACAAACCAACTGTATTGGATGGTGTTGTCAATCGGTCCCAGATTGGCGATCAGGCGGGCGACCTTTTCCTTGGGATCGAGATCCGGCTCTTCAATCTGGTCCCGCGGCATCCCGGCCGAATGGGCCAGTTCGGTATAATAGTGATAGCCCAGAATGTCGGCTGGAGTTTGTGACGCCGGGTTCAGCGCGTTGATGTGGGTGTGGGGATCGATGAGTACGACTTGGGAGAGCTGGTCGTAGAGACGCTGTCGGAGATCTAGCGACATTCAAAACACCGTCGAAAAGATGTGAGCTTGGTCGGGAATTGTGTTGACTGGATGCAAGTTCTTGAGAGGCGACCACCTAGCCGACTGGCCCTCGCAAGAGTCATGCTTCACAACTCGTGCCATGGCATTCGTTGAGATATAACAGATTATTGCATACCTGGGCAGGCGGTCCACCTGTGCCCAGAAAATCGTTGGCCCGAGGGCTTGTGACCGTCCTTCACGCTTTGTGGATTTTTTGGCGGTTGTCGCGGACTTCCTTGGTCGCGTTTCTCGTGTCGACCACCAACTGAGAATGCTGAACGATGAAATCGTAGTCGTAGGCAGTGTGGTCGGTGGCGATCAACGTACAGTCTTGTGCTGACAGGAATTCGCTCGTGAGCGGCTGGCTGTGCAGCTTGGGAACTTGATAATGCCGCATCGAGGGCAGGTCCGCGATGAAGGGATCGTTGTAGCTCAATTCCGCTCCGCCCGCTTGCAACAACTCCATCAGCCTGAACGACGGACTTTCGCGCGGGTCGTCAATATCTTTCTTATAGGCCACTCCCAGCACCGCGACGCGGCTGCCGTTGAGCGGTTTCCGCGCTTGGTTCAAGCTTTGAATGACTTGCCGGACCACATATTCGGGCATGCTCGAATTAATCTCACCCGCCAGTTCGATGAACCGTGTGGGAACTTCATGACGACGGGCAACCCAGCTCAAATAAAACGGGTCGATGGGGATACAGTGGCCGCCCAACCCGGGGCCCGGATAGAAAGCCTGAAACCCAAAAGGCTTCGTTTTGGCCGCGTCGATCACTTCCCAGACGTCGATCCCCAACCGGTCGAATAGAATTTTCAGTTCGTTGACCATGGCGATGTTCACCGAGCGATAGACGTTTTCCAGGATCTTGCACGCTTCGGAAACTTCACAGCTTGATACCGCGACGGTACGAACGACCGCGTGCGAATAAAGGGACTCGGCCAGTTCGAGACTCTTGGGATCGATGCCGCCCACGACTTTGGGGATTTTCCCCGCTGAGAACTCGGCGTTGCCGGGATCTTCGCGTTCGGGGCTATAGGCCAGGAAGAAGTCTGCACCGCATTGCATTCCCGACTGAGCCAATATCGGCAGCACGACCTCCCGTGTCGTTCCCGGATAGGTGGTGCTTTCCAGAATGACAAGCTGGCCGCGACGCAGTGATGCCGCGATTTGCTCGGACGTGGAAGTAATGTAGGAGAGGTCTGGTTCACGGCTTTCGGTAAGTGGCGTGGGAACACAGATAATGACAATTTCCGGTTCGGCCAACCGCTGCATATCGGCGGTCGCCACAAATCGGTCTTCGGCAATTTGCTTGGCGATGCGCTCGGAGGGGATGTGTTTGATGTAGCTCTCGCCCGCCATCAGCCGATCAACCTTTCGTTGATCGACGTCAAATCCCATCGTTCGAAAGCCGGCATCCACAAAGGCTTGAATTAGCGGGAGCCCGACGTAGCCCAATCCAACAACCCCCACCAGCGCGTCTTTTCGCTGGATGGCTTGCTGGAGTCCTTCGAAAGAACTCGCACTCGATGTTGCGTTCATTCCAATCCGTCTTTCTATGATTCACCGGATCTTCGCCGGCCGTGTTCCGGAGGCCTCTGATTCTACCGATTTATGGACCATCGAGGAATGAGCTTAGCGGCTCGCGGGCGAACCGGCGGGCGCCTTGTAGGTCAATCGGCCCGTGTGTGGTAGCATTGGAGTGATGGGAGATGTGGAGGCTGAGCGGACGGGACCGGTGTCGCCCTTTCCGCCTCATCCCACTTGGCGCGGCCGCCTCAGGAAGTTTCCAACCACATCCAATCGGGTACCAGCTCGATGGCAACTCTGCATGTTGTTCGGGGTCCCAATGCGGGAACCGCATTCAAGCTCCATCGCGATACGACCATCATCGGTCGCGATGAGAGTTGTTGCGATATCGTGCTCGACCATACAGCCGTCAGCCGCCGACAGACGTCGATCACCCTTGTCGACGGGAAGTACCTGGTGGAAGACTTGGTCAGCCGCAACGGCACGATCCTCAACGGCACCGTGCTTCGTCCGGGTCCCGATGGGCAGCAACCACTGGCGGACGGAGATCAGCTTGAACTGAGCGTCTTCTTTCTCGCTTTTGACAAGGAGGACCGCACCGGTGAGCATCGCGTGGTGGTAACTTCCGGGGATCGGGAACCCGACGTGGAAGTTGCGTCGGAAGTCGATGTGGGGGCCGACGGTTCGTCGTTCCGAAAGAACGAGCAGTCCGCGGCCAAGCTGCGCACGGCGCTGGCGATTATCGAAGAGATGTCGGGGATCATCGAGCTGAAGGACGTTTTCTCCAAGATCCTCGAGAGTCTGCTGCATAACTTTCCGAACGCCGGTCATGGATTCATCTTGATGCGCGACGCAGCCGACGAACCGTTCACCACCGTGGCGACAAACGAAGGCAACGGCGATGGTCAAACTCGCCACATCAGCAGCACCATCGTGAATCTTGTGGCGGACACGCAAAAGGCGATCCTCTCGAAAGACGCCATGATGGACGAGCGGTTTCAGAGTAGCTCCAGCGTCCGTGGACTGAAGTTGCGGTCGATCATGTGCGCGCCGCTGATCGGTAAGAATCGTCAGACGATGGGCCTGATGCAATTAGAAGTGTCGGGAATCAGCAAACCGTTCACTCAAGACGATCTGGATATCTTTGCCGCCGTCGCGCGAAATCTGTCGGTGGCCGTGGAAAATGCAAGAATGCACGACGCGGCCACGCGCGAGCATCGCATTCAAGAGCAGCGATTGCGAACGCTGATCGACTATGCGCCCGAGGCCATCGTGGTGCTGGACGCCGACACGGGATTGTTCGTCGACGCGAATGAAAACGCCCTGCAACTGTACGGGGTGCCGCGCGACGAGCTGTACAAGATGGGTCCGGTCAACACCAGCCCTCCCGAACTGGACGGCCGTCCCACCGCCGACGTGGCGCGGGAAAAAGTCGGAGCCGCGCTGGCGGGTGAAGTGCCGGTGTTCGAATGGTTGCACCAGAACGCCGAAGGACAGTTGATCTCTTGTGAAGTCCGCCTGGTGCGGATGCCCTCGGCCAGCGGAAATTTGATTCGCGGCAGTATCACGGACATCACCGACCGCAAGCATGCGGAGCGGGTCCTACGAGAAAACGAGCAACGATTGCGATTGATCGTCGAACAGTTGCCGGCCATCATCTGGACGACCGACGAAGAGCTGAATTTCACGTCGAGCCAAGGCGCGGCGCTTCAGGGCCTGCATTTGGAAACCAACGAAGTTGTCGGGCAATCGCTGTACGAATTCTTCCAAATCGAAGGCACCAAGCATCCCCGCATCGCGCCCCACTTGAGTGCGCTCATGGGTAACTCAGCCGTGCTAACCGAAGAGTGGGCCGGGCGCGCCTTCGAGGCTCGCGTTGAACCGCTCCGTGATCAAGACGGCCGCATTCGGGGCACGGTCGGAATTGCCCATGACGTAACCGAGCGGATCGAAGCGGCTCACAAGCTGCAAGTCGCCAACGACCGTCTGGAGGAGCGAGTCGAACAACGCACCGCGCAGCTTGCCGCTTCCAATGCCGACCTGGAACAATTTGCCTATATCGTTTCCCACGATCTGCTGGAACCCCTGCGGTCGATTCATGGATTTTGCGGCCTCTTGAAGAAACGTTATGAAGGAAGGCTCGACGAAAAAGCGGATGAATATATCAATTTCGCGATGGACGCCGCGAAACACATGCAAACTCTAATACGCGAGTTGTTGCATTATTCACGAGTCGCCACGCGCGCCAAGAAACACGAACCGGTGGACTGCAATGAAGTCTGCGATGCGGCGATCTCGAACTTGAAGGCCGCCATTGAGGAAAGTCAGGCCGTTGTCGAACGCGGCGATTTGCCGTCGGTGATGGGCGATCGCACGCGGCTGATTCAGCTATTTCAGAATCTGATCGCCAATGCGACTCGATTTCATGGAGAACGGAACCCTGTCGTTCACATCCGCGTTGTCGATGCGGGCGACCAATGGCGAATCGAGGTCCAGGATAACGGGATTGGCGTGCACCCCGACCATGCCGACCGCATCTTTATGATATTTCAGCGACTTCATCACCGGGAATCGTTTCCTGGCGTTGGCATCGGATTGGCGATCTGCAAGAAGGTCGTCGAAGCGCACCGGGGGACGATCGGAGTCGAGTCGTCGCCAGGCGAAGGCGCGACCTTTTTCTTCACTCTGCGGAAATCCGAAATCGCCCAGCCATAGCGGGGGAGTGCCGGCCAAAATAGAGTAGTGATCTCGCGACAATCTCACTGCTTTCTCCATTTGAACCGGCTTTCATCTCGGCTGCGTGGCCTGAAAGCTTTGGCCGAGTTTATATGATTCCAATAATAGAGAAGTAAGCCAATTCACCGACAAGGATGTTATTAGGTCGTAGCTTGAATATAATTCAACCTCTCAACCCGCCGGACCCCCGCCTTATTAATCGCCCTTGGAATTCCCGGGCCTTCACATGGTGATCGATGTTAGCCGATTCGCAGCAGGAAATTCAACGCCTCAAAAGCCGCGTTGCCGAACTCGAACAAGTGATCGCGTACCGTGATAAAATTGAGGAAGCCTTGCGGCTCTCACATGATGAACTGGAAGATCTGGTTGCCGAAAGCACCACCGAATTGGTGCAATCCGAGGAACGTTGGCGATCGCTTGTCGAGACGGCTCCCGACTTTATCTTGGTCCTCAATCCCGACGCCTCGATTCGGTTCATCAATCGCACGCGACCCGGCTACACAATGGAGCAGGTGATCGGATCGAGCGGGTTGAACTACGCCAATTCGGAAGATCACCATTTGCTACTGCAGTGCATCGAAACGGTCATGGAAACTGCGGCTCTTCAAAGCCTGGAAACCAGTGTTTCGGATCCGGACGGCACGGTGCATTGGTATTCGTCGCGCATGGGGCCGTTTCTTGAGAACGGAAAAATCGTCGGCGTCACCTGTTTCGCCACCGATATCACTTCGCGAAAACTGGCCGAAGTTCAACTGAAGGCGGAAGAGCGGCTGCTACGCCGGTTGCTCAATCTGCATGAGAAAGAGCGCCAGTTGATTGCCCATGACATTCACGACGGTTTTGTGCAGTTCGTGACTGGGGCCAAGATGATTCTCGAATCGGTGCGTTACAAATTGCAGCAACGAGAAGACGAAAATCTGCCCCAGGTGGACAAGGTAAGTGATCTCATGTCCGAAGCGATCTCCGAAGCGCGGCGGATGATTGGCGACTTGCGGCCCATCATTATCGACGAACGGGGAGTCGTGGATGCCATCAAGTATCTGATCGCCGACTTGGAGCGAAAGGATGAGTTGTCGGTCGAATTCGCGCATGAGGTCACGTTTAAAAGGTTGGACCCGATGCTGGAAGGCGCGTTGTTTCGCATCGTGCAGGAGGCGTTGACGAATGTCAATCGGCACAGCGGGGCCCAACACGCGTCCGTCCACCTGACCCAACAGCAAGATCAAGTTCAGCTTGAGATTCAAGACCAAGGAGTGGGGTTCGACATCGAGAAGGTGCCCGCGGACCGCTTTGGCATCCGCGGCATTCGCGAACGGGCCCGGCTGTTCGGAGGCACATCCGAGATTCAGAGCCAACCGGGCGCGGGCACCAAGATCAGCGTCCAGGTGCCCGTCGCGACGGCCGATTGAGCGGTTGCTCAGTTGGGACGAGCGCCCACCGCCTTCTCAACCAATTTGTGGCCAGCGGAGTAACGATGACGACCTTAGGGGCATGACCCGGCGTTGGTGGTGGTCGAATGCCGGCATCATTCGTAATCTTTCCGAGGTGATGCAGCGGGTCGAATCGTGCGGCCAATAGCGATGTTAACGGCGCGGGTTCCGTTCTCCCCAATGCAAGGGCAAGCGAGAAGGGGCCACAGTGATCGCCCAATTATCGAAGATCGCCCGCGGAAAGCCATGTCGGTGCATGCTTGATTTTCCGGTTCGTGTTCTCCTAAACCGTTACCACCGCTGGACAAGCCAGCAGCGGCACCCCACGCCGTCCGCTCTTAGCTTCTCTTGTGACGAGGGAGATCTTTGACCGAACCCATCCCCTAACCTATTAAATACAAAGAGGCGTAGGTGGGGAGATTGCGTCTCCGTATTGCCATTCGCTTCATGATGGTTGTGACGGTTACACCAACAAACCTAGTTTAACACCATGGAAGACCAGCTACGAGAAAGCGATTCGACCGAACCGATGTGGGGAGAGTTTGCCGAAACTCTGACCCAGCATCAACAGCGCGCCGAAAAGATGTTAGCAACGGAAAGTGAACGCATCCAACGGTTGGAATCGTCGTTGGATGATCAAGTGCGCCAGCTTTGCGCGGAATCCGAGCGGCTAGAAGACCAACTTCAGCACCGCGAGCAGGAACTTGATCGACGGGAAAACGAAATCGCTCAGCAGGTCGAGCACCTCCAAGAGTTGCGAACCAGCCTGACCGAAGCCCAGGCTCAGTGGCACCAGTTGCAACTCGAAACCGCTAAACAACAGGAAGCCTTGTTGAGCGAACTGCGCGACAAGCACACACAGCTCGACGACAAACGGACCGAATTGGAATCGCTGCGGGAAGCCGCCTTGCAGCAGGCCTCCGCCGGCGAGGTGGATCCGTCCATTTTGATGGAACTGGAACAATTGCGCGCCGAGCGACGCCAGCTCTTGCAGCGGGTAGAGGAAGCGGAAGCTGCCGGCACCGGCGGAGCCGCCTCGGAAGATCCCGCTGCCGCCGAACAAATCCAACAGCTTGAGCAACGGCTCGAGATGGCGATGGGCGACCTGCGCGAGCTGAAGAAGACGAACGAAGATCTAGAGCAACAGTTGGTCGAACAGGCTGCGGCCGCGCCAGTCGCCGGCTTCGCGGGTGCCATTCCGGGCGGCCCCATGGACTGGGAAGCTCAAAAGCAACAAATGCTCGCTCAGCTCGAAAATGAAGGCGATGGCGAAGGCGATCAGGAAGAGGACGTCGAACGGCGGCTTGAATTGAATCAAGTTATCAGGGCGACCGATAAGCTGGTCTCCGATAAGCAAGGCGAGATCGACGAACTGAAAAAACTGCTAGATCACCAATCCAATAACATCGGCGACGTGGCCGTGGGCGCGGCCGCCATCGGAGAAATGCTGGGCCAGGACGAACTGGTTGTCCAAGAGCGAGAAAGCTTGCGGCAGATGCAGGATGAGTGGCGCGCAAAGATGCGAAAGGCGGAGGTCGAAATCTCCATGGAGCGCGCTCAACTGGCCCGCGAGCGAATGGAGTTGGAGGAGAAGAGCCTGATGATTAAGCGTTCCCAGCCAGCCCAGTCGAACGCTCCCGCCGAAGAATCAAAGCAGGCTTCGAAAAAACACTGGCTGGCGCGTCTGGGCTTGATAGAAAACGATGAAGGTTAAATCTCGCGCCGCCGGCGCGTCTACACGACGTGCAAATTGTCGCGGTGGACGACTTCCTCGTAGGGGAAATGTCCCAAGAGGTCCGCGATCTGGCCGGTCTTTAGCCCCTTGATTTGCTCCACCTCACTTGTCGGATAATTGCTCAGGCCGCGGGCAATCTCGCCACCGCCCGAGTCACGCAGCGACACAATGTCTCCCTTGCGAAAGTCGCCGCCAACCGCCACGATTCCGATGGCTAACAAACTGCCCCCCTGCTCGATAATCGCCTGGCAGGCTCCGCGATCTAGGGTGATGTGTCCGCGCGGTTGAGCCGAATAGCCAATCCAACGTTTCCAAGGGCTGACCGATTTGCCTTGAGCGATGAATAGGGTTCCCACGAGTTCACCGCGAGCCACCTGAGCCAGCACGCCCGCTTCTCGGCCGCTGGCAATGATCACGTTTTCGCCCGCGGCGGTCGTGATTCTGGCCGCTTCCAACTTGCTGGCCATGCCGCCCTTGCTCAATCCGGTCGCCCGGTCGCGAACATACGAGAAGATGGTCTCGTCCAATTGCGACACCGTGGGAATAATCTCGACTCCAGGATCGTCGGGCGGGCCGTTATAGAGCCCCTCGACGTCGGAAAGGATCACCAGCAACGGAGCCCGCAACAAATTGGTAACCATGGCCGCCAGCCGGTCGTTGTCGCCAAATGTAGTCATCAATTCGTCAACCGCCACGGTGTCATTCTCGTTGATGATCGGAATGGCACCGAATTCCATCAGAGCGAACAAGGTGTTGCGCACATTCAAATAGCGGGCGCGGTCATCCACGTCGTCGACGGTCAGCAATACTTGAGCCGCATGCCGCCCATGTTTGCGAAAGGTGCGGTCGTAGGTTTCAATCAAGTTCGTCTGGCCGACGGCCGCCACGGCCTGCAATTTCGCAATGTCGGTGGGCCGCTCGCCAATCCCCAATTGGCTCATTCCCGCTCCGACAGCTCCCGAACTGACCAAGACCACCTTTCGTCCCGCGTCGATCAACTGGCAAACTTCCTCCGCCAATCGCGCAATGCGTTGCTCGTCGAGCGTGGCGTCGGCATGCGTCAGTACTCGCGTACCGATCTTGACAACGATCATCTCCGAATTGGCGGCAATTTCCTGACGTAACAGGTCGGTCATATCTTCACGGAAATCGAAAACTGAAACACGGAAATCAAAAATTGAAAGCGGTTCGATTTGCCCATTTTGCGGTATCGGAATCAGATGCGATCAGTTGTGGTCGCCAAGCGCCTAATCGCTTGAACTTACCGCTAAAGGTGCGTACCCACCACGGGGTAGGCAGCTTTTTCCGGCCACGGAATTCGTGTCACCTTTTAGTGTAGTCGCGATATTGGCGGCCAGCGCGTCGGCGGAATTCGACCAGGAAAGGCTCGCCAGCGGTCGCTTGTTAAATCAACCTGCCCTGAATAGAATGAGAAGCATCCTGCCTAACGCCCCTTTTCTCCTGCCGACAGGAAGTCGAAAGGTCAAGAATGAGTGAGCTTCATCACGAGTGCGGCGTTGCCGCGATCTACCATCTTCCCGGCGGCGATGAGAGTCCGCTTGGTCCCGACCAGGGACGCGATCAGGTTTCGCGCCTGATGCCGGGCATGTTGCTGGATATCCAGAACCGAGGGCAGTTGTCCGCCGGTTTCACGACATTTGATCCGAACCGCGATCAGTTGATCGACACGCACAGAAACGTCGGTTCGGTGTCCGAGGTCTTCAAACTTTCGCATCGGGAGAAGAGCGAGAAGTTGATGCGCGAGTATGCCGGACGCGCGGCGATTGGCCATGTGCGATATGCGACCTGTGGCCGCGAAGATCGCAGTTACGCGCAGCCGTTCGAACGACACCATCTGCAGAAGCACAAGTGGTTCAGCTTTGGTTTTAATGGGCAACTGGCGAATTATCAGCAACTGCGAGATCGTCTGCTGGGCGGTGACGATCACCACCTGGCCCGCGAGACCGATACTGAAATCATTATGCACGAGATCAGCCGCGAGCTGTCCGGCTTTGGAGATCCGAGGCTGATCGACGTCATGCGCAGCGTTAGCCAGCGTTTTGACGGTGCATATAGCATGGTGCTTCTCAATGCCCGTGGCGACATGCTTGTGGCCCGCGATCCGCTGGGCATCAAGCCGTTGTGCTACGCCCGTGAGGGACAATTGTTTGCCGCCGCCAGCGAAAGCGTGGCATTGCTCAATCTTGGATTCGAAGTCGAAAGTGTCAAGTCGCTGCCGCCGGGACAGGCCGTCGTCATCGAGAACGGCGAGCTGAGCATTCAGACGTTTGCCCCCTCGTCGGGGCGGGCTCACTGTTTTTTCGAGTGGATCTACTTCGCCAACGTCGCCAGCACGCTGGACGATCGCAGTGTGTATGTTTCTCGTACTCGCCTGGGTCAGGAATTGGCGCGGATGGAAACGGAAGATGGGCGAGTTCCCATCGACGAAGACACGATCGTCGTGCCGGTGCCCGATACAAGTAAAGCGGCGGCCGACGCCATGGCGTTTGAACTGGGAATTCCATCGCGTGAGGGCCTGATTCGCAATCGTTACGCGGGCCGCACCTTCATCGAAGGAGGAAAAGGCCGGCTACGAAAGGCGAAGAGCAAATACACACCTCTACGTGAAGTACTGGAAGGCAAACGCGTCTTTCTGGTGGAAGACTCGATCGTCCGCTCGACCACGATGAAAGCGTTGTTGAGCCGCCTGCGGACACGCGGCCATGTCAAGGAAATCCATGTACGAGTGGCCTGCCCGCCCATCGTGGCACCCTGCTTTTATGGCATCGACATGTCAACGGTGGATGAACTGTTCGCGCCGAAGTTCCTGCACAATGGCGGAGCTCTGACAGACGAAATTCACGCGGAGATGGCCGAATCGCTCGGCGCTGATTCCTTGCGGTACCTGCCGATCCCGGCGATTAGCCGCGCGATCGATTTGGACGGCCAGCTATGCCAAGCCTGTATTACCGGCAAATATCCCACGCCCTGCGGCCAAGATCTCTATCAAATTGCGCTCAAAAAAAACGGCGCTGAAGGCGGCCCAACGCCCGGTCGCACTTACGAACAGGAAAGAGACGCAGAGATTCTGAATATCTGAGCCGCCCGTCAGGCAATCAGTTCATCGACCACTCGCGCCTCGTGTACTCCGGTCAATCGCTCTTTCAAACCGTTCCGTTCGACGAACAACTCTTCATGGTGCAGCCCCAACAGGTGCAGCATCGTGGCGTGCCAGTCGGTGACGCTCACCCGCTGTTCGACCGCCGCGAAACCGAAATCGTCCGTCGCGCCAAGCTGAAATCCTTGCTTCACGCCGCCGCCGGCCATCCACGTCACGAGGGCGTTTTTGTTGTGGTCGCGGCCCGCTTTGGCGGGATCTTTGTCCGCCGGCAACTGGGCAATCGGCAAGCGTCCCATTTCGCCGCCCCACATGACAAGGGTCTCGTCTAGCAGCCCGCGCTGCTTGAGATCTTCAAGCAAGCCCGCGATTGGCTTATCGGTGCGATCGCAAGCGTGCTTCAGCGCCGTGCCGATGTTGCTATGGTTGTCCCAGATCTGCCCGTTGATGAACAACTGCACGAAGCGAACACCTCGTTCGATTAAGCGGCGCGCGATCAGGCAGCGACGGCCATAGGAATCGGTGACGTCGGTGCCAATTCCGTACATCTTGTGCGTGGCGGCGGTTTCCCGAGAAAGGTCGAGCGCGTCGGTCGCTGAGATTTGCATGCGAGCCGCTAATTCGTACGAAGCGATGCGGGCGTCGAGCCGTGGCCGCAGCGCGCGGTCGCGCTTGTGAATGTGGTCGAGCCGCGAGATCAGTTGCCGCTCGATTTTTGTGACGGATTCAGGTTCGTCAAATCCAGGCTTCAAATTCAGTACGGGCGATCCGGTTGCGCGGAACCGGGTCCCTTGATAAATCGGCGGCAGATAGCCCGAATACCAGTTGTCGGTATTGTTGACCGGCAGTCCCAGCGGATCGTCGAGCACGACGTAGGCCGGCAGATTTTGGTTTTCCGTTCCCAAGCCGTAGGTGACCCAAGCGCCCAGCGTTGGCCGGCCAATGAACTCGCTGCCCGAATGGATTTTGTACAAGGCCGGCTCGTGCGTCAGATTCGTGGTGTGCATCGATTTGATCATCGACACCTTGTCGACTTGCTTGGCAAAGTGCGGCATCACGTCCGAGACCCACATGCCGCTTTCGCCGTGCCGCGCGAACTTGAAAGGGCTCTTCATTAGCGCCCCGGCCGCGTCGGGAAACTCAACCTCGCCGGCGATCTTTTCGAAATGCCCTTCGCCGTGCCGCCGAGTCAGTTCGTCCTTCGGATCGAACAGATCCATCTGGCTGGGCCCGCCATTCATGAACAGATGAATGACCGCCTTGGCCTTTGGCTCGTGATGCGGCCGGCGCGGCAGGACGTCATTGACCGCCCGCCGGGACTCCGCGCCAAAAACGTCCCGCGACAGCAGTTGCGTGAGCGCGGCGGTGTAGAGTCCGGCACCTACCTGTTGGAACAAACCGCGACGCGTGATGTTTTGGGAGGTGTGTTCACTCATCGAAACGTCTCACCACTTGGGTTGACTCAATCAATATAAACAAACGCTGCCGAGTTCATCACGGCATGACAGTAATTCGCCAGCGCCCGTTGTTGGACTTGTTCGGTCGCATTTTCGCCCGCGCCCCGTTCGGCACGCCAGCGGTTGGCAATTGCCTCGATCATCTCGATCGCGATCGCATGCTCTTCATCGGAAGGCGGTCTGCCGAAAGCCAACGCGTGAACGTGACGAATTTGGCGGCCGGTATCCGCGCCAACTTCAGCCCGCACGCGACTGGCGAAAAGCCCGGCCCACTCGTGCACTAGCGCGTTGTTGAGCAAATGGAGGGCCTGGGGCGCTACGATCGATTCACTGCGATCCAGGCAATTCGGCCCCATCTGTGGATAGTCGAAGCTCTCGAGCAGCGTCGGAATTTTCGTTCGCCGTTGCAACAGATAGATGCTGCGTCGCCAGCCGCCGTGAGAGGATTTCGCGGTCACCAGGCCGTCGTCTCGTGTGTCAACTCGATCAGGCGGCCCGAACGGCTGCAGGTCAAGAACTCCCGACAACGCCAGCAGAGAATCACGCACGGCTTCAGCTTCCATTCGCTTCAGCCTCATGCGCGAGAGTAGTTCATTTTCTGGATCGGCCTTTAAAAGAGCGGGCGTTAGCTGGGAATTCTGGCGATAAGCCGCCGACGTCACCATCAGACGATGCATGGCCTTGATGCTCCAGCCGCGACGGACGAACTCCACGGCGAGCAAGTCGAGCAACCGCGGGTGCGTCGGCTTCGCTCCGGTCTTGCCGAAATTGTCGAGCGACGAGACGATGCCGTGGCCGAAGTGGTGTTTCCAGACGCGATTGATCATGACTCGCGCGGTGAGCGGATTGTCAGGGTTGGTCAACCAGCGAGCCAGCGCCAGACGGCGTCCAGTCTTGTTGGCTCCGTCCCAGGGCGGGGCATAGTTGAGCGGCGTCTGGCCGTCCGTCATTACGGAAGGCACTCCCGGACCAACTTCATGACCAGCCGTCAAATAATTTCCGCGCTTTAGCATGTGTGTCGGCGAGGGCGTGCCGCGCGACCACAGCGCCCGAATTCGCGGTTCGGGCTTTCGCTCGGCTTCGATATTCTTGATTTGCCCATCCAGTTGTTTTTTTCGTTCGTTGTCTTGTTCGCTTTCGCGTTGCTGTTTCAGCAGTTTGACCTTTTCGTCAAGGGCCGCATTTTCAGCTTGCCACGCCCGGCGTTCCCGCGTCGTCACAAACGCCAGCGTGCGCGGGCCTTGCGATTTGAGCCAATCGTGTTCGTCGTATCCATCCTTGAAAATTGCGGACAGCCGGTAGTAATCACGCTGCGGAATCGGATCGAACTTGTGCGAATGACAACGGGCACAGTGAATCGTCAGGCCGAGGACCGCCGAACCAAAAATCTGAATCTCGTCCGAAATGACTTCCAGTCGTTCGGGGACAAAGTTGGTAATATTGGCAAAGGTGCGATCGGGCGCGGTTCGTAAGAAACCGGTCGCCACGAGGTTCTCATAAATCGGCTCGGTGATCTCTTCGGCGTTCTCGTAGTCGGCCAACTCGTCGCCGGCAATCTGTTCATGCAAGAAGCGATCGTACGGTTTGTCGGCGTTGAAGGCTCGAATAACGTAATCGCGATACCGCCAAATGTGAGGCCGCTCGCGATCTTCGTTTTGAGCCCCTTCGGAATCGGCGTAGCCTGCCGCGTCGAGCCAGTAGCGGGCCCAGCGTTCGCCGTGCGTCGGTGATGCGAGCATTCGATCAACAAGCCGCTCATACGCCGAGGGATCGGCGTCGGAAACGAAAGCGGAAACTTCATCGGGCGTCGGCGGCAAGCCCGTCAGGTCAAATGAGAGGCGGCGGATCAACGTGCGGCGATCGGCTTCGCCGGACAAGCGAAGCCGCCGCGATTCCAAGCGGGCCAACACGAAGGAATCAACCACATTGGCAGGTTGTCCCGATTCTTTCACAACCGGCAATCCGGGACGACGCGGCGGCTTGAACGACCAGAATTCGCGATCTTCACTGGTGACAAGTAGGTCAGGTTCACTCGTGGCGATGTCGGGGCCCAGTGACGATTCAGGCAACCCACTGGCAATCCACTGCTTCAATTTGGCCAGTTCCGAATCCGCCATCGGCTTGACGCTGACCGAAACCAACAGCCGTCTCGGCGGCATCTCGCCCGCATGAATCCGCCTGACGATTAAGCTCTCGTCGGAATTTCCCGCAACGACAGCGGGTCCCGACTTACCGCCCTTGAGCATCGAAGCCTTAGTGCGTAGATCGAGATCCGCCTCACGGCGACGTCCACCGTGACAAGCGGTACATCGCAGCAACATCAACGGCACGATGTCGTGTTGCGTGATCGTTGGTGCGGCGACCTTGCCGTCGCGAAACTTAGCACCTGCGGAAATCCAGCGACGAATCATGGCGACTTGTTTCTCGGACAGCGGTTCGACGCCGCTATCCTCCGGTGGCATCTCGCCGTCGTCGATCAGTTCCAGTAGCAAACTTTCGCCAGGCTTGCCCGCTGAGATCGCCGCGCCCGATTCGCCGCCTTCGACAACCGCACGGGCTGTCGCCAGGCTCAAGCCACCCTTCTTCGCCTTCTCGCCGTGACACTTAAAGCAATGTTGTTCAAACAGAGGCCGAATTTTGTTCTCGTAGGTGAGATCATCGGATTCGGCACCGGCCACGACCGCAGCGCAAAGACTCATGAATGCCGCCAACCAAGAAATCCGCCGGATACGAAGACTTGGTCGCCTTTCGCTCCGCGAAAGAGCGTTCTTTCGCGGAGCGAAAGACGACATTCTCGCGTCGTCCGTAAGCAACAACTTGCGCATGCAACTATCGTAATCGATTTGATGCCCACGTTGGTGAAAATCGCCAATCCATCCACGTCCTCCTCGCGAAGTAGGACCACAAAAAAACCCGGTCCAGAAGACCGGGTTCGTCACTTGATAAACGAGGTTTAGACCAATTCACGCATCGGCTTGACGCCTTGATCGACCAAGTATTGAGGTCGCCCACGGAGATCGAATTCCCGAACGGCCTGCAGGTTGAGTCCCATTCGCTGATACAACGAGGCAAACACTTCCTGGAACGTGACGGGGCGGTCCTTGGCGTATTCGCCCAGCCGGTTCGTGGAACCGATCACCTGGCCCGTTCGCAAGCCGCCACCGGCCAGCAACGCACAGGAGACTCGTGGCCAATGGTCGCGGCCCGCGTTGGCGTTGATCTTGGGAGTTCGGCCGAACTCGCCCCACACCACAACCGAAACGTCGCGCAACATGCCGCGGTTTTCCAGGTCTTCGACCAATGCGCTGACCGCGCGATCGAGCATCGGCATGTCTTGACGGCCACGTTTGAAGTTGCCGCCATGCCAATCCCAGCGGCTGAAGTTCATCGAGACCACGCGAGCCCCGGCCTCAACCAGTCGCCGAGCGATTAAGAAGTTCTCGGTCATCTTGGGGGCACCGTCGGCGGTGAAGTTGGGTTCACCCTTGCCATAACGTTCAACCAACTTGGGATCTTCTTTCGACAAGTCGAGTGCTTCGGCCAGCGCGGAAGAAGTCAGAATGCCGAGCGCTTGTTGCGTAAACGCGTCCAGCCCGTCCATCGCACCGCTGGAGTCAGTCTCACGGCGGAAGCCATCCAACGACCTCAGCAGATTGTCGCGGTCGCTTAGCCGTTCCAAGCTGATGCCCTTGAGCACCATGTTCTCTTTGTTCTCGACCGTTCGCTTCGCGCCCTTGCCGCCGACCAATCGGAACGGAGCGTGCTTGACGCCCAGGAAACCACCTTCACCCGGATTGCCCCAGGGAGCATGGTCCGTTTTGTACATCAGGCTTAGATGCGGTGGGATCGTCGAGTTCACGGGGCCGCGCACCTTGGAAACCCAGGCACCCATCGAGGGCCAACCGCCGGCCGGGGCGGGAGTCGCCGGTCGTCCGCTCATGCACTGATACGAGTCGTGGCCGCCGCGAGCGCCGACCATCGAACGAATCGGCACGAACTTGTCCATCATCGATGCGATCATCGGGAACATCTCGCCAATTTCGATGCCAGGCACACTGGTCGCGATCGGTTGGAACTCGCCGCGAATTTCGCTGGGGGCGTCGACCTTGATATCCCACATATCTTGGTGAGAAGGACCGCCGGGCAAAAAGACATTGATGATCGCTTTGTGCGAACGGCCCATGCCGGCTCGTGCCTCGGCTGCCAACAGTTGAGGCAACGCCAAACCGCCAGCCGCCATGCCGCCAGCAGTCATGCCGCCGATGGTCAAGAAATTTCTTCGGGAGAGCCGATCGCAAAAACCCGCACGATTATTGGGTCGTCCAAGAATAGTAAGCATAAAACCAACTCCCGCGTCCGTAGCTTGAGTTACGTCCGTAATGTGATGTGCTTAGAACATTACTCGTCGGAAGAGTAACGTGGTGTGCATTCGATCCACCGAAATCATATCAAAATCAGTTGATCGGTACAACTTTTCCAAGGCCAAAAAGAAGATGCCCAGCTTCTCCGAAAAGCTGGGCATCTGTTTAGGATAAGTCGCCGAAGACCTTGCTATATAAGCACTTCCGAGAAAGTGCCCGTGCGCACGAACTCACCTGCACACTTGGGTGCAGATAGCCTATTTTAACAGGCTTCGGCTATTGGGGCTCATTCCGCTCTTTTCCTGTTGGCAAGCTGCTTGGCGACCCGCTTGATTTCGTCCTGATCGAGGACGCCATCCTTGTTGCTGTCACCACGTCGCAAGAGGTTTTTGCGAAAGCCCGGCAACTCGTCGTCGGCAACCTTGCCATCTTTGTTACGGTCATAGCCCGTGATCCGCTTAACGAACTCCGCTTCCGTATTGGGGCGGCCTGGCGCAGCGTCTGGTCGCGGCGGAGTTCGCCGGCCGGATCCTGGCGAACCCGACGGTCGTCGCCTAAACGACATGGCCCGACCGGCGTCGCGGTCCGCCACCAGCAAGATCTCGTACTCTTGCGTGATCTGTTTGCACCATCCTTCCTCGTCGTTGCAGGCGTAGTACTCAACCCGAAGTTTGAGGGGACTATCGAAGTCGGCCGGCGTCTTCATCGTCAGCAGAAACTCGCGCGGATCGATGTCGGCAGCTTCTTCAACTTTTGGCCCTTCGCCTTCCGCCGTATCGACCGTGACCCCGTCAGGCACGTCGATTCGAAACTTGATGGCCGGTGCCAAGTTATTCCAGTGTACTTGGTAGATGGGATCGAGATGGAACGCTAGGTAGACCTGTCCTTCACCGCCTCCGATCAAATCGCGTTCGACTTCCGCCCGCAACTTGACGTAAAACGGCTCGTTATTCTTCTGAGGCTTCACCTTGACCGGTTCCAGCCGAGCAGGCTTTTCGATGCGCGGAACAATGCCCGAGGCGGCCGCTTTCGGTGGCACTTCAATTTTCAAATCCAAGTCGGCGACTTGCGTGGGTTTTTCGACCGGCCCGACCAACTCTTCAAGATCCTTGCGCAGTTCCGCTGGGCGGCTCCAATTTCGTCGCCGGATCACTTTGCCTTCTGGATCGATGACGAATTCGGAATTGGGAGCGTTCCCCAAAACATGCTTCGCGTCATTGGCCATCGAATCGGCCAGCCAAGTGAACTCGGTGCCCAGCCGGCGCTTGGCCTCTTGAACGTGCTTCAGCCGCTCTTCCAACGTGATGGGCTGCACGAAGCCGTTGATTTCGGGATGAGCGAGTGATTTGTAGATGTAATAAAACTTGACGCCTTGGGGAGCATAATCGCGATATACCGTCTCCAAACTGGAAACGTTTCTGAGGAAAGGCGGTCACGTCAGGCATCCAAACACAACGACGCTGTATCCTCCCTTCAAATCCGAGAGCCGAATTTCCTTGCCGTCTTCATTGTAAAGAATCGTATCCGGCAGCCGTTCTCCGATCTCGGGCGCGCCGGCCAAGCTGGGACCGCGTGAACGGCTCGGGGGACGATTACTGGGAGTTGCTTGAGCGGACTTTTCTTCTTGGCCGGTGAAGATAACGCTCGACGGATGAAACGCCTTCCAAGCAACCGTGAAGCTGACGATTGCGGGCAGCGGTTTCAGGCTGGTTCCGGCCAGCGGTCCCGTGGTCGCGGTCCCGGTCAAGCCGTTCCAACTCGACTTCGTTTCCCGATCCATCACTTTTCCGTCACGCGTGCCAAACGTCAAGGTGCGATCCGCGATTCGGCGATCGAAAGCGAGCGCCGTTTTGCTCGCTGAATCGAACAGTACCACCAACGGCACATCGGCGTGCTGGTCGTTCACTACGGGTGTCGCCACCAACTTGTCAAAGGGCCAGGCTTTCGCGGTTCCACCGTCGACCAGCCCCAGCACGAATCGCGCTGGGTCGCGGTAAAACTCTTTTTGAAAGTCCTTCGAGGTGCGGGACATGGCAACGACCGTCGTTTCCGGGTGCGTGGCCCGCCACGATTGCCAGTCGGTCATTTGCGAGGGGATCTGCTGCAACTGCGTTCCCTTGAGTTTGCCCTCCATGGCTTCGCCCAGCAGATGGCTCCAAAAAGTCTTCGATTCCAGATCTTGCATCACCAGGCTGCGCTTCCACAGCTTTCCGGAAACAGTAAACGTCAAGGTCTCGTCACCAACTTGTCGGGCATACACGATGCCGTTGTGGCAAAGATGTCACCAAGTGGCCGCGATCGCCTGCCCTCCCAGAACATCGTTGAGGATTTCGCGACTGGGTCCCGTCAACATGTTGATCGGATAAGCTCGCGCCTCGCCGTTCACCTCGACGCCCAGCACTAGCTCGTTGTCTCTTAAGTCCGTTTCACTGGCCGATTTGAGCGGAATGTCCGTGATGGCCTTGAATTTGCCAGCCTTCTTGCTGACCGTTTTCGGACGAAACTCGTTGTCCGCCTTATCTTGCGCCCACGCCAGATTGGCGAGGACGACTGTCAGCACCAAAGAAATCGCAGCTTGGTATTTCATCAAATTGAGTCTCCGCCAAAAAAGAGAAGAATTGAGACGAGTGATTCTATCACGGCCCGCGGTTCCGATTCCGTAAGCTCGCATACGCATTTCATTCCCAGCCACATTTAACCGCGACGGACCAAGAAAAGACCGCAAAATTCCCGTCAACAGGAGATTAGCCGAGGACTATTAGTTCTAAAACGCAGTTATCAACAGAAAATACACTGCCAACCTTGGCTTGCGTTTCTTTGGCCTCTAGTCGAAGCTAAAGTCAGCACCTCCAAGGAATCCGACCTTCCTGATCGCCCTTTTTTGATGTTTGACGACACCAGTTCCACGATCGACCTCGTCTCAAAACTGAGGCAAGGCGAAGACGATGTATTGGCCGAACTGTTCGCGCGGTACCGCGGGCGGCTCAAGCGGCTCGTGGAATTCCGCATCGACCAGCGGCTAAAAGGCCGCGTCGACGCGTCGGATGTCTTGCAGGAAGTCTACATCGACGCCTTCCACCGGCGACACCACTTTGCCCAGAAGCCGTCGCTGTCGTTTTTCCTGTGGCTGCGCGAAGTGACGCTGCAGCGGCTGATCGACCTGCACCGCCGACACGTCGGGGCGAAAATGCGGGACGTGCGGCAAGAGGTTTCCCTAGAGGCCAAAGTCGGCAAGGCGACCTCTGCCTCGCTGGCTTTTCAGCTAGTCGGCCATTGGGCTTCGCCGAGCCAAATCGCCATGCGCGCCGAAGCGCTGGATCAACTCCAGGAAGCGCTCGAATCGATGGACCCCATCGACCGGGAGGTCCTTGCGCTGCGGCATTTCGAGGAACTGACCAATAACGAAATCGCCGAATTATTGGGAATCACCAAGGCGGGTGCCAGCAATCGATACGTTCGGGCACTGAGCCGGCTGAAAGATATTCTAGAAAGCGTGCCGGGGTTTCAAGATCGCTCGGACCCGAGTCAACGGCCACCGGCTTAAGACGAAGCTGCTACTAGTGCGTTGTCACAGCTAAGAATTAGGGTTAGTTGAGTTCGCCAGGCGTGCCACTGGCGTCTCGCCAGTGGACGCTACGAGCATGGGCAACATGCCCGAGGCACCCTAACATTAAGCTGTGACAAAGCACTAGGGTGCAAACGCGACCTGCGGTCGACACTCGTCGCACGGGCAACTCCAGTGGTGTTCGTCCGCCCGGACAGTCGCGACTCCTTCTTCACCCATCATTTGGTCACGTAATTCTTGGCATTTCGGGCACTTGGCAAGGTGAATCTCGATCTGTTCCTCAAGTTCTGGAGTTAGCTTGCCCGCCACATAAGCTTCCAAGCTCGTCTTCACTTTGGCGCAAGAGATGCCACCGTGGTGGTTGTCCGCGCCCTTTTGATACTGCTGAAAGCCAATGGCTCCCACGAACAGCAAAATCACCAGCGTGCCGGCCACTCCCACTGCTCGGGCCGCCATCCTATCGCGCCGCTGAGCCTTTAGACGGTCCACCGCCTCGACAAGCAGTCCTTCGCCGCAGGGCTCCCAATCATTGAGATTCGAGGGTGATTCATTCATTGATTCAGGTCCAGGAGAATGGCCATTTGAACGTCGCCTATTCTGTTATATTCGGTAATTCCGTCGGTGTTGTCTGTGAACCACGCCACAATATCCAACAAATCCTTGTCGCTCGACAGGCTTGAATTGCCCTAACCTACTGTACACCAGTCATTTGCGAATACCGATCAACAGCGGTCAAGGTCTCCGCAAACTCGCCTCAGCCGGATCACTTTAACGCCACCGTGGCAGTGCGGATTCGATTCTGAAGTTGTCCGGCGGTCAAATAACCGGTCATCACATCCAATACTTTGCCATCCGGGGCGACAATGATCAAGCTCGGATAGGACCTCAGACGCAGTCGGCGCACTAGGTCGCGTTGGTGGGCGGAATCGAACGAAGCGGCGACAAATCGGCGTTGAATCTCCGCTTGTACCGAGGCGTTGCGTAGCGTGGTCTGTTCCAGCTTGCGACAATAGTGGCAGTTGTGCATGTGTGCATACAACAGCATCGGACGATTCTCGGCTTGCGCCTGTCGCCATGCCTGTTGCACGTTTTTGTGCCAAGTCAATTCTTCGCCTCGCGCCGCCGAGTGATCCGCCTCGGCGAAGATCAAGCTAAGAATCAGAGCCGAAAACGCACTGCTGAAATAAAGAAAATTGCGCATCGCGACGGTTCTCCCTTGTTGGTGTTTCCGATCCTTGCCCCTGCTTCCACATATCGTGCGGTCGAGTTGCCACGAAGTGTGGGTCAGTTCACAGTCGCCACCATCTGATGCCGAATTCTTGCGACGGGCCCAAAAAACCCTCAAAACTAAACCCGACCGGTATTGAAGCTCACAGATTCAGAAAGCTGTGGCCCCGATAATGGCCAGCAGTGACGGCCAGCCCGTGTACGGTAAGAAGAGGAATGACCTAGAGGCCTGTAAGGAAAAGACAACCGCGCCGTCAAATAGGTGGAACCTTGTGCAAACGGCACTTACATAAGCGAGAAGCTGTTCCGATCGGGTGAAATTCCGGGTTTCTTCCGTAAAGTGGAAACCGAAGCTCGCCTGATCTGGGATGCTCTCCAATCAAGGAAGAGGAGATTTTCATGTCATTTTCGAGACATCATTACCGCACGATTCTATTCGCCGCGCTCATCCTCCTGGGCGGCGAGGTACCCAGTTGGGCGGGTCCCAAGTGGACCGTTGGCAAGAACATTCCGTCCGGCCAACGTGTTTCCATGGATCGCATTGACCATGCCAGGTTTGACCGCTTGCTGCGCAAGTATGTGGATGGCCAGGGCAACGTGAACTATTCGGCTTGGAAGAAGTCGCGAACGGACCAGACCGAGTTGGATGCCTATCTCGACCAGCTCTCTTATGCCGATCCGTCGGCTCGTGCCAGCAACGAAGGCAAACTTGCGTTCTGGATCAACGCCTACAACGCCGCGACGATTAAGGGCATCTTGCGCGAGTACCCCACCACCAGCATTCGAAACCACACGGCCCGCGTGTTTGGGTACAACATCTGGCACGACTTGCTTGTGCAAGTCGGCGGCAGCCAATACTCGCTCGACTCGATCGAACACAAAGTTCTGCGCAAAATGGGCGAGCCGCGAGTTCACTTTGCCATCGTCTGCGCTTCGATCAGTTGCCCCAGGCTGTTGAACCAAGCTTACACGAGCGGTTCGCTCGATCAGCAGCTTACGACGAACACCAAAAACTTTTTCGCAAACCCACTGCACTTTCGCCATGATGTTTCCGCGCGGCGGTTTCAACTGTCTTCGATTCTGAGTTGGTTTGGCGAAGACTTTGGCAGCGGCCGAGCGGCCCAGCTAGCAGCGATTGCTCCCTACCTGCCGACCGCCGAATCCCAGCGTGCCGCTAAAACCAATTCCGTTTCCATTTCGTATCTGGATTACAACTGGAACCTGAACGATCAAACAACGGCGCGAGCTGCCCGTCGCTAATCAACAGTTGTGAGAGGCTGTGCTGTGGGGTGCTCGGACTGACTTCCTTCCTCCTTTTGTCGGTCCGGGCACCCACTTTTTTCGCGCTCTCAAAGAAGACGATCCCGCCGCTGTCATCTGATTACAGGCCGAGTCCATTCGTAACTTTCCTGATGCCCTCGGCAAGCCGGTCGATGACCGCTGGCGCCTGCAACAAAATGGGATGGTGCAAGAGCAGCGTATGCGCCGCGGCGGTCTTGCTGTGATCGAGCTCGCCCACTTGTCGGCAGCGCCGTGTGGAACGCCGCGCAAAGCCGCGAAAGCCGACGTCGATCGCGATCCCTTCGGCCTGAAATGCGGCAACCAGATCCTCGCGCGAACGATCCTTGAGCGCGCTGGGTTGAAGCTGCAAGCCAACCTTATAGAAACAAGCCAGGTCCGCGTTGCGCGCGGCGGTCACCATCCGAAACGCGGCGACGTCTTCCAACTGGTTTCGCAAACGCTGAACGTTTTCGTTCCTGACGGTATTGCGCCTCGCTAGCATTTTCATTGGGGGGACCAACAGAGCGGCTTGGATTTCGCTAAGCGGAAAGGCCTGGTTTCCCCGTTCGCAAAAGATCCTGGCCCGTTGCAGCACGTCCGCTTGGGATGTGTAGATGGCACCGCCTCGCCCGGCCGTCAGCAACTTGCTTCCGCCAAAGCTCCAGACACCAACGTCGCCCCAGGTTCCAGCGACCCGGCCATCGACGACCGCGCCCGGCGCTTGACAGACATCTTCGACAACGCGCAGGTGGTGCCGGTCGGCCAGTTCACGAATTTCGCTCATCCGAGCCAGTCCGCCGTGCAGGTGCGACACGATCACCGCAGTGGTTTTCGGCCCGACCGCCGCACCAAGGTGAGCCGCGTCGAGACACCATGTGCCGGGGTCGATATCCACCAAGACCGGTCTGGCACCCATGGCTTCGATCGCCCGAAAGTTCCCGGGGAAGTCGTATCCGGCCAAGACCACTTCGTCGCCGGGGGCGACTTTCAAGCCGCGCAGCGCCAATTCGACGGCAAACGTTCCCGAGCAGCAAAGCAACACCTGGTCCACTTGATGCATCACCGCGATCGCGTCGATCAACGCTTGGCAGTGCGGTCCTTCGTATTGGCCCCAAGTTCCGTTGTCCATGGCTGCCAGAATCGACTGACGAGTTTCGTCATCGATGGCTGGCCATGACGGCGCGCCTTCGGGGAACGCGGAGGGACCGCCCTGAATCGCGAGTTTTTCTTGCATTCCGGAAATATCCAACTCCAGATCCGTGCGAGCCAAACAGAATTGCCGTATGAGCTACCGAAAATCTCGCCGCATGGCAGACGTTTCATCCGCTACTTATAATCTACTTCAAGTCAAACAAGTAAAAAGAGTCGCCAACCTGAATACCCGCCGCGAGGAATCTCTATGAAACGCGTACGTTTTGTGATGGTGGGTGGCTTTCTCGGAGCCGGGAAGACGACTGCAATTGGCCGGCTTGCCCGACATTACGTTGATCAGGGGCTCAACGTGGGGATCGTAACCAATGATCAGGCTTACAACTTGGTGGATACCGAGGCCCTCAAGGCTCAAGGATTTCAGGTCGGCGAAGTTCCCGGAGCCTGTTTTTGCTGCAAGTTTAACGATCTCGTTGAAACCGCGGAGGGCCTCCAGAAAGAGCAAGTCCCCGATGTGATTATCGCCGAACCGGTGGGCAGTTGCACCGATTTGGTGGCCACGGTGATCGAACCGCTGCGTCATCTTTATGGCGATCAATACGAAATCGGACCGCTTGCCGTGCTGCTCAAGCCAGAGCATGGTCAGAAGATTCTACGCAATCAGTCGCTCGGATTCTCGCCAAAAGCGGCCTACATCTTCCTCAAGCAAATCGAAGAAGCGGACGTGGTCGTGTTGAACAAGATTGACAAGCTCAGTATCGACGAGCGCCAGGAGTTGGTCGAATTAGTGGGCCAACGATTTCCCGGCAAGCAAGTCCTGGCCACCAGCGCGCGAACGGGCGACGAGTTTGAGGCCCTGATCGAGGCCGTCAGCCAAACCGCGGCACCACACAAGACGCTGATGGACGTAGATTACGACGTGTACGCCGAGGGCGAAGCCGAACTTGGTTGGTTGAACTGCCAAGCCCGTCTGGTGGCGGCCGACCAACAGAAGTTCAGCCTGGACCAATTGCTGCTCGACTTGGTCAACTTCATGCACCGAGAATTGGCGAACGTGAATGGCGAGGCGGCCCACTTGAAAGTGATGGGCCAATCGGGAAACGAGCCGGCAATTGTCAATCTGGTCGGTGGCGGAGCGGAAGTCGAACTGTCGCTCGAATCAGGAGTGCACACGGATCAGGCCGAGTTAATTGTCAACGCCCGCGTGGCGACCTCGCCGGAAGAACTGGAAGAGCTAGTCCGGCGCAGTGTCGACGCCACGGCCACCCAATACGGCTTGACCAGCGAAGTCACGGGAGTCCAGCGGTTCCGGCCCGGCCGCCCAGTCCCCACGCACCGCGTGAGTTCGACGGGTTGATTGTCGGCCATGAAAGCACGCGTTCACGAAGGCAGGCGCTGCCAAGAAAACTAGCGGCGCCAATTTGAGAAGTGATGGACGAAATGCTGGTCCAGATTTGGCAGCCGGCGGCGTAGACGGGTACTCAGTTTGCCAGCCGGCAAGGCGTTTTTAATATCTGCCAGGTAGCGGACAAGTTCGTCGTGGGCTTCCACCGGTCCATGCAGCATGAAATGGACCCAAGCCCAAGCATGCCGGTACTGAGACGCGCCCATTTCTTCCAGAGTGGTCATGCCCTCCAGTGTCGTCATGCGGGCGACACTGCCGCTGCGGAGTTCTCGTCGTAGCGTACTCATGTGCGGATTGTCATAGGGGCGTCGTTCTGGCGAAACCTCAAAATACTCCGCCAATCCCTCGTCCAGCCAAAGCGGCACGTGAGGCAGCGAACTATGTAGAAACGCATGGGTACTTTCGTGACGCAAATCAACTTCAAACTCGCGATTGACATACGCAAAGACCATGCCCGGACCACGGCGTTTGACAAACAATGCGCGGCGAAATGGCACCGACGGAAAGTGACGATTCAAATAGCTCTTATACGTCGACTTGCGGCCAAACAAGAACAGATGAATCGGCTCCCGCGACTCGCCGATGCCCAGCAATTTGTCGAGATCGCGTTGTAATCCCGAGGTTTCGGTCAGCAGCTTTTCGTATCGCGTCAGCGAAAAATCGGCGTGATAGCTGATTAGTCCCAAGGCCCGTTCGTCAGGCCAACGGTTCTCCGCGAGCGACGGCGTCGCGCGGAAAAACTGGCAAATGAAAAACGCGGCGAAGAGCGCGGTGGCGCACTTCGGTTTACGTCCCCGTCCTGGGTCGCGAATGAGCATCATGTTGTCTATCAGCAGAGTGCAAGGTGCCCCGAGCTAGCACGGGTGACGGTTGACAAGTGGCGGGGGAGTATAGCTGGCCGCCATGGTCGGTCAAGATCACCTGTCGAAACCCGGCGCGTCGCGTCGGTAGCAGCCGGTATCCCTCGACGCTTACAGATTCCAGGCCATCAAGCACAACAAGACGAAGATCACTGCCATGAAGCCCACGATCCACGTTGCGAACTTGAACGCGTGGATCAGAATCTGCCCCGCCAATTCATGACGCGTCGCGCCGTAAACTAGGCAAATCGCCACCAACAGCGGCAGTAAATACCAAAGTTGGCTGGCGGGCCAAGCTGCGAATAAATAGGGAGCCATTAAGTTGTTCCCACCTGATAGGAATGTGTTGCGGTTCAGCCGCCCGGCTTGGCCTTCTTCTTTTTCTTATCCGGCGGCGGCCTATCTTCGCGATCGGACACCGACATGAACGGGCCAGCATAGGCATCATAGATCGCCAGCACGTTCAGCAAACCGGCCACGACCGTGTACAACGTGCCCAGCTCAAAGGCATTTCCCAGTTTTCTATGCCATTCAGACAACACCGCTTCGCGCCGTTCCAGCGGATAGGGCGGAGCCATGACGCCTTTGAATAACGGGGGCCGTTTTGAATTCACCCGCATTCGCTGGATGATCGCCGGAAACGCTGGGATTCCGACACAAACCTGACAGCCGTATTGCCAACGCCGATTATCCTTCTCCCAGTCCCAAGCCGCGTGAACCACGTGCCCGTGCCCCAAGCTGAGGCCAAAGCAATACGTCCCCATAATGCAAACCATGAACAGCACGCCCTTGCCGTAGCGACGTTGGTAGATATGGCCCGCCCCTGGCCACAGCCACGCCAAAAACGCGGCGAATCCGTTGTTTCGGAGATCAACTTCTATAACGTCTGGCGAAGGAGGAGACACATTTTCCGCAGGCATTAGCAGGGCTCATCAAGGGGCGACGAATACAAAGCCATTCCGGCCGGCCGATGAGACCACCTGCACCCAGCCGGTCAAATCAGCAAGAAACCTTCACAATTCTAGCCAACTTTCCGTTTCAAGCCAGATCACTGGAGGGAACAAGTGCCCGTGTTGCCGGTGAATGGCCATACGTTGATTCGATTGGAAGGTGCTAGTCTTGCAAAAAGCCGGAGGAAAATCTCCCAGGAACGGCGAAATACCCAAGGCCCAAAGCAATACGAAGCCATGCCTTCAGATCGAATGTTCAAAGAATTCAGATCGAATGTTCAAAGTGCGGCGGGCAACCGACTGGCGTGAAACTCGCCGCCGCGACGTCACGATGCTGAAGCCTTTCGCTCGAAGTCTCGCACAACATCCACCGATTCTGGCCGCACGACGATCAACAACACCAAGGGCAACAGCATCGAGATCCCCGCGAACCAAAACATTTCTTGGTACGAGAGTTCTAGATGCACCCGCAACAAGCCAATCATCCCATTTCCCACGACGTGTCCGATGTTCGACACCGTCATGAAGATGGTAAACACCGTGGCCGCCGCCGTGGTCCAGGATATTCGCATGGCCATCGACAAGAAACCCACCGATCCCACGGCCAGAAAGAACGGATTGACCAGCAAGTAGCCGGTCGTAAACCAACTCTCCTGCCAAAGATGAGGATTAGCCCCGAACACGATCGCCAACAGACCATAGCCGGAAAAGCCCACGATCATGGCGACGCGACGTCCGATTCGATCCGCGACCAAACCGCCAATGACGGCACCCGCCAGTTCGGGGACGACCGCGAAACCGGAAACCCCAGAAACGTCCACGACGCTCCAACCCAACTGTTGGGTATATAAAGTCTTGGTGATGACTTCGACAATTCCCCAACCGATCAGGTTGATCGTGGCAAAGACAAACAAGACAAAGGTTGCCACTAGCGAGAATGCCCGCACCAGATCGCGGCCCACCGCGAAAGGATTGCGAAAGCTCGTCCCGGCGACCTTGCCTTCCGACTTGCTCCGCATCCCAGGCAGCAATTTTTCTCCACACCGCTCGAGCATCAGAATGGGAAACAGCATGATGAACAGCAGCACGACGAACTGCACCACCACCGCGGGCGTCAAGCCCCATGTGCCGAGGACATAGCCTAGTACAGCACCGCCGAGCCCTTTGCCGACCAGTTTCGAGCCCCACATCAATCCGTTCGTCAATCCTTGTTCTTCTGGTAGCAGCACGTCAACGGCCAACGCATCCGTCGCCACGTCTTGCAGCGCGGCAAAGCAGTTATGGAGAAAGAACATGCCGCCCAACATCCACAGGTGTTGCGTCAAGTCTCCCAGCATCAAGATTCCGCCCAGCGACAGCGCCATGCAGAATTCCGCCCCAATGATCCAGGGCCGGCGGCGGCCCATCGAGCGAATCGTGACGCTATCAATCAGCGGTGCCCAAATCAGCTTGAACGTCCATGGCAAAAGCACCATCGCGCTCAGCCAGCCGACTTCGCTGGCGGGTACGCCGCGGCCCGCCAGATACGTAGCAAGCGCGATGGTCATGAATCCCCAGGGGACGCCTTGCGCGAAGTACATCGCGCACAGCATCATCGTTCGTTGAAATCGACTGTCTTGGAGGGTCATGAAGCACTCTTGACGCCGGTTCGCGGACGGTCATTTCCTCTAGTCGCCAGGCAGAAGGGCGGCGCGGACCAGCGCGCTTCGCTATTCGACGGGTTCCGATTTGGCGTAGGAACCCAAAATCTCAAACCGCACTGTTTTCTTCTCCAAGCTTTTGAGTGCACGTCCTACCTTCATATCACTTTGATGACCGTCCAACTCGACAAAGAAGAGATACTCATTCGCGGTCCCCGACATGGGAAACGACTCGATCCAGGTCAGGTTCAGCCGATTTCGCTTGAAGATGGCCATCGCGTCGGCCAGCGCTCCCGGTTCATGGGCAATTTCAAACATTACCGACGTTTTGTCCTTGCCGGTCTTTCGCGGAATCTGATTTCCGATTACGGCGAAACGTGTGATGTTGTTGCGGTTGTCTTCGATATTCGAGGCAATCGCGTCCAGCCCGTAACGAACGCCGGCTTGACGGCTGGCGACAGCGGCCGCGCCCGGTTTTTCAGCGGCCAGCTTGGCCGCCGATGTGGTGCTGGCCATTTCCACCGTGCGGGCTCGAGGCATGTGCTTGGCCAGCCATTCGCGGCACTGCGAAAGTGCCTGCGGCTTGCTGTAAACTTCAACGACCTTACTTCGCTCGCATTTTGCTAATAGATGATGGTGAATTCGCAGTTCTATCTTGCCGCAAATTCGTACTGGCAGACGAGCAAACATGTCCAAGGTGTCCACGACTCGGCCATCGGTCGAGTTTTCGATGGGGACCAAGCCGAATTCGGCCTGATGCCGATTCACTTCCTCGAACACGGCCGCAATGGTTCCCACGGGAACCAACTCGCCATGATCGCCGAATCTTTGAATGGCCGCCAAATGGCTATAGCTGTAGGCTGGCCCTAGGTAGGCAACGCGCAGCGGAGCGACAAGCGCCCGGCTGCCACTGGCCAGTTCGCGAAGCATGGTCGCCAGGCATTGGTCATTGAGAGGACCTTTGTTGGTGCTGACAAGCCGTTCGACGCGGCTAAGATCGTCATCGATGTCAACCACCGGCTCACCCGCCGCCTGACGAGCCTTGGACAATTTCTGAAACAATTTGGCCCGCTCGTTGGCTTTCTGTACGATTTCCTTATCGAGCCGCTCCACGGCGCGAAGAACCTCTCCGGGATCGGACGAAGACGACCGTTTTTTCGTAACTCGCTTGGCCATGGTTTCGCGCCGGAATCCGAATCTCGACTGGGTTGACGATTCTTGGAAGTGATCGGAGTTGACTTGTGCGATGTTAACGGGCCAGTTAGGCGGAGACAATGTGGCGCGCGACACGGAATCCGGTCCAAATTTCGTTCATGTCAAAATGACAGGAGTGGCCCTATGGAGTGGGAATCGACCAGGCCCCATTATGACGCCTGTTTCCCTAAAGCATTTTACATGCGCTACTTACGTCACGCCACCTGCGTCGCAAGTGCTGCTGGCACACTCTTTGCTCTTACTGATTGGCAATCAAATCAACTGCCCGTCGGCAGCGGCGCTGTCGCGCGGAACAGTTTGTAGCTTCAACGCAAAACAAGAAAACCGACCTTCTCTCCAGGGATGGGGTCGACTGAAAAACATCTTCGTAGAAAGGAAGTTCACATGGCCCAAGGCGAAAAGATCATTGGCATCGATTTAGGCACGACCAATTCGGTGGTCGCCGTGATGGAAGGCAATGAACCCAAGGTGATCCCCAACGCGGAAGGTAATCGGCTGACACCAAGTGTCGTGGCCTTTACTGACAAAGGGGAAACTTTGGTTGGCGAGCCCGCTCGGCGACAAGCGGTCACCAATCCGACGAAGACCGTGTATTCGGTCAAGCGGTTCATGGGCCGCCGGCACGACGAAGTCGAGTCGGAAGAGAAGATGGTGCCCTACAAGATTACGGGTGGACCGTCGGATTATGTAAAGATCGGCATCGCCGACGAGGACTATACGCCGCAAGAGATCTCGGCGAAGACGCTCCGCAAGCTCAAGGAAGCCGCCGAATCGTATTTGGGCCATAAGGTCAACAAGGCCGTCATCACCGTTCCCGCCTACTTTAACGACTCGCAGCGCCAAGCGACGAAAGACGCCGGCCAAGTCGCCGGGCTCGAAGTGGCGCGAATCATCAACGAACCAACCGCCGCCGCGATGGCGTATGGGTTGGACAAACAGAAAGACGAACAGATCGTTGTGTTCGACTTGGGTGGCGGAACGTTCGACGTTTCCGTGCTGAAAGTCGTCGACGAAGACGGCCATAAGATCTTTGAAGTGATCAGCACCAGTGGTGACACGCATCTGGGCGGTGATGATTTTGACGAAGAACTGATTCACTATGTGGCCGCCGAGTTTCAAAAAGAGCAAGGCATCGATCTGCGAAAGGACACGATGGCTCTGCAGCGGCTGCAGGAAGCATGTGAGAAAGCCAAGCGGGAACTAAGCTCGGTTCCACAGACCGATATCAACCTGCCCTTCATCACGGCCGACGCTTCCGGGCCCAAGCACCTGCAGGTCACGATCACTCGGGCCAAGTTCGAGGAACTGATTGACGGCTTGGTCGAGCGATGCCGCAAACCGATCAAGACCGCGCTGGAAGACGCCAAGATTTCCCCCAGCGAGATTGACGAAGTCGTTCTGGTCGGAGGCTCCACGCGAGTTCCCAAAGTCCATCAAATGGTCAAGGAGATGTTCAATAAGGAGCCGCACAAAGGCGTCAATCCAGACGAAGTCGTTGCCGTCGGGGCCGCGATCCAAGGCAGTGTTCTGGCGGGCGACCGCAAAGACGTCCTGTTGTTGGATGTGACTCCGCTGACGCTGGGCATTGAGACTGAAGGTGGCGTGTTGACGGCGCTAGTCGAACGCAACACGACGATCCCGGTCGAAAAGAAGAACGTCTTCAGCACGGCCGCCGACAATCAAACCGCGGTCACGGTGAGTGTTTTCCAAGGCGAAAGGCCGATGGCCGCCGACAACCGGGTGCTTGGCCAGTTTAACCTGGAGGGCATTCCCGCCGCTCCGCGCGGACTGCCTAAGATCGAAGTCTCGTTCGATATCGACCAAAACGGCATCCTTAGCGTTTCCGCGAAGGATCTCGGCACCGGGAAAGAGGCGTCGGTGCGAATCGAAAAATCCGCCGGTTTGTCCGAGGATGAAATCGAAAAGGCGCGGAAGGACGCGGATAGTCACTCGGAAGAAGATAAGAAGCGTGTCGAACTGGCGACGCTCCGCAATCAGGCCGAGCAAATGGGACATCAGGTCGAGAAGTTGATCAAGGAGCATGAGGACAAGCTGACGGCGGACGACAAGTTGCCGCTGGAGCAGGCTATCAAGAAGGCGCGTGAGGCTGCCGAGGGTGAAGACGTCGCGAAGATCAAGTCGGCCGTCGAAGAACTCGAGCAGGCTTCGCATGCGTTTAGCAAGACGATCTATGAAAAGGCCGCGCCCGAGGCACCCAGTGAGGATGGATCGGAAGCGGAGGGCGCGACAGAAAGCGCCGATGATGACGCGATTGATGCTGAGTTCGAAGTGAAATAGCTGGCGAGGCGGTGCCACTGGCCAGTGTTGGTTTCGCCGCGGTAACGCGGTGGGGGAAGCCAGTGGTGCCCGACTGCCATGCCCTGACGAACGTCCAGACGATTCCCGCGCGTTGCTTGCCGCGCGGTGGATGAAGTTTTCTTACGGAAACCTCCGCGCTGTCGATATGCGCGGAGAGAAGAGAGAGGTTCAACGATGACATTTCGATTCGACAAGTTGACGGTCAAGGCACAAGAAGCCGTTTCCGGTGGACAGAGCCGAGCCGCCGAGCATGGTAATCCGCAAATGACTCCGCTTCATTTGTTGGATGCTCTATTGGGCGAGTCGGACGGTATTGTGCGGCCGATTCTCGACAAAATCGGAGTCAACCTAGGACAACTGCAAACCACGCTGGCGGCCGAACTGGGCCGATTCCCTCGGACAACGGGGGGCGCAACACCGCAGCCGGACCAGAGCTTGCAAAATGTGTTGCAAGGTGCCATGAACGAAGCGGAGACCATGAAAGACGAATTCGTCTCGACCGAGCATCTGCTGCTCGCTCTGACGAAGGTCGACTCGCCCGCCAAGAAGCTTCTGGAAATCAACGGCATTCGCGCGACCGACATCCTGTCCGCGCTGCAGTCGGTGCGCGGCAGCACCCGTGTCACCGATCAAACCCCCGAGGACAAATTCCAAGCACTGGAGCGATACGGCATCGATCTAGTGGAGAAGGCGAATCAGGGCAAGCTTGATCCGGTCATCGGTCGAGACAACGAGATTCGCCGAGTGATTCAGGTACTCTCGCGGCGAACCAAGAACAATCCCGTGCTGATCGGCGAACCGGGCGTCGGTAAGACGGCCATCGCGGAAGGTCTCGCCCTGCGGATCGTCCAAGGCGATGTCCCCCAAAGCTTGAAGGACAAGCGTGTCATCGCGCTCGACATGGGCGCG
>JAJDEH010000391.1 GCA_029259935.1 Planctomycetota bacterium
GGGATCGATCATTTCATTTTGAATCGCCTCGAACGCGAGGGTTTGAAGCCCGCATTGGCAGCCAGCAAGGAGGCGCTCATTCGGCGAGTCACACTTGACTTGACGGGTCTGCCACCGACACCGGCCGAGGTCGATGCGTTCCTCGCGGACGACTCCGACCAGGCTTATGAACACGTCGTCGATCGACTGCTGAAGTCACAGCGCTACGGCGAACACATGGCGGTGCCTTGGCTCGACGCGGCCCGTTATGCCGACACCGACGGCTATCAAAACGACCGCCTGCGTTACATGTGGCCCTGGCGCGAGGGGGTGGGCATGGCGCTCAACGACAACATGCCCTTCGATCAGTTCACGATCGAGCAACTGGCGGGTGACATGCTGCCGGGCGCAACACTGATGCAACAGATCGCGACGGGGTTTAATCGCAACCATCGCATTACGTCCGAAGGCGGCTCGATCCCCGCCGAGTGGATCGTGGAATACGTGGTCGACCGAGTCGACACGACCGCCACCGTTTGGCTGGGCTTAACGATGGGATGTGCAAGGTGTCACGAACACAAGTACGACCCTATTTCGCAAAAAGAGTATTACCAACTGTTCGCGTTTTACAACAATGTTCCGGAATGGGGACTGGGACCGAACAACGGAAACAGCCCGCCCTTCATCAAGGTTCCCCAGCAATTTCCCGATGTACGCGACATGGCGGCGATTGAGCCGAAGCCTTACAAGCTCAACACCACGCAAACCTCCGTCGTGCGGCCCAACGCGGGCGGCCCCGAGACAATGATGGTGATGCAGGAAATGGCCAAGCCGCGCGACACCTTTCTGCTGCGGCGCGGTCTATACAACCAGCCGGACAAATCGGAATTGCTGTCGCCCTCCTTCCCCAGCGTTCTCGGCCAGTTGAATGAAGATTTGCCCGCCAATCGTCTGGGCTTGGCCAAGTGGCTCGTTCATCCCGACAACCCACTGACCGCGCGAGTCACCGTCAATCGTATTTGGCAACACTACTTCGGCGTGGGGCTGGTGAAGACCAGTGAGAATTTCGGCACGCAAGGCGAGTTTCCAAGTCATCCGCGGTTGCTCGACTGGCTAGCCACCGAGTTCGTCCGCGTCGGCTGGGACATGAAAGCGATGCACCGCTTGATTGTCACCAGCGCCACCTATCGGCAAGCCGCCGTCGCCACTCCGGCGCTCTTGCAACGCGATCCGGAAAATCGATTGCTGGCGCGCTCGCCCCGTTTGCGTTTGCCGGCGCAAGTCCTCCGCGATCAGGCTTTGTCCGCCAGCGGGCTGTTGGTCGAAAAAATGGGAGGTAAACCGGTCAAACCGTACATGCCGCCTAAGATTTGGAGCGCGCTGTCCGGCAAAAAATATGTTCAAGACAAAGGCGACAACCTCTATCGCCGCAGCCTGTACACCTATTGGCTGCGGACAATCCCGCCGCCGATGATGCTGGCCTTCGATTCAGCCGACCGCGAATCGTGCGTGGTCCGCAAGGACAAAACCAACACGCCGCTGCAAGCACTGACGCTGATGAACAACATCACGTTTGTCGAAGCGGCCCGCTTGTTGGCGGAAAGAATGATGAAGGAAGGCGGCGACCAACCGGCGGACCGATTAGCCTATGGGTTCCGATTGGTGGCCGCGCGCCAGCCCCAGCCACGGGAAGCCGAGTTGCTGCGGCAAGCGCTCGACGCGTTTCAGGGCCGTTATCGCGAGAATGCGAATGCTGCCCAGGCTCTTTTGAAAATCGGCCAAAAGGCCCGTGACCCGAATCTCGATCCTCTCGAAGTCGCTGCCTACACGATGGTCGCCAATACGATCATGAACCTGGACGAAGCGGTAACCAAACCATGAATCCGATCCTCGAACAAAAACTGCTCGTCAACCGTCGCCACTTCTTTGGGCGGGCCAGCTACGGCATCGGCGGCATCGCGCTCGCTTCGTTGCTGAACCCCCAACTGCTGGATGCGAAAAATGACGGCCGGCCGGCACCGACCGGCGGACTGACCGGGCTGCCGCACTTTGCACCAAAAGCCAAGCGAGTCATTTATCTGTTTCAATCCGGCGGTCCCTCGCAACTGGATCTGTATGACTATAAACCGAATTTGAAGAACCGCTTCGCCAAGGAAGTTCCCACGTCGGTCTATCCGGCGGAACGCAAGACGACGATGACCTCGGGACAGTCCCAGTTTCTAGCGGCTCCCAGCGTTTTCAAATTCGCGCGGCACGGGCAGTGCGGGACGTACTTTAGCGAGATGCTGCCGCATACGGCCGGCGTCGCCGACGACCTGTGCGTCATCAAGTCGATGTACACCGAGGCGATCAATCACGACCCGGCCATCACGTTTCTGCAGACGGGTTCGCAGATTGCTGGTCGGCCGAGCATGGGAGCGTGGGTCAGCTACGGCCTCGGCTCGGACAATCGCGACCTGCCCGCGTTCGTTGCGATGAGTTCCCACACCGGCGGCCAACCGCTCTACGATCGCCTATGGGGAGCCGGTTTTTTGCCGGGACGTTTTCAGGGCGTCAAGTTTCGCAGCACCGGCAACCCCGTGCTCGATATATCGAACCCGGCCGGCGTCGACCGCCAGACCCGCCGCAAGATGCTGGACTTTACCAGCCGCTTAAACCAGATCCAGCGCGAGGCCGCGGGCGACCCGGAAATCGACACACGAATCGCCCAATATGAATTGGCCTATCGCATGCAGATGTCCGTCCCCGATTTGATGGACGTATCGGACGAGACGCAAAACACCTTCGAACTGTACGGCAACGAAGCTCGCAAGCCGGGCAACTACGCCTACAACTGTTTGATTGCCCGCCGTCTGGCCGAACGGGGTGTGCGGTTCATTCAGCTTTATCATCGCGGTTGGGATCATCACGGCACGCTTCCCAAGCGGATGCGCGGGCACTGCAAAATGACGGATCGCGCTTCGGCCGCTTTGGTCCGCGACCTAAAGCAACGCGGCATGCTCGACGACACGCTCATCATTTGGGGCGGCGAATTTGGCCGCACCGTGTATTCGCAAGGCAAGCTGACGCCCAACAATTATGGACGCGACCATCACCCGAGCTGTTTCACGATGTGGATGGCGGGCGGCGGCATCAAACCCGGGATGAGCTACGGCGAAACCGACGACTACAGCGTCAACGTGGCCGACAAGGGCGTCCACGTCCACGATCTACAAGCCACGATCATGCACCAACTGGGCATCCACCACGAGCGGCTGACCTACAAATATCAGGGCCGCCATTTCCGCCTGACCGATGTCCATGGAAAGGTCGTGAAAGACATTCTGGCGTAGGCTTTGGTTACGCGCTTAGCCGAAGTGCTTTTCGTAAGTTGCTTGGTCGAAACCGACGATCAGCGTCTTTCCTTTGCGCAAGGTCGGGGCTCGCAAATTGCCCGTCGGTCCCAGCAGAATTTTAGCCAACGCCGCGTCATCCGGCTGGTCTTTTTTCATGTTCAGGTGAACAACCTTCTTTCCCTTGGCGGCGTAGATTTCTTTCACCTGCTTCGCCAACTCAAGAGCTTCCGCTTCCTTGAGCGTGGTCTTTTTGGCATTCACTTCCTCAGCCGCCGCGACACCAGCCTCCGCAAGAAACTCTTGCGTCTTGCCACATGTCTTTCAGCCAGGCCGATGATAGCTCCAGTCGAGCTTGGGCATGTTTCTTCTTTCCTTCCTACTGGGCCCAGTTAAGGCCCGCGAAAAATCGCAATCGCTTGTTTTTCTAATTTGCCACCCTGAAATTCGGCAGCAGATACATTCCGGAGACGTATTTTAGCAGTCGAGCGCCCGACGAAAACCATTGGAGAACTTTCGCGGCCAACGAGCGCGGCGGTGCCGCTCGCACCGTTCCCGACCCGATCACAATATGCTGGACCCGAGTGGTAGCGGATAGACGCTCTTGCCACTACAATTGTAGTGACACGCACCAACTGGCCGGCATGATTTTGGGAGGCAACGTATGGCGATAAAGACGTCCTGCAATTGCGGCGCGCAATTCATGGCCAATGACGATTTGGCTGGGAAACTGGTTCGATGCTCGCGATGCCAACAGCCGCTGCAGGTTCCCCAGCCTGCGGCAGTTTCAAACAAGTTTTCCGTAAGCTGCGGTTGTGGCCGGGCCTACCAGGTTCCCCTGGAGATGGCTGGGACGCCCGTGAAGTGCCAATCCTGCGGTCAGCAATTCGTGGTTCCTCAGCCCGCTGCTGGCCGAGCCAATGTTCAACCGTCCCAGGGTCCATCCTCTCCCGCGCGGACCTCCACACCTTCGGCAACTGGGGCCGCCGCCCTGACTGCTGGGCCGGCCAGCCATCTTGCGGGGAGGAGTTCCGCTCCCGTGAACTCTCCAGTTCCCGCCTTGGACGCCGGTCCGGGACCGCTCGACAACCTTAACGACCTTTCAGCGGAAGATCCGTTCGCCGGCGCGATGGCGGCGCATCCGCCCATGCACAATACAGCACTGGCACAGGCCGCGCCGGCTTGGGCGCAAAACGCGCCCCGAAAAAGGTCCTTTCGTATTAGTGGAAAGACCATGTTGATCGCGGGACTTTCCGGTTTGGTCCTCTCCGCCATCGTGGGAATCGTCCTGGTAGCCGTTCTCTTCCTGCCCAGCTTTGATCTAGGACCGTTGTCGGTAACGATTCCCGGCATTACCGGTTACTCAACGCCCGAGGCGGCGTGGCAAGCGTTCGCGGACGCCGTAACCACGCAAAACTGGTCGAAGCTTTACTCGTTGATTTCACCAGAATCCAAGGAGAGGCTTGTCGCTACGCTGGCGACGACGCTTCGAAATGTGCCCGCTTCAAGTTCCGATCCTGACGTCAAGGCCTTCCTCGAAAAGCACAAGATCGGTGGTCCGGATATGAACCTGTTCGAAATCATGGCGGAAACAGAAGAAGCAAATCGAAAGCGCGGGGAGGTCTTTGCATCCATCAGGAACCCACGGGCGTTCTTCGTGGACTTCATGGAACTGACGGAAAAAAAAGGCGAGGAACGGGAATCGAAAACAGGCTTGCCCCCACCGAGGCAACTGTTTGCCGGTGACGTCCCAAAGGTGTTAGAGAATGTTGTCGTCAAGGGCGACTTGGCTGTCGCAAAGGCCACCGTCAAAAAGACGACGGAGAATGGTCAATCCACGCGAACATCCGAGCATCACTTCAAGAGGGTCAACGGAAGTTGGTACATTCATCAACCGACTGCGGCGGAAAGAAAGATCCTGTCGAGTAACTCCGCGGACAACCAACCAGCTCCCGGGGCTACTCCCTAACGAATTCGGAAAGCGGGGTAATGCGCGGGGAGTCGTCTTTCATAAGGACGACGACTATGCCTCTTTTCTCCAACGTCTAATTCAGGCGAGCGAGCGGAATCCCATGCGATTGCTGGGCGGCTGTTCCTGGTGCGTGCTCATCATGTCCATCTTGTTCATCCTGTCTCAAGAAAGGAACGAAAACCGTGATCAGCACTTTCGCCCTCTCGCGGTGTCTATCGTCATTCCCGCGCAGGCGGGAATCCAGGAGCGGCGAGAAGGCTTGCGGTGATCCGACGCAAGTGCCGTGACTGCGAAGCCCGCCACGCCCCACCCACCTGGACATGTTAGTATTGATGTACCACCAGCGGTCCTGAAGGCCGCTTCTATTCCGAAGCCGGACGCCACAGTATTCGGCATACGGCCCAAATACTTCCGGAGTGTTTCCCGAGTTCAAATGGATAAGTCAGCATACGAACTGTTCATGTCGTTCGGTGAATGTCATCGCCTGTTGAAGGATCTGGCACATGAGCTTCGTTCCCGGTCCGGAGTGACGGAGGTGGTACATTGGACTGACATGACCAACGTGCCGACCGACCTGCCGAACGTGGAACATGCATTCCGACTCGAAGAATTTGTGGATGCAGAACTTGAAAATGGAGAAGCGGTTTGTTGGTGTTTGGAAGTAACGTTTACGCCGAAACGCATTAGCATTGAAGCGGATATCGTCCGAAACCATGCCAAAGGCCAAGACGCGGTGGCGACGATCGCGGACTGTGAATACTGGAGACTCGATAACGCAGCAAGCGAGATTACCGAGGTCGCTCGCCAATTGTGTGAAAGTGATCCTCTTTAGGCTTCTGTCAGGCTTGGTAGCCTGTTGAATAACGTGTAGGCGCGCCCGCGGGCATGCGGACGGCACAGAAGGAGTGTCAGGGAAATCGCCAGGATCAACCGGCTTGGAATTGGGAACAAGAGTGTCCTTCGTTCACCTACAGCACCGATTCGTTTCTGACCAGCATGACCGTGGCCGGCGCGGCCAACGAATGCGTTCAACGGAATCAACACGGTCACCGACGATAACCGACGCCAATGCGGACGTTTTCGTTCTCGCTTCGCGGCCTTTTATAATGACTTGTCACCTCCGCTTTGGCTGCGATGGTACTCTTCAACGCCCCGATTTCAATTGGAAGGTCGGCGCTTACAAACGAAAGAAAACACGATGTCATTGGCGAGACCCAAAACGCTGGTTGTATCACTGCAACCTCCAGCAGGTCTGTTTCTTTCTGAATCAGATTGCAGCTTCTCCAATGACCTTCGAGTGGGAAACGATACCGTTGACGCTAACGATACTCCATGGGCAGCGACCGTGGCAGACCTCGTCGTTGACAGATCGAATTCTTCGTTGGTAGGACTATCGTTTGAATGTAGAAGCGCACAGGATTGGAACGTAATGCAAGCCATAAGTGAGCGGCTGGATCCACAAGTCGTGTGCCTGTTGGATCGATTCTTTCTCGATGGTAAAGAGCAGCGATTACCTGGGGCCTCACGGCAACATCGCTTTGAAATCCTGTGGGCAAAACCTCAGCAACCAGAGCTTGAGTGTGCGCAATTGCTGTGTGGCCAATGGATGTGGTGCTATTCGAGAAATGGTGATTGGGGAACCACGAAACCTATCGTTGCGGTTGCCATCACGGACGTCGACGAGGTACTCGGCGACCACGGGCTGATCTTCCCGAAAACAGTTGAACTACGGCACTTGGAGGTAACGTTTTCTGACCGCCGTTTATAGACGACGCAGAAAAGGTGTCCGCCTAAATTCGGAAGCAAGCCGCGACCGTCGCTTCGTTCGCCTACAACACCGGTTCATTTCTGACCAGCATGATCGTGGCCGGCGCGGCCACCATCTTCGCCTACGAATGCGGTTAACGGCATCAACACGGTCACCTGTAAACGGCGCTAGTCGCTAGTTCGGGCGTTTTCGATCTCGATTCGCAGCCTTTTGACAGTGACTATCTGCCTGCTCGGGTGATTAGGCCATTTCGTCCGCGATAGCGCCGCAGTTCCATCTACCCTCGCGTGCCACCGCCGATTTCTGGCTGCCGACCAGGTCTTTTGGAGATGCTCTTCTTAATATGCAGTCGGGCCGCCTAAACTGTGAGTGGAACTCTTCAACGCGCGACTAGTTTTTCGCGTGCCGAGCCTAAAGGAGAATGCGGTCATGCATTTGAGGATCTTAGTTGCGACCATAACGCTGTGTGCAATTCAATTCGATCCGTGGACGTTTGGGTTCTCGCAACTGAGGGAACAATCGGTCGACAAAGCAGAGTTGCGATCGAGGTGGCAGGCAGCCTCTGGGTTGTGGCGAGCCCGAAAGTTCTCGGCTTGTCGAGAATCGTGGACGGCCATTGCGGCAGATTCCAGCAGAGTATGTGGTGACGAGCACCCGAATACGCTTGAAGCAAGAACGTGGATCCGACGATGTGAGATTGCGTTGTCTTGGAACGAAGAACAGCTTCGTCTGCTGGAGCAGATGACAGCTTTTCTGCTGAAAGAGGAGGATGAAAAGGACCAAAAATTTGAGTTCGCCAAGGTGAAGGAACGCATAACGGAGTGCAAGTCACTGCTTAGCCATGCGAATCAGTTGTTTGGCGAAGACAGTTTGGATTCCGCCAAATGGCGTGCAATGCTGGCGAAGTACTACGCTGCCCACGGCGATTATTTGAAGAGTAGAACGCTCTTGGAGTCCAGTGCAGCGATCTATCGGAATAGGCTGTCTGACGCCCATCATTACTATTTTCGGATACTCCTGGACTTGATTGAAAACTCGCTTGACTTGGGAATGACAAAGGCCGGAATTGAATATGTCGAGGTCGCGGAGCAATGTCTGAAAAAGAGTGATCGTCCAAAACACGAAAAAGGCAAAATCGATTTCCTTCTGCAATTCAAGTACATCGAAAATCTCGCGGTAGCGCGTGAGTACGACAATGTGACGGAACGCCTCAAACGACTTGACGAAGAGGTATCGAAGAGATGGGCAGTCCGCAGTCTCTTTTACGTCAAGTATTTAGTAGCGGCGGGCGATGGTTTTCTGTTGCAGGCCTCGGGGCAGGAGTCCGCCAAAGCTTACGTTGATCGCGCCGTGCAGGCGTTTAACAGTTTGAATGTGACTGGGGAGGGAGTGAGTGAATTTCGTGCTAAATTCGCCCAGATGAGGTCCAAAATTGCTTTGCGCGAAGGGAACTGGAAAGCGGCAGCGCGACACGCACAAAGCGCGATTAGTTCGCTAGAGGCAGCGGATCATGAACAGCAATTGAAAGTTGTTTTCTTTGCAAGGTGCTGGCATGCTGAAGCTCTGGGCGAACTGCGGCAAAGGGAGGCGGCAAATCGCGAATTAGCGGCGGCCATCGAATTGAAAAATGAGTTTGCAAAGACGGCTCCTTTTTCACTTTTCTCGGTGGCTTCCTTGTTGTGCTGTCAAACGGCGAGAAAGATCGGTGCGCTTGACAAAAGCGACCGCTTGGCGGTCGAAGCGATCAATGCCTATCAGTCGCGAGTGGGCAGGGACTATTATCGACTGTCAGATATATTCGAGGAACTCGGTAGGATCCGTCACGCGCAGCGGCGTTTCTCAGAGTCGGAAGAATACTTTACTAGAGCGCTGCGCATCCGAGCAGCCACGTTTGGGGAAGATACCAAGTCGCAACTACGTACACTTCGAGCTTACCACGCAATGCTGACCGACTGGAAACAGCCGGAAAAGATTGAGCAAATTGCAAATCGTATTCGCCGCATTGAGTGATCAATTCGACGAGATGAAACCGCAAACTACGGGTTCTCTTAAAAGTGGGAAGAGCCCGTTCTTGCACGGGCATCAATGAAAAACAAGTTGTACTCGACGGAGCAGCTAAGGCAGATCACTTCAAACTTTGGTCGGGGAGCAAGGCAAAGCTCATTTTCAATGAGCCCATCGGTGTCCACGCAGGAACTGGGCAGCAAACAAATGTTCTGAGTATCTATCGAGCCAACCAAGGATTTGTTCATGGACCAGGGACACGCTATTGAACTTTCTCCCTTGTTTGAGTGCGCACACCGTTTTTCTACAAGTTGGAATTACGAAAGTGTCCGCAAAGCCCTTGAGAGGCTGGCTAGCAGCAATTCGGGTGCGCAAATCGACTGGGAAAAAGGTGATGAGCAATGGGGGCGGGTGCTCGTAGGCAATGAGGTTGTTGCATTTGTTTGTGCGAAACTTCCGCTTGTTGCGGTCCACAGCAAGCTGAGCGGAATTGCAAGTGGTTGGGCGGGAAATCAAGACGGTGCCGAGGTGATTGTGATGGACGACTTTGAAGCCGCTGACTTTTCAGTGGATCGTTCGCTGTTGGAACGGATATTTGGTAGGGAAATCTCATCGAACCTTGATTACAATGCTATCTCAATCAGCGAACTTTGGTGGGCAACAGTTACCTGACACCTTTTCCGCCTCCGAACGATGTCATATCACTGTTTGATGGGGAGCAGACAGGTCGGTAGCAAGTGTTGTCGACGAACCACTCCATATCTCCCCCCAGCGAGCTGAACGAGTGCGAGACATGTTCCCGTTTAAAGAGCAAACTATATTGAGGTTTGCATGTGTTGCGTAAATCTTCGACAATTAGCTAAGTTCGCCAATAAGCTAAGAAAGTGAAGTAAGATGAGATACCTAGCGTTGCATATGATCCTATTTGAGTTGGTGTTTATCTGCGGGTGCAGTCAAGGAGCTGGCCCAATTCAGACGACGGGCGAAGTCAGCGACGGTAGCTCAAGACGCTCAAGTCGAGAACAGGGTCCGATGCCTACAGCGCAGGAGCATCACGATGCCAAATGCGTCCGCAATTTTCGAGAAGGTGAAGTCCGTCAATCTAACCCAGCAAGTCAAACGCGATCAGCACTTGTTGCCTACATATGGGAAGCGTCAGATTTGGCGACGGATTTCGATGTGTTCTGGGAAGGCCTTCCTGTGAAACCGAATAGGTTTGGCCATCTGAGCATCTTTAGTACAGGAAATGTGCGATTTACTCTCGAGTTTACCGATCTTAATTTAGTGTACACATGTGTATTCAGCGGAGCAGGTAAGCTCAGAACGTCTTGGGAGGATGACGATTCCGTGTGGATGAACCCTCTTGTTAGGGTCGACGAATTGCCCAAATTCTTGTTCGTGCCTTACTCCAATCCTTACTCCAATGAAGCTGCCTTTTGAAGAAGGTGTAACTCGCCCGACGGATTTGGATTTCCTCGGGACTAAAAAGACACGGGACTAAAAAGGGGGGGACTAAAAAGGGACATTCTCCTTTATTGACAGGAGGTGCTGGGTTTCCGCAGTTGAACCGAGACATGATGAACAGGATTGACAAGATGGGCGGCTGCGTCTGATGTGTTCTCATCTTGTCCATCTTGTTCATCCTGTCTCAAAGACGGAAAAGAAGAGGCACCGGTCGTCGGAGTCGATCCATGGAGTGGGGCCGTCGACAGGTACCTTTGATCGCCAAGACTATACGGTTGGCCGGGATGTTGTAAAATGGATGTAGGAGCGGTGGGCCGTCGATGTTCCACCCTGGGGCTTGGTCTTTTGTTGCTCTTGTTGCTCATGGACACTTGGAGCATTGGGCACTTGAAGCATTGGCGGCTGATTGGCGCTCAGCGTTCGTCGAGAGTGCGCCTGCTGATCTTCAATTGGTTGCGCGATTGCAAACGTTTTTGATGTCGTCGGGCGGGCAGTGAGCGGAGCGGCTTTGCCGTTAACCCGTTGGGGCAGATTCTTTTAGGGCAGCAACATGATGAAACGAGTGAGAGTATTACCGGCAAGGGCGTATGTTACACGTCACGAAGTGCCCCGCTTTGCCGCATGGCAACGTGGGCTACCGAAAAAAGGCTTCGGCATTCTGTTGAAACATCAATTGAGTAGTGCAGGCCGAATCGAGCGAAACGTTGCTCCGGCAGTCCCCCGTTTTCCATGGAATCGTGGATGCCGGAACGTCGTCGCTTCGCTCCTCGGTCCGGCCTACTTCAACAGGCTGTTAGCCCGAAATTCAGAAGGCAGTCCACCCGGCGTCCACGTGTCCTTTGGTTTCACACGCCGTTTTGAAGTTATGCCTGGAAAAGGCGGGGAGCATGAATCAGGTAAGAAACTGGGCGTCCCAGGCGGCGCGATCCAATTTTCGCGGCCGTTCCACCGAGCGCGCCGTCAACCGCTGTCGCCGTTGTGCGTAAAATAGAGTAAAAGACCCAAATTGAAGACTAATAGGAGCGACTGGCACGTCGATGCAATACCTGGAAAACTGGCAATCCCTGCTCGCGAAACTCCGCGCCAGCGATTCGGACGGCACGTACGTTTGCGAGTCTTGGCCGATGGATCGTGGTATTTCGTTTTTCGACGCGCTGGGCGGCGTTAAGTCGCCAGACGATGCGAGCGCTTCGGGCGATGACCCAGAGCAAGAAATCTTGCTGCTTGGCACGAGTATCGAGCGCAATGAAAAGATGGCCAACTGCCCGATCGTGGCCGTCGTGGGGATGCTCAACAGTGGTAAGACCAGCTTGGTGGCCACGTTCCTTAGCGAGGCGGGGCAAGCGCGGGTGTTGCGCGGCGACGCGAACCGCGAAGGTACTCATCGGTTCATTCTGTGGGTGCCGCAAGGCTGGCGCGATGATCCTCAAACGTGGAGCTCGCTGCACGAGTTATTGCGCGATACGTTTGGTGCCCCGGTCGAGGATCTCAGCGATGCACCTGATGAGGCCCACAAGCAATACAACAATCGCGAGGGCGCGGGTCAACATTTGGGTATCCCGCTGGTGGCAACCGACCCGGCGCTCGATCAGTTGGGCATCGGGCTGCTCGATTGCCCCGATGTGCAAAGTGAATCTTTCGTGATGGACACCGAACAGGAAAATGTGCGGCTGCAATTCGTCAGCAAGGCGGCGCGGCTTTGTTCGGCGTTCGTCGTGGTCACCAGTCTTTCCGATGCGCGAGACGGAACGCTCGAACGAATCGTTACCGTGGTCGGCAAGCGGATGCCGGGAGTGTCCCGCTTCATGGCCGTCAATCGCATTCGTCCGCGCTACACACCGGCGCAGGTTCGCGAAGATCTGAATGACTTTCTTCAGCGGCATGACATGGATGCTTGCTTTGGTGCCTACCACTTCGAGATTGCCGACTCGTCCAAATATACTCCGCCCGCGCCGGAGGATATCAGCCAAGGCCCCGGCGAGCCGCTGCCGCTGTTTTACGAACTGAACCCAGACGACGAAAAGAATCCTCCCAACGAGATCGACGACGCAAGTTACTTGGTGCATGTGGCCGGCCAACTGGACAAAGGTCAACTGTTTCGCGAACGCACGCAAGCTTTGTGGCAGGAGTTGGGCAGTTCCACTCGGCGGTCGCTTGAGCAAATTAAGGCGTACGCCACGGAACAACAGACGCGCACGCGCAAACTGTTGGAGATGTTGCAGGGTGCCGCGCTCGACTGCTTGGGGCGCAAAGACGATCATGGCCAAGTCATCGAACTCCGGCTACATTTGACGCGTTTGCTTGGCAATCAGATGCTGGAAAGTATTACTCGGCTGGCTCCCTGGTACCTCAAGCCCGGTTTGTGGATGAACAAGTGGGTGCGGCACGCCACGAATGTGCTGCGCAGCACGACGACCGATTTGAATCCGGTTGCGAAAGCCAAGGCCAAAGCCAAAGAGTCGGCGGACAAAATCAAGCAGCTCGAAAAACGCCTAACCGGCAGCGGGCACGGGGCGTTGATCACTCCCGACCGTCTGGCCCGCGCGTTGCGCGCCGAGGGATTTGTGGAAGCGTCCGAAATCGATCGGTCGCTGGTTGAAGAAAAATGCGAGACGATCATCAGTCGCTTTCACACCGAAAACGAAACGGCGCTGGACGCCGACAAACTGGATCAAGCGGTGGCGGAAATGTGGCTCAAAGTTCCCCGCTGGAAGAAATGGACGGCGGCGGCAACTTCGTTGGGGACGTTGATGTTGTCGATGACCGCCGCCATGATGATCCCGCTCGACATGGGCGCTTCCGTCATCTTTGCCGCGTCGCTGCCGGAGTTGGTGGCGGCGGCGGGTGTCTCGGGCGTGGCCAGCTTCCTGGTCGGCCGGCAAAGCTTGAAGGACGCCGAATTCGAGGCCGCCCGAATCCAACTGGGCGACTTCTTTGCCATCGCCTGCGACGAGTTAGGCCTGCCGCGCCAGTTGGCGACGGCCAAGCTACACTTTGAAGTCGCCGGTTCGCGAAAAACAATGCACCCGTCGAGTCTCCGCGAGCGGACGGCCACGCAGCCGCTGGTCGCGCTGTGGACCGTTCGCGAGGCGTTTGCCGGCGAGGTTGAAGAGCTGTTGCAAAGCGAGAAAGTCACCGCCTGATGAACAAACCCCTAGTCGCCCCTTCCTGGAATCTGCTTGCTGATCGCGTCGAGGTTGCGGTACGCGCATTATTCGGCACCAGCACGCTTGGCGCGCGGATCTTGGCCGAAGTCAATCGGCTGCGTGAAGATTGCGAACGCATCTCAACAAACCGCGGATTGACGATCGCCACCATCGCCTTGATTGGTGCCAAGAGCCAAGGAAAAACGTGGCTCGCCCGTTGCCTGGTCCGGCGAGAGCAGTTGTATCCGCTAATGCCGACGGGCGACTTGGGCGAGGAAGGAACCACCAAGCTGACCTGGATCGGCCCCGTTCCACCGCTCGAACGAAATCCGGACGTCGAAGAGTTCTTGCAATGTTCACAGAAAGACATGGCCGACTTGGGCATGCCTTACGTGCTGTTGGACAGCCCCGGATTCACGGACGCCGACACGCGCTCGGCCCAAACGGCGCGCGAGTCTGTCACTAGCGCTCAAATGAAGATCCTGGTTGTGCGTCGTGATCGGATTCGCGACGCCAGTCATGTGGCGGGAGCGGCGTTGGCGGATGGATCGGTCCTGTTGCCCGTGGTCACCGCGATTCGTCCGGACGACGAAAATCTTGCGGCGGATGTCGCCAAGCTGCGGGACGAAATTGCCAAGGTTGCGCCGCGGGCCCATGTGTTGGATCCCGTTTACGTGGAAGATTTTGAATTGTCGGAAAACGAAACGGAAACGGTCGAGCGCGCCGTGGAATCGTTGCGGGTCGGCGTTCGCCAAGCGGCGCACCGGCTGGTGTCACCCGAACGGCTGGCGGAAAAACAGATCGACGCGCGAGTGGAGCAGTTTCGCGCGCGGCTGGGCGACATGTTAAGAAAGCTGACGCCCGCGCTGCATGCCGCCGTACAAGACTTGGAAACCGAGGCCGATCGGTTGCCAGTCCAACTGGTCGCTTCGATGTTGGGCAGCCAAAGTGTTTTGTCGGCCGGCATTCGGTCGCGGATGCGGGCCGAACTGATGGCCAGCACCAGCCCCATTTGGTTTCCCTATCGCACGATTTCGGGCCTGCTGAACTTGACGCAAGGCGCATGGGACAAGTTGATTTTGACATTCACCGGCAGTGTGCCGTCGCTGTTCGGGTCGCTGTTCAATGTGGTCCGCAACGTGCGCGACAGCAAGGCGTTCAGCGAAGAAATGCAAGCCGGAGTTCGCCGCCGTCTGACGGCGATGGTCCGCGATCGGCTAGCGCCGCTGATGACCGTTTTCCACAATACGGTTCGACGTTTGACCGATAACGATTCGTCCAATTCGGAAGACGTGGCCGATGCGCGGCTGGCCGGTATCGAGGAACTTCAATCGGCTTCGACCGAGATCTTTGAAAAGGAAGTCGCCGAGCGGTCTTCGCCACGTATTGTCGTCGAGCTGGCAGCGGCCGCCGGCACGGCGATTTTTTGGGGGATCTTTAGTGGTCCGATCGTGGCCCTGTATCGCGAGTACTATGGTGCCGCGCAAGATGCCTTTGCAAGCCAACGTGTCGACTTGTCGAAATTTCCTTCTTCCCATGGATCGATGCTATTGACCAGCTTGATCTTGGCGCTCTTGCCCGTGCTGATTTACAGCATGTTGTTTTTGACCTTGGCTCTGCGGCGCGGCAAGATCACGGCGTGCGCTAACGAGATACGGCGCAGTCACTTGGAAAAGATCGAGGAAATGAAACGCGACGGCGTGCTGCGACTGCAGTTCGACCATTCGGAACTTGAGCACGCGCAGTTCTTGTTGCGCCACGTCGAGTCCACTAGACCAGATTCGGTCACGACGTAACATGGATCGTGAGCCGAAGGAACAATCGGTACGTTTCTGGCATTTCACTCTGAGGGAACAAAGCCATGTACGAACGCTTTTCGGATCGGGCACGCAAGTCGATGCAACTGGCCCAACAAGAAGCTCACCGCCAAGACGACGAGTTTGTCGGAACGGAACACTTGCTGCTGGGCCTCGTCAAGGAGCAAAAAGGCGTGGCGGCGACGGCCTTGCAAAATCTGGGCGTCGACCTGCAGCGAGTTCGCGGCGAAATTGAAAGACTGCGTGGTGGCGGCGACCGTGCGTAATGGAATCTTGTGTTCGGTTGCTATTGCACAAACGGCGAGCGGGACGCATCCCCAAGTCAAGCTTTGACACAGACCTGGTTTTCGTATCTTCGCACGATGGGACCGATTCACGCCAACTACGCTCAGCAAGTTGCCGACCGTGGCTTTTCAGTTGTGGAGAATGTAATTTCCGCTGCGCAGGTTTCTCGATTGCGATCCGCGGTTGGCGACATTCGTGTCGGTGAAGCGGTTCGACGAAAGCGAAACGTGTATGGCGTGCGGAATCTACTGGAGGTCTGTCCGGAGGCGCGGAGAGCCGCCGCATCATCCGAGATTCGCGGATTCGTCTCGCCAATACTTGGAGAGAGGTGCTTTGCGGTCCGCGCGGTTTTTTTTGACAAGGTTGCGGACGCGAATTGGGGACTGGGCTGGCACCAGGACAGCGTGATCGCGGTTCGGGAGCGAAGGGAAGTCGAGGACTTCGTCGCTTGGTCGCGCAAGGCGGGAGTTTGGCAAGTTCAACCGCCAGCCGGCGTGCTGGCCCAGATGTTGGCTGTGCGAATCCATCTCGATGATTGCCACTTATCAAACGGCCCGTTGCGTGTCCTGCCTGGATCTCATGATCATGGATGGCTGGACGAGGAAATCGACCGCTGGAAGGAACGTGTATCGGAAGTCGTGTGCGAGGTATCCGCCGGTGGCGTCGTGGTGATGCGACCGTTGTTGCTGCACGCGTCGGCGGCGGCTGAAAATCCGGTCCATCGTCGCGTCATTCACATCGAATTCGCCAACGCGGATTTACCACGGGGATTGGACTGGCATCAGAGAATCGGCCCGGGCAAGTCTTGAGCGGCAGCCACGAACTTTCCGCTCCAACCAAAACGGAATCGCGGCTAGGCCCATTCAAATCCGGTCGTTTGCTTGATTCGCTCTTCGTAGTTTCCCAGCAAGCCGCCGATGACGTCCCACTTGTGAGGTCGGCGGATTTCGATATCGCCGTGCTGGTTGACGCGTACAATCGTCTCGTCATTCACGCCCGCGGTGTGCAAATCGTCTACCGTTAATTCACCATCGTTCACGATGTCGGTCAGAGTCTTGCCGGTCATTTCGATGAATTTCATGCGTTGCTCAGCCCTCGATTTATGGGGCGAGTGAGTCGCTCGTGCAACCCGCGCCCTTTGCTCTTGATTTCCACACTGCTATGGTAACAAAAACCGAGTCGCAGGAGTATTCCGAACGCGGGGGCCGAACATGAAGCTAGACATTCTGATCATCGCCCCTCATCCGGACGACGCCGAACTTGGGATGGGTGGCGCGATCTTGCGGTTCTTGTCCGAAGGCCAACAGGTGGGGGTTCTCGACCTGACCAACGGCGAACCGACTCCGCACGGCAGTCCGGAAATTCGCGCTCGCGAAACCGATGAAGCCACAAGTATCTTGGGTCTGTCCTGGCGCGAAAATCTTGGGCTGCCCAATCGCAGCCTGGAAGCGTCGCTTGAGGCGCGGCACCAGTTGGCGGGAGTGATTCGTCGGGTGCGGCCGACCTGGCTGTTCGCTCCGTACTGGGTCGACGCCCACCCTGATCACGTCGCGGCGACGGAATTGGTCGAGGCGGCAAGATTCTGGTCTAAGTTGACTAAGTCCGATTTGCCTCATGAACCGCATCACCCGGCGCGGATTTACAACTACTATTGCGTTCACTTACGCTTGGCCGCTCAGCCGTCGTTCGTCTTGGACATCAGCGAGTTTTGGGAGCGGAAGCTTGCTGCCATTCGCTGCTACCACAGCCAGTTCGTCGAGGGCCGTCCGCAAGCACCGCCCACCTTCTTGGATCAGTTGCATCACGAAGCGGCTTATTGGGGCAAACAAATTGGCGTGCGATACGGCGAACCGTTTAGTTGTCGCGAGCCAATCGGACTCAGCAGTATGAGTGAGTTGATTTGACACCCGGTCACTTTCGCCGAAAGCGGCCGCGGCCTTGCGTTCGAATCCCATTCATCCCAGACTGCCAGCGAATTGGGCTCGGTTGGCGGTTGTTTCGGATTTTTGTTTGCATCGCGCCAACATTTCTTACGATTTGACGATCGACTACCGATAATAGGGTCGACGTCGTCGGCTTTGTTGATCGGCTTATCGCGCGGTTACGACGCCCGAATCTTTTCATCAGTTCTCTTCGAAGATGCCACTCGGCAAGAAACATTCTAGCGCATGCGTTGGTTGCTTCTGATATTCGGCTGCTTCATGTTGACGGCAGGCTGTGCTGTCATTCCGGAAAAAGTCTACGAGCCTCGCTATCACAATCCGTTTCCGCAATTGAGCCGGGTTGCCGTCCTGCCGTTCTTCAATCAGAGCGGCGAGCCAGTTTTGGACGGCTTTGCCATCGCGAATCTCTACCGCAATGAACTGCAGAAGATTCCGGGATTCGAAGTGATGCCGGTCGGAGTCGTCGAGCGTTACTTAGTAGGCTTGCGGGAACCGCTGGACCAGCGGACCGACTTTCAGAAGCTGGCACAACAATTAAACGTCGACGCGGTCGTCGTGGGCTCGATCACGGACTTCTCGGAATATTATCCGCCCAAAATCGGCATCGCGGTCAATTGGTACGCGGCCAATCCTAGCTTTCACCAGATTCCTCCGGGATACGGCTTGCCGTGGAACTCGGCCGAGGAAGAGTTCATTCCCGATTCGTTGTTGCTGGAGGCCGAGTTCGCTCTAGCTCGCGAGCAACTCAAGACGCAGACACCAACATTGCCGCCCATGTTGCCAGCGGAAGCGAACCGTCGCGCGCCAGAGGACAAGTTCGCGCCTCCCAAGGAAATGATGGATGGCAGTGGAATACGCGATTCTCAAGGCAGCGGCAACCGGAATACTCCCGGCACGCAGACTTCTTTCGTCAAACCGAACGATCCGAACGGACTCGCATCCTGGCCCGACGAATCTGCATTCCTTCCGCAGCCGCCATCACCCGAGCGACCGCTGCCCTGCCCGCAACGCGGACCAATTATCGAGCTGATCAAGCAATACAACGGAAACGATAGCGATTTCACGGACAAGCTGGCCAATTATTACACGCTTCGCGACGACGAGCGGGCGGGCGGCTGGCGGTCGTATCTTCAACGCAAAGACGACTTTATCCGCTTCTGCTGCCATTTGCACATCACCGAGATGCTTGCAGCCCGCGGCGGAGCTGGTGAAACGCGAGTGGTGTGGCGCTGGCCAACGAGCCGATACGACCATTAAGACAATCACGTCTCACCGCACACACCTACCCCGGCCGGATCCAGAACTCAAGATCCCGCAAAGTTCTCCCGCCGGCGATTGACCCAGAATTCTAAGGAGTACACGGACGTGTCACAGGACATCAATGTACTGGCATTGGTCAAAGGCGAGGAACGCTACATCTTTCTCTATAGTGACAGTAATCGCGCCGAAACGTTGCGCATGCTTGGCCGCTATGCCTCCAATCCGGAACTCAGTTTTACTTGGTACGACGCTGCCGTCTTGAGCCAAAAAATCCGCCGAGCGATGCAAGCCCAGCCCGCTGGTGATAGTGCCAATTCGCGGTTTACGCTTCCCTTGCCCACCGACAATCTCGGCGCGGACGACGCAGCCGCGTAGTCGCGATGTTTCGGGGCCGGATGTTCACTCAACGTCCACGAGCCATGCAAACCGCAATATCACGTTTCCTGCGATACATGCATGTCGAGCGCAATGCGTCGCCGTTGACCATCAAGTCGTATCGCGAGGATCTCACCAGTCTGGCCGAGTACCTTGGTGACAACGAAGGACAGATGCCGCAACCGGGCGAGATTTCGCCGCTCGACCTGCGCGGATATGTGTCCGCGCTGCACGAAGCGGGGTACGCGCGGTCTTCGGTGTCGCGTCGTCTGGCATCGATGCGCAGCTTCTTTCGCTTTGCCCAGCGCGAAGGACTGACCAACGCCAACCCGGCGAAACCCTTGCGCAACCCTCGCCCCGAACGTAAGCTACCGCACTTTCTTTCCACCGACGACGTCGAGCGATTGCTGGAAGCGCCGCCCGCGAACGAAATGCTGGGGCTGCGCGATCGCGCGATGTTGGAAACGATGTATTCCGCCGGTCTGCGGGTTAGCGAACTTGTGGGCATCAACCAGGGAGACCTCGATCTCGAAAACGGACTCGTACGGGTTCGCGGAAAAGGCAAACGCGAGCGGCTATCTCCGTTGGGCCGGTTCGCCGTTCGCTCGTTGAAACAATGGCTCGGCGTCCGCCAAGTCGACGCGAAGGAACCGAGCGGATCGGAGTCACCCATTTTTCTCAACAAGTTCGGCCGCCGGATTACAACCCGTAGCGTGGCCCGCATGTTGGAAAAGCGGCTCAAGGAAACGGGACTCGACGCGCGGACGACGCCCCACACACTGCGTCACAGCTTCGCCACCCACTTGCTCGACCGCGGCGCGGACATTCGCAGTATTCAAGAATTGCTAGGGCACAAAAGCTTGGTCACCACGCAGATTTACACTCACCTGAGTACGGCGAATCTGCGAGCCGCGTACGAGAGAGCTCATCCGCGAGCGCGGAGAACCGCAGGGCTAAAGGGCTAAGTGGTTTAGGGGGTCGCTCGGTTAGCGTTTCGACAAGATTCCAGCGGTAACACTCCGACCGGGACACTTACTGGCTGGCCAGCCCGTCAGCGTGCAGGGTCTTCTTGTCTAGCTTTCGCGATGTGCCAGGATGTGCCAGGCCTTACGGATTCCTCATCACGAGGCCAACAACAAGCACAATCCCGGTAGTAAGTAATGCCGCGACGCCGAGACATAACAACCGAAACCACGTGGCCCTTTGCACGCGCGGGGTCCAAGACATGATTCGCCGACCTCGGGGAGTCTGGATGAAAAACGAATTTGGCATGCAGGCTAGGCGGACCAGATGGAGAATAAACACAAGTGGAAGGAATAAGACCGGATAAAAAATCACGACAGAAACGAAGTCGACCCAACTGGGTATGCCGTCGTGAATGAAATGCGCCACGACGAATTGCACAAGGAATACGTACATCCCGAGCAACGCAAGTGTGAGCGCCGAGTATATCCTCGCCATCGCCGCTTGCCCTGGCTTTAAACTGGACGTCTCTTGCGCGCGGTGTGAAGCGCGCCAAGTGATGAACGCCGAGACGAACCAAGCATAGTAACCGGCTAGCCACAATAGCCCGTAGTCCTTGGCCCTGGCACGCCAGACAACGAAGTCTCGGTTCAAATCCTCAGGGTTGCAGAGTGAGATGTCTTGGTTTCGTAGAATTGCGATTTGGCTTTCGTGCGGCGCAAAGCCAAGATTCCTGCCACCGTCAATGTCCAGCTTCACGACCCGCTCTTGTTTTTCCAAGTCCCACAATTCGTAATGCCAACGGGATAAGATCGCGAGTCGATTGGTTATGGGCGAAAACTCCGTAGACACATGATACGGCATCTCCAGTTCCAACTTCTTTTCTCCTGTTGGGATCAGCGTAACCCGACAAGAGTAGGTGCGCGAAAATGGCAAAGTAGACGTGCAAAGATACTTGTTGTTTGGCGAGATTGCCAATACTCTCGCGGGTTCCGGGAGGGGAATGGTGGCGATTCGTTGAATAGGTGAAATAGACCACAACTCGGCCGAGGCATCCGTTCCAAACGCCATGAATGTTCCGTCGGCTGAAACCTGCATACCTCGCGGTGTCTCGATCGGCTCGAAGATCACGTCAAGAGTCTCCCAATTCGGCCCCTGCTTCGTCAGCAAGCTCAACTCCACCCGATCAAACTGGGTATGCACGAGCGTCCGTTCGCTGTGCGACCAGCCAAAGAAATAGGGAAACTCGTGAACGGTCGCAATGGTCGTCTCCCTGCGGTCTTCTGTGATGTCCCAAATCTCGAATTGTCCACCCCCACGGTCCCGCAATTGAGGCACGGCGACGGTCATCTCGTCGACAAACTGAATGGACCCGCCCATATAGCCGGGGTAGTTTCTCGGGACATTCAACTTCAGTGGTATTTCCGTCGGTTGCTCTGCCGCCAGATTCCAGACCCGCACCCGCTGCAGTTGTGGACCCCCCTTGGGATGGCCGCCCGTATGAAAGCAAACGGCCAACAACTTTCCATCCGGTGAATATGCCACGGATGCTGGGTACCACTCTAGCGGCGAGTTCAACACGGCCATGACCGTTCCCAGCACCAGGCACGCAAGGGCAATACCGTGCAAGAGGAACTTAATAGAGAATCTAATTCGCATATTCCGAAATGCCGTCGGGAGTGCAAACGGTCGTCCGAATGCTGAAGGTGGTCGCCGATAGCGTCTGACGCGATGGCGCGAAGTGAGTTCAAGGCTCTGTCTGTCGTTTGGGTTGATCCGCCTTCTGTTGAGGGCCAAAGGGCCAAACGGGGCCACTCATAATCTAGTCCCGCGGCAGCCGAGTCAGCAACTCGGCGGCAGAGAGTTCAGCAGTCTTGATGGCGGAAAGAGAAAAGACGGCTTCGGAGCAAACCCCTCCGATCATTCCGCGGGCAGGTCATCGCCATAGCGGATGGTGATGAACTCGTGCGGTGGATCGATCTTTCTCTTGACAACGGTTTGGTTGACTTTGGTGGGCGGACCAAAGCCGGTTTCGGCGGACGAGCGGGACGTGCCCGAGCCCGGCTGGTGCGCCTTGGAGATCGCCACCGTGATCACCCCGCGTTTTCCGGCGCTCAACTGAGGTAACTTGGAAGCGGCTCCCTTTCCGTATTCCGTCACCAGGAACCGGTTGAAGTTGTCGTCGCGTTTTTGACTGACTGTCTTGTGCCAGCCGCGAATGTTGAGCGATCCACGCGCAGGCACCAGCATATGTGAAAATCTTGGCTTGCCTGTCTTGGGGTTGCGGTCGTCGCTGAAGGTGAACATGTCGATGCCGTCTATTGTCAGGCTGACCGCGATTTCCTGATCGGAATCGTTATGAACAACCACTTCGTACACCTGCCCGACGCCAATTCCTACCTTGGCCAAGTTATCCTCCAGCGACGGTCGCACGGCCGCCGCTTCGATGCTGCTGTCGTCAGCGTCGGCCAGTGACTTGGCCACGATTTCGAGCGCGTAGTCGCTCTCCTCGGACGTCTTGATCCGCGTATCGTCTAGGTGAGGCTTGGGCGGATTTTCGATCTTCTCTTTCACGTCGGCGTGCTGGTCTTTCACGCCGGCGTCGAGATCGAGTTTGCCTTGGACTCCTTCGGTTTTGGCGATGTCCTGAATGCGGTTGTAATAGACGACCACTCTGCCGCCGACCGGATCGTCATTTTGATCGAGCAATTCAAAGGTGACCTTCTCTCGAATCGAAAGCTTGTCTTCGTCCAGCGGATCGTTCACCACTCGAAATGTGGCGGTGAGTACCACGGCGGCCGCTTTTTCTTTCACTAGACCGGCCTTCTTGGCGTTTAAGGCGCGAATGATTTCGACCTTAAGCCCCGCGCCGCCTTTGGCCGGCGCCTGACGAGACGGCGCGAATGTACCCAATTCAAGGCTCTCCTTTTCCGCACTCTTCATTGCTTCCACAATTCGCTGGGCAGCTTCATCCATGGCTTCGGCCATCGACCGGCTGGCGGAGGCGGAACCGGACAGGCAGAGCGTTAACCCGAGCGCAAGCAATGGTCTGATGATGTTCATCAATAATCTCCGTGGAAAACGCGAGGTGCGGGGGCAGTTACCATCCTAAACGACCGAGCGGCGACTTTCTTCTGCTACTTCGAGAAGTTTTTGAGATGCGGTCCCGGCTCGGTATTTCTTCGTTCAGCGGTGGTGGGCAGCCTCCGTTGTGCAGTTTCCAAGGACTCACAACCTGGCATGCTAGTCCAACGGGCTAAACTGCATGGCCTTCAAAAAATTTCCGAATTTATTTCCCGCCCAAACCCGCCCATGATTAGGATAATTTCATAGTAGCCGGAAGAACCGTGCGGGGCGGTCGTTCATCAAGGTAGATTTAGTTACGAAGCTCGGCAACTGAGGGGATGGCACGGATGGTCATTCCCAATGCAGCCACTACAAGTTTTCGAGGTCGCCATGCTTAACTGCCTGCAAAATTCACCCGCAATCAGGTATCAGTGTTTTGTCGCCGCCAGCCTTCTACTTACGGCACTCCTCGGTATGTCCGTAACCGCGGAGGACGATTTGCCTACCCAGGCCGCGTCGATTTTGCGGCAGTACTGTTCCGAGTGCCATGCCGCGCCCGGCAACGAAGGCGGCATCGATTACATCACCGATGCGGCCAAGCTGATCGAGCGCAAAAAAGTCGTCGGCGGCAAGTTGGACCAGTCTCGCATCTGGGTACGACTTAACGATCAAGAAGACCCGATGCCGCCTGACTACTCTGGATCCGGCGTACTGAGCAGCGAGGAAAAAGACGTCGTTCGCCGTTGGATACTCGACGGTGCCAAGCTGCCGAAAGTACTCGCGGCAACTAACAAGGCCCGCAACAATCGCGTCACCACCGCGGAAGTCGTCACCGCCGTCCACCGTCATCTCGACAGTCTGGACGAAGAAGACCGGTCGTTCCAGCGGTACTTTGTATTGAACCATCTTTACAACATGCCGCCGGAGCGCGTCTCGGCGCGAAAACTGGCACTGGTTCGCGCGGCGGTCAGCAAGGTCATCAACAGCCTTTCGTGGCGCGCGGAGATCGTGCTGCCGCGGCCAATTGACGAGCATCAAACCGTGCTGGCGATCGATTTGCGAGATTTGGATTGGGAGGCGGATGCGGACGACAAACGGCCCGACTTGTGGTCGGTGATCGCAGGTCATTATCCGTACGGTTTGACCCACGAGCTGTTCCCGGCCAACCCGCGCCTAAACCGCAAGGCCGAGGCCATTTATGAATGGGCCGGGTTCGAGATGCCGTGGGTACGCGCCGACTGGTTCGTGGCCGTGGCGACGCAGCCTGCAATTTATCATGCGGTGCTGTACGACTTTGCCTTCCCCGAGTTGGCCGACCGCGAGAAGCGCGAGGTCGAACAACCCGACGCAGCCAAACGCAATGAACCGGCGATGACGTCGGCCGACTTGCGGAAGTGGCTGCGGGTCGATGTGTTGCGAAATCTGCGTAACGCCAAGGCGGTCCGCGCCGCATTTACCGGCAGCGGTGTCTCCAGCCAGCCGCGGCTGATCGAACGACATCCCGCCATTTACGGTGCGTACTGGGAAAGTTATGACTTCAAGAAGGGAAACAAGACGCACGATCTCACAAGCCGTCCCTTAGGGCCGGTCGGCACGTTCAAGGGTCGCGGATTCTCGCGGTTGGAGTTCCAGCATGATGGCGGCGAGATCATCTTCCATTTGCCCAACGGAATGCACGGTTACTTGTTGGTCGATGCGGCGGGCCGGCGGATTACGTTCGGGCCGCCCGACGTGGTCGAAGACCGGGCCAAAACTCGGGGCAATGGAGTGATCGTCAACGGACTGTCTTGCATGGCCTGTCACAGGCAGGGCCTTAACCGTGAATTCAAGGACGACGTGCGGTATGGCATTGCGGGATTCTCTCCACAGGCTCGGCGGCTGGTCAGGCGCTTGTATCTCGACCGGCCGGAGTTGGACGTGCTGATGGATCGCGACGACGAGCGGTTTCGGCGGGCGGTGGCCGACGCGACCTTGCCGTTCTTGAAAGAATTTGAACCGAACCTCGGCGAGGATGGCCATCTTGTCGAACCCGTGGGCACGGTCGCGAAGCAATTCTTGGTGAGGGAACTAGACCTGCGGACACTCGCCGCCGAAATCGGCATGTCCGAAGAGTTGCTCAAGGCGGCCATCAAAGCTCCCGGTTCCGCATTGCAACGAGAATTGCTCGGCGTGGCCAATGGCCGCACGATCAAACGTGACACGTGGGAAGAAGGGAGCAGCCTCACGCTGTTCCAAAAGGTCGCACAAGTTCTAAAGCAAGGAAGGGCCGTGGAGGTGATTCCACCCGAGCGCTAGCGCCGACAGGATCTACCGACCGGTGAACACAGTGATGCGAACCATATCTAACCTTTTTTCGATCTTGGCCGTGTTGTGTGTCGCTTCCGCATCCGCGGAGGAGCCAAGAACGCGTCTGGCGTTTCTGGCGGGAGTGGCCGACTATCGTCACAAGACGATGGAGAATCTCGACTTTCCCCACAACGACGTCGGTGAACTGGCCAAGCAGCTCAAGCGATTGGGGTTCGATGTCACCAGTATCACCGGCGAGAACGCTTCGCGCGACAAACTGAAGACGGCGTTTTCTAACTTCGTCTCCCAGGCGGAGCGGCTGGGAAAGGACGACATTGTGTTCGTGGCGTTAAGCGGCCATGGACAGCAATTGCTGACCGTCGAAGATGATCGCCGAGAGGAGATCCCGTTCTTTTGTCCCTACGACGCCATCAACAAACGCCCCGAGACCATGCTTTCGATCAATTGGGTGATCAAGCAGTTGGACGAGAAGAGCGGTTCGCTGCACAACCTGCTGGTCATCGACGCCTGCCGCAACAACCCCGCAAAGGGCAAGGGAGTCGACGGCAGCACCGCCAAACGGATACCGCGCGGCGTGAGCATCTTGTTCAGCGCCAAAGCGGGAGAAAAGTCGTGGGAATCGACGGATGACGCAATCCGTCACGGAGTGTTCACTCATTTCTTGCTGGAGGGCTTGCGCGGCAAGGCGCGCAACCGTCGCGATCGCTTGACGTGGGGTTCACTGGTCGAGTACGTGCGCGGCGAAGTTCCGCTGGCAGGCCCCAGAATCGCCGGCGGAGAGGATCGGGTCCAGAATCCGCACTTCGTGTCCAACAAAGACCGGGTCACGATTCTCGACCTGCCGCGCACGCACGCCATGCCGAAAAAACCGTACATTAGCCGCTCGTCAGGAATCGTGTTTACCGTAATTCCGGCAGGTGAATTCATGATGGGATCACCGGAGTCGGAAGTACGTAGAGTCTTCGAGCATCAACATCGCGTCGCCATCAGCCGGCCATTCCTGATGGGAATTCACGAAGTGACTCAATCGCAATACGCGCGAGTGATGGGCAGCAATCCTAGCCATTTCGCCGCCCAGGCCCCGTCCTCACGTTCATCGAGCCGTGGCGAACGCATCAAGGGACTCGACACGCGGCAGTTCCCCGTCGAGAACGTCAGTTGGTTCGATGCGGTTGAGTTTTGCAATCGATTGAGCGAACGGGATGGGCGAGCGGCGTATTACGAGCTGCGCGATGTCCAGCGCAAAGCGGGACGGATCCAGTCGGCTCAGGTCCGCGTCCTCGGTGGAAGCGGCTATCACTTACCGACCGAAGCGCAGTGGGAATATGCCTGTCGCGCCGGCACCGACACTCCGTTTTCCTTCGGTTCGGAGTTGGACGGCAGCCAAGCCAACTGCAACGGCACGTCTCCCTATGGAACGACGAACCAAGGAAACAACTTGCGTCGGCCGGCACCGGTCGGCAGTCATGCGGCAAATCGCTTTGGGCTGTTCGACATGCACGGCAACATTATGGAATGGTGCCAAGATTTTTACGACAGGAGCTACTATCAGAGTTCCCCGCCGCGCGATCCGACCGGCCCACTAGCCCCAAAACAAGCGAACCCTGAATGTTTTTCTGGCTGAATTCGCCAGCCCGGGTCGCGCGCGTTCGGCGAGCGGCCGCTCGCTTTCGCGGCGTGAACTACGCTCAGCTTTTTGTTCACTCATCGTGGGATTTT
>JAJDEH010000392.1 GCA_029259935.1 Planctomycetota bacterium
ATGGTCGCTATCCGACATGGCCGTGGTCGGGGTTTCATCTTGGCTTTGTTGCAGTGCCCGCTGCCGGCCCTGGATTTGTCTTTCGATTTGAGCTTGCCGATCACCGAACTTGGGCGTTACCAGCATCAGCGCGACCAGGCCGGCCGTGGCGAATAGGTAGCCCCAAAACCAGGGCGAATCGGTGATCGGTTTTTTCGCTGGAGCTTCCGTGGACATACCGCCATTGTAAGGGCGATTTCAAATCCGTCCATGAATCAACGATCCGAGCGTTTCGGCCACGGCACCCGCCCCGTGAACTTGGTGCGGACACTCCACAGGGTACCGCCGGCGGTGATGTAGAGTGTCTTTAGATCCTCGTCGCCGAAGGTGCAGTTGGTGACCTCATCGCGAGGGATCGGAATGAACTCAATCAACTTGCCTTTGGGAGAAAAAACGTAAACGCCGCCCTTACGCTCATTGGTCTCGGCCGGCAAGTTCGGCTTGTTGGTGCCGCCCGCGACGTAAAGATTACCCCGCTGATCGAGTACCATTCCATCGGGACCTCGCGATTTACCCCAATCATGCACCAAGGTCTGGGTTTTGATATCGACGGTTCCATTTTCTTGTAATTCAAACCGCCACAGCTTTCGCGCTCCGTCCACGTCGTTATTGTTGTTGTCGGCTACAAACAGGTAGCGATCGTCAGGCGTGACCAACAAGCCGTTGGGGCGGTCGACTTCATGGGTGATGATTCGCGTGACGTCGCCACCGGGATCAATTCGATAAACGCCTTCGATGGGTCGCCCCTGTTTGTCGGTTTGCTCCATTCCCGAGCGGTCACCGTAACGCGGGTCGGAGAAGTAGATTCGACCTCGTGAATCAACGGTAATATCATTGGGCTGATTGAACTTTTTTCCGCCGTAGAGCTTGGCCAACACTTCTATCTTCCCATCCGTGCCGGTTCGTGTGACCCGCCGCCGAACTGGTTCGCAAGCCAGCAAGCGACCCTGGGGGTCAAAGAGCAATCCGTTGGTTCCCGCGTCGTGGCGATAGACGGTAAGTTGGCCGTCGCGGGTCAGCCGTTGGATGTGGCCCCCGCCGCTAAACAGCATGCCCAGCTTGGGATGCCAGGCCGGCCCTTCACCCGCGCCCTTTTCAAGGATCATCCGGGGCGGACCTTCGGTGACTTGTTGTTTCCCATCGTCCGCGCGGGTGCCCGTCAAGAATAAGGTCATTACCGCCGCCGCGCAGCCGAATAGGGCCGCTTTAAAATTGCGAGTCATAGGTTAGTTGCTTAAAAGAATGGAGAGTTTTTCTTCCAGGTCATGGTCGCTGGGTGGAGAAAGCGCGCTTTTGGGGCCGGTGAGTCCGATGGAATGTGAGTGGTCTTCGGAGTAAAGCATTTTCAGCAGTTGACGGTATCGCGCTCGTGCCGCGCGCTCGTTGCCGTGATTGCTGTCGGCCAGGGCGTTTCGCACGATCTGCTGATAGCGCAGCGAACCGTCGCCAATGTAGTACTTGGCGAGATGCTGGCGGGCTTCGGACTTCTTTTGCGAACGCGACTGGCTCGGCTGAGTGTCGACAAACAACATCAAGACCGACATGACCGCGCTAAAGCAAAGGGCGATTGCCATCAGCATCGGTTTCGAGTTTTGCTGATCCTTCTTCTCGGCTTCGGGCTTCGTTCCCTCATGAACCACCAGTTCGGGCAGCGTTCCGTCGGCTCCCAAAATGATTCGCGTCAAGGCCGCGCCGCCACTGACGAATTTCGCCGACTTTACCTTTCGCTCGGAAGGAGCCTGCAGGGGATCCGCGGCGGCCGGTTTGGAATCTGTCTTTTGCGGCGCGGCGTCCGGTGGCTTGGCAACTTCGTTCCCGGTTGTCTGAAGAATGGGCTGCGCGGTGCGCGGCGCGGCCGTTGAATTCGGAGGGGCTGGTGGAGCGGCCGTCGGTGACGGAATTGGCTGCAGAATTGGCTGAGCCGTTCGAGGCGCGGCACCTGACTGGCCTGGCGCGGACCCGACAGGTGGAGATGGCGTTGTTGGCGGTTGCAGAATTGGCTGAGCGGTACGGGGTGCCGCCGTGTTTCCGGGTGCGATCGCATCGGGCGGAGCCGAGCCCGCGGGCGGCGGCTGCGGAATCGGTTGCGCGGTGCGCGGGGTATCCGGACTTGCGATTGGAGGTTCAGGCTGCAAGTTGTTCGACTTCGCCACGGGGACGGCATGAGAACCGGGTGGCAACGTTCCAATGCCGTTACCGTTCTCGGGCGGACGTGGTGGCTGGGCGGCCGTCGTTTCAGATGGGGCGGGTTCAGTTCCGGGAGGTATAAATCCGGGAGGGTAGTAGCCCGCCGAGGGCGGTTGCGAAGTGGATCCCGCCGGCTGTGTGGGAGCGACTTTTGCGGCCACGGGAGGCGCATTGGCACTTACTGGAAACTGCTGACGGCAACGCGGACATTTGACCTTCTTCCCGATTACTGAATCGGGAGCGTTGAGTTCCTTTCCACAGCTAGGACAACTAACTTTGACTGGCATTTTTTCCGAACCAACTCGGCAATTCTAGATTCAAAGGCCGAACTCAATATAGTTTAGCAGAAAGGGTCCCAAGATGATGATCACGGTCGAAGCCATCACCAAAACTCCGGGCAACAACATGTTGACTCCCGCCTCGCCGGCGATGGTTTCCGCCCGCTGGCTTCGTTTCACCCGCAGCACATCGGCTTGCGTGCGAAAAATATTTGAAATCGGCGTGCCCAACTCTTCGCTCTGAATGATCGACCCCACGATGGCCGTGATTTCGTCATCTTTCAGCCGTTCTCGCATATTGTCAAAGGCTTCGGTTCGTGCCTTGCCCATGTTCATATCGGTCAACACGCGGCCGAATTCCTCGGCGACCGGATGGCCTTCGAATTCAATGACGGCCTGCTTTAGGGCCAAAGTGAAGCTGGAACCCGCTTCGATCAACAGAGTCAGCAAATCCAAAAAGAACGGCATCCGTCTCTTGATGAGGACCAGGCGCTTGACCGCTTGTTTGCTGAGTCTTCGCCGCATTAGCCAAAGCGCCGCTCCGCACAGCATGAATGCGGTGACACTGCCCATCGCACCCATGAAATAGGCGCAGGAATACAAAAAAATTGGAAACATCATCAGCGAAATCAGTTGCATGCGGGCCAGGTACTCTTCGGGCAACCAAAATCGCGACAAGCCGGCCGCCTGAATCTCGCGATAGATTTCCGGCAGTTGATCGCGAAACACTCCCCGGTTCAGACGAGCAAAGAATCGGATCACGGGTTGGAACATGCGAAACATCGAGTCGTGCCGGCGCAGCTCGTTGATGCGGCTGATGTCATACCGCCATTCGTCTTGCGCTTGCGCCAGGTCATCCGTGCTGAGAGCGGCCAGCAGCCAACAAACGGCCAGAAACACCGCGCCACCCATGGCAAGGCTAGGCAGGAATGTCTCAAAATCGAGTGCGTTTTCCATTCAACTTAACCGGTCCAAGACCGCGCCTCGCTAAATTTCCGGGTTCAAAATTTTCACGGCCCAAACATAAGCAATCACGTTCAGCAGGATGGAAGCACTGAGCATGATCTGCCCCTCAATCCGGGAAAAGAATAGCCCCACGTTGTCTGGGTCGACAAACGAATACACGATCAAGATGAACAGGGGAATGATCGCCATGTACACGGCCGATTTGCGGGATTGAGCGGTTTCCGAGCGGACCTTTCGCTCCAACCGCTGTACTTCCAGCACCGAAGTCGAGATTCGTTCCACGGTTTCGTTCAGCCTTCCGCCACTCTCGCGGCTGGCCAATAGGGCCGCGGCGAAGAGGATGAAATTTTCACTGCGCAGCCGCTCTTTGGCCTCGGTCAACGTCCGTTCCAGCGGCTTGCCCATTTGATACTCGCCAACGATTTGTCGGAACTCGTCGCGGATCGGGCGGGGGCATTCTTGCGTCAGCATCTCCAAGGCTTGGGCGATCGACATGCCGGCCCGAATCGCGCTGGAAAAGGTTACCATCGCGTCCGCCAGTTGGTCTTCGATCTTTTGGCGTCGACGGTCCGACCAGCGGCGAATGAGATACCAAGGTCCCGTTGACATCAAGGCGGCTACCAAGACGCCTATGGGCAGCACATCCAGCACACTCATGACGACGAAAATGGTCAGCGTCAGGCCCGCCCAAAAATTGAGCCAGCGCCGCAAGTTCTTCGTGGGAGCCCGCAGGCTGCGAAGACGGAACGCCAAATCGCGTTCTACGAAATCGAGAAACTGGGAGTAATTCGAACGACTCGCGAACGTTAGTACCGCCACGCAGATACCGGTTGCAACGGAAGTCGCTATAAGAAGTGGGTCGATCAAAGGATGCACGCCGTAATTCTAAAAAATTGTCTCATTTGACGAAACTTCGGTGCCGTCGGGGAAGTCGTTGCTCGCTCCGCGAACAAAACGAAAACGCCATGATCGCCGAGCGATCAGCGTCTTAGGTTGCCTCCAGTTTTTTGTCGGCGTAGAGAAACTCCAATTCCAACAACTCTTTGGCCACCAGTGAATCGATAAACGACGGCAAGTTGCCCGTGGGACGCAACGACTTACCGTCACGACGGTTGAAAATGTCGTTCAACATCACATCGGTCGTTTCGGGGTGTAGGCCGGTCACTTCCGTTATCTGACTAACCACGCGCCGCCCACTGGGCAAGCGGTCGATGTGGACGACCAGATGGATCGCGGAAGCGATCTGCCGATGGATCGAACTCATGGGAAGATCCGCGCCCATCAGCATCAGCAATTCCAGCCGCTCGATGACTTCTTGCGAACTGTTGGCGTGAATCGTCGTCATGGAACCATCGTGGCCCGTGTTCATGGCTTGAATCATATCCAGTGCTTCGCCGCCTCGGCACTCGCCGACGATGATTCGATCCGGCCGCATGCGCAAGGCGTTTCTAACGAGATCCCGAATCGTGTAGGCCCCCGTCCCTTCCACATTCGCCGGTTTACTTTCCAGGCACACGACATGCTCTTGGTGCAGTCGTAGTTCCGACGTGTCTTCGATCGTGACGATCCGCTCCCGGTAGGGAATAAAACCGCTGGTCACATTCAGCATGGTCGTCTTGCCGGAACCCGTACCGCCACTAATGAGAACGCTGCGATGATCAATCACACACGCCCGCAGGAACTTGGCCGCCGACTCGGTGATCGACCCGAAGCCAATCAGATCGTCCATCGTTAGCCGCTGAATGGGGAATTTCCGAATGGTCAGGCAGGGTCCCTTGAGGGCCAACGGGGGGATAATCGCGTTGACTCGAGAACCGTCCGGCAGCCGCGCGTCGACCAGTGGTTGGCTCTTGTCGATACGCCGCCCGACCTGGGCGACGATTCTTTCAATAATCGACTCGGTCACTTTTTCGGAAATGAAGCGGCGGCCCGACTTCTGAATGATGCCTTCGCTTTCGACGTAGATTTGGTCACTGCGAACGACCATGATTTCGCTGATCGTGGGGGCGCGAAGCAAATCTTGCAGCGGGCCGAATCCGAACACGATATCTTTCAGGTCTTTCTTCAGCATCCGCAGAATCAGGTACTTGCGCAACTCGGCGTGCAGATGGGGCCGGACCAGATGGAAGTGGTCGTCGAACTGCTCTTCAACGCGATGGATCTTACCCGTGATGTCCGGCAGTTCTTCCAGCTTCAGTTTTTCACGCAGAAATTTCAGCAGGCTGTGCAGTTCCGTTTCGCGTTCGGGAACCAACGTCAGCGGAATGTCGAATTCGTTGGACGTTAGCGCCGCCAAATCGAAGATGTCGTCGTCACCTTGCTCCATGATCAACTGGTTGATCAAGTGGTCCCGCAGGCCCAGGCCGTTGACTTCTTCCAGCAACGTCTCGTTGCTATCGCCGAAGACATTCAGATCACGGCACACGTCTTCGATATTGTTCTCCAACAGCATGATGCTGTCGGAGAGGTCGCCACCCATCGATTCCATTTCAAAGAGGTCGAGCCGTTCCAGCAACTTTTTGTGGATCTTCAGTTCCAGGTCGGCAATGATCGAACGCAAATGGGCTTCCAGTTCGGTCTTCGAGATCGCCACCTTGGATTCGGTCTCGAAACTGATCGTATACGGCCAGATGCGGACCTTCACGCCGATGTCGAACACGATCCGCTCGCCGCCCAGCACCTCGGTGTCACCCACCAAGCAACTGTTGACGCCAACGTTTTCCAGTTCCAACTCGCCGTTGCCATCTAGGCGGCGGACGACGGCATGGCGGCGGGAAACCAGCGGACTGCGCAACACGAGGCCGTTGGTCGGATCACGTCCGATTTCAATCTCGCCGTCTTCGACCTCAAGCATCGAACGGCGACTCTCGTTAACTTTGTTAAACCAGATCTTCATTTTGGGTCGTGGCTTCGCGCGGCGTAGTTTATTCGTCGAATCTGGAATGGAGTACCGCCGTGACGCTGCGGGAGTTCACGGTGCTTAGCGCCTGCAGCAGCGACATCGCCTTGGCTTCGTATTTAGCTCCCTCGGTCTTCACAACGATGCCCAACTGATTTGAATTTCGGGTTTGAATCCGATGTGCCCGCGCCACCTTGGCCGATCCGATGCGACTGCCAATCGCCGCCACGCGAAATGGACCATGAACTTTGAACGCCCCACCGGGTCCGCCGTCAAACGGCTCCTCGGGGTCGGTCGGACCCGGGCGGACGCTGGGCCCGGGGCTAGTGGGGGCGCTAGGCACGATGAACGACACTTGGTCGCCCGGTTCGATCAGCGGGCTGCGCGAGCCCACATCGATCGGCAACAAGACCTCGTTCTCGCCCAGGGTCAGTTCCTCCGCCGGCGTCTGTGTATCGGCCAGTAAAAGTAAGTCGCCGCCACGCAACGCTCGCACCGTGGGTCTGCCGACCACCAACTGAATGTCAGCCCACAAGTAGACGAACTTGTCGAGATTTTGGGCCCGATCGATGGGCAACTTCACCTTGATGAAGTGTTCCTGTTTCAACGTTTTGCCGGCATCAATCGAGCGATCTTGGCGAATACCAATGAAGTCAATCGTTTCTACGTTCTTTATCTTAGTGGTGAGATACGCCATGTTGACGCCAATCGCCAACAGACCCATCGCTCCGGCAACAAGCAGTCCGGTAAGACCCTTCATTGAGTTTTTTCTCCGGCGTGAGTTTCTTTAGGTCGAACGAACATGATCATTCCATTGATGACCAGGTCACCATCCTGGGAAAAAGTCACATGAAGCGTTTGCTCTTCCCTGGTAGTGAAGCAGCAGCGCCAATTTTGTTGGCCCGATTGCCAGGAGCCTCGTCTTTGCCAATCTTGTTTCACGGCCACTGCGTCAAAATGTTCCATCACGTCGCGGGGAGTGCCGCCGCCGCGAAATCCAATCAGCGAGCTTTCTCCCGACCCGACGGACATCGTGCGCTGAAAACCTTCCGGCAACGCGATCCCTAAACGATCAGCATTGGGAGTTTCGCGCCCACGGACAAATGTGAACAGCGACCACTGAGTAGTACCGTTGTCGGCAACGGGTCCCTTAGGAAAAGCTAAAGACCAGCATACCACGCGGCGGCGGCCAACGGCAACTTGCAGGTCTCTTGCCGGCGTGCCGGGAGATGCCGCAATCCGAACGCCAATGACCACCGGCAGCGGCATTTGCTGGGCATAAATCTGCCATTTGCCGGGTTCGGATTCGACCAAATCCTCTTGAGAAACCTTTTTCAGCCAGCGGGCGACGCCAGGGCCGGGCAACTCGTCGAGTGGGTCGGTGGATCGCACAATCTCCCGCGTCCGCACGTGCAGCCGCTTAACGACATCCTCGGCCGGGCCACTTAACCGCTCGCAGGACGCTTCCAAGTCGCTGTCGCCAAACTGAAGCGCGTGGGTCAAATGCTCGAAATTCGGCTGCGCCCTGCCGACGACTGGTTTGGAAAGATCGCCCGTCCCCAGCGGATCGGCCGACATCCACTGAATCGCCTGTCGCCCAAAGGTTACTCCGGCAATGAGGATTATGCCGCTGGCCAGCAGATTCGTGGCCCACGCCGTCCAACGTTTGGAAAGCCGCGCGCGCGGTGAAGGGCCGGAGTTCGGGTCGGAGGAATTGCCTGGCCCCGCCTGCTGATTTGACGTCATCGTCGAGGTCCCTCGGTGGCCCTTACATTGCCGCCGCGGGCGACGACTTTTTGAGCGCCTTTTCGATCCCTGGGATCATCGCCTGGAAAGCTTTTACTTCGTCCAGGCGTTGCTCGACCAATTCAAGGTCCGCTTCCAAGGCAGCGATCTGCGCGGCGGTGGCCCCGGTGGGTGGCAGCTTCCGCAGGATATCTAGCCGCCGATTGATTTCGGCACGCACCGAAGAGAAATAACCCGAGAAGCTGTTGGCGAGCCGACGAGGGATGAGACAAATTGCACCCAGCCGCACTTCCCCGCTCGCATCCAGGTAATCGATCAGGTATCGTTCCACCGCAGTTTTGCGAACAATCTCCCGGTCGGTTTCCACGACGCGCATATTTGGTCGCGGATAAAAACTGCCGCCAAAACTCCGGTACTTTCGAAAGTAGGCGGTCCACTGGTCGCGTCCGTCCAATACATCCAATGCGCGATTCGCGTTTTCGTATTGTCTGGCCGCTTGCCACGCCTGGTCAAAAGGTGCCTCAAGATCGGGCGAATCCCATTCATAAAGGACACTGATCCGCCGCAAGCGATTGGGGAAGCCAATTCGCTGAGCTCGTCCAAATTCGTAGTAGCTGCGATCGGGCAAAAAACTATACTTGCCGTACCCATATTCCGAGGACTGCCACATGCGTTCGAGCATCGGGTGTTCGATGGTCCCGCTGTCGTAGGATCCGAGCCGACCCAAGAAGGGATAGGGGCGTTCAATACGGGCTCGCCCCAGATAAGCCCCTTCGATATCGGGTTCAAAAAGCTCTTTCACCGTGACTTTGCCGTCGTTCAACGTCGGGCCTCGCACGACGATATCGGTGTCGTCATAGATCGACCGGTCTGAAAGAACCTCCAGCGGATCATCGTCCGTGCGTGAGGCGCTGCCGCCCGTATCGGGCCAGGTGACCGCCGCCGGAAACTGTCCGCGATTCTCGTCTTCATGGTGCCGCTCGATCCAGACAACATCGCGGGCCATGATTTCCCCGCGGACCCGCCAAGCGGCGGACGTCCCGAAGTTGATCATCAGGGCCATCACAAATAACAAAATCGGCAACCACAACACCAACTCCATGGGCGCGAGCCCGCGGCGTTTGTGGCGATTTCGGGTGGAAGGGATTCTGTTCATCACGATGTTCGAGCGACTTGCTATTTCAATGATTGCTGAGCCAGTAAATATCTTCCACGCTCAAGCCCGAATAGTCGGGGGCCTGGACTTCGAATCCGTCAATATCGGGCGCGGTACTTAGGATCTCGGGTAGCGCGCTGCTGGTGGCGGGGGTCAATTGCATGGTCCAATTTTGACTCAGCAGGTTCCACCGGTCAGGATACCATTCACGATTTAAGCCGACGGTTCTCCAATTGCGGACTTCGACCCAGTTTCCCGAGTCGGGTGGCATCTCGACCCACCCTCGCGACTCGTGCCAGTCTTGCCGAGTTAGGCCGCCACGATCGACGGTCACATGGATGTTCTCGTGAAAAATGATCCTTCGCCGCGGGATGAAGACATAAATCTGCGCATACGCCTGGCGGTTTGTCTCGATGGGAGTCTTGAACACGCTCGTCATGGCTTCGTTCATTCCCTCTTGGTAGACGACGCCCACGAACATGTAGTCGAACTCGACCGCGGTATTGACGTCTCCCATGTCGTAGGGTGTTTCGTGAATTTGGAACGGCAAATTGGTATCGGGATATTCTTCTTCCAACAGTTTCTTCAGATATCCGCGGGTGAAGATCCGCCACAGATTGCCGAACTGCGACATGCGCCCATGCCGATCGAACCGCATCAGCTTCTTTTGATGGTCGTTGCTGTCGCCTCGCCCACCGTTATCGTCGTTCCAACGGCTGAGGTATTCGCGGGCCAGTTCTTGCCGCTGATCACGTGCCCGGGTGAAATGAATGTCGGATTCCAAGGGATGGGATACAGGCAGGATCCAGTATTCCGATTCGACGACCGGCACGCCGCTGTTGGTCCACAACACTCCGCGCAACTCCGCGTCTTGGGGCCAGCTTTCGCCATGCCGCCGGGCGATTTCATCGGTGGCGGCCTGAGCCAAGTAGCCGGAATTTTCGGCCAGGGCGGTTTGGAAATTGGGAATCATCTCCTCCACCAATATCGCCTCCATCACGGGGAGTATCGGTTCGGCCACGGCGTAGTGCCAGTCGCCCCAAGTCGACACCATGTCGCCGGCGCTGGCCTCCAGATCTCGGTCGCCCTCCAATTCCGTCTTTCCAGGAATGGCGATGCCCAGTTCGGCAAACGGCTGATAAGGTGCTTTCGCCAGGTGCGGAGCGATCCGATCCCAGTGGTCGAGTGTTTCCGGTGTGAAGCTTTCAGCGTTGCGATAATACGACTCACGCAGAAAAGCGGTCAGCGCGAACACGTCAGACAACAGGTGGTTGGTGAAGGCCATCGTGTTCATGTTGCGGGTGATGACAACGCCCCCCGCGTAGGTCGCGGCATCGGCGGCGTTCTGCATTTGGACCTTTTCGTTCACCTGCCGCACCGAGTTCATGACCATGCCCAGCAGCATGGTCAGCATGATCAAGGCAAAAACCGACGCGATGGAGATAGTCCCTCGCTGGTCGCGATGCAGGCCAGCCGCCCATCGGGCCGCGCCTCGCGACGCCTGGCAAGTAGATCGAATTGCAAAGCCGCCGAGTTTCATGGTCCCGCGCCAAATTGGTAATAAGGAAGCAATGCCTTTTGGCCTTCATTCTGCAACCGGACCGTGGCGGTAATTGGTACGGCGTAAGCATCGCCGATTTTCAAATAGCCCTGCCGCAGAGTTCCTTGACCGCCGCCCTCGGCACGCGGCAGCAGCGCGATCAGTCCGCCAGGGCCGGGAAGCATCGCGAAGTTATGTTCGACCCGGACCTCAACTTGATCGTGCCAGCCGATTTCGTTCTCGGTGAACTCCTGCCAATAGTCGCGGCCGAATCCTGGCGGATTCGGAGGGGGGCCTTGCGCGGGTATCTTTGTCAACGTCCACAGACTCGGGTTGTCAAACGCCACGTCCGGCCAGTCGGTTTTGTGCCGCACTTGAATCGTGACCTGGGTGTTCCCCAATGCGTAATTCAGTTTGTTGGATAGCCTTGTTTCGATTTGGCCGTTGGATTCCTGCGAGGGGGCCGCCATGAGATAGGCATTTTGGATCGACGTCAACGCATCGGAGCTTGAGCCGCCAGAACTTGCACCGATATCCCGTGATGGGCAAATCGACATGCAGGCCATGGCCGCGGCGCGTCGAATCCGTTCGTACTTTTCGGTCCCTTCGCTGATTTCGTAGACATCCAAGGAACCTTCACTGCTCACGAGACTCTTTCCGTTGCCTATTTCGTTGGCATATTCCTGGCCCGAATAGGCAGGAATCCAGACGATGGCCGAGCGAGCGGCGGCGAAGGCCGAGTAGTGAATGACAACCTGAGCGATCACCAACTGGCTCATCTGCACGATGAACATCAGAAACATTGTGAAGACGGGAATCGTCAGCACGAAGGCCAGGCTCTGCACCCCGCCTGATTCGTCGCCGTGCAGTTTTTTCAACTGCGAAACTCGAATTCGCGCGCCGCTGAACGCGATCAGCAACCGCATGATCACAACCGAGACCACGATGGCGGCTAAATAGGGCCAACAGTCGATTAGAATTTGTCGGGGACTCATTAGTTGGTTGTCGTGATCTGGTGGTTGGAGTCCAGGATTTAGCCTGTTCTTTCAGCCAAAGGCCGTACTCCAACTAGTGAACAAGATTAAATTGAACAATACAAACGGCGACCAGGACACTGGGAGCCAAATACAATTTCGGTTTCAACGGCTTGCGATCTTCCTCGGTGAGTGGAAAACGACCTCCCAGCCGAACCAAGTGAACGAGGTAGCGAAAACTCCTTCGCAACAGATGGGCGATACCATGCTGCCAGATCAAATAAATCAAAGCCACGCAGAACTGCAAAACAAAGGTCCACAAACAGACTTCCAGGCCCGAAAAGAGACCTAGAAATGCGCCTGTCATGGCCATCAGCTTCAGATCTCCGCCGCCAACTCCTCCTGCAAAACAGACATAGCAAACGAGCATCACCGCCGCGCAGCTAACGAGTCCTACCAAGCAGTCGGTGATTCCAACGGCTCCGATCACCTCCAACCCTGCGGAACCCAGGAAACTGGCAAGAGCGTTTAACGTCAGGGCGGCCACGATTCCCGGGTAGGTCGTCCAGTTGTAAATCTTTCCTCCGCGCACATCGGTCCATGTGGCGATCAGCAGAAAGATCAGCAGAAGTCCGGTGCTGATCATTCTGTTACGTTAGGCCCCGGTGGCACTGTCGGTGCTAGTTTCCAAGTTGTCCATCTGGGTTTCAAAGTACTGCTGCACCCGCGGCCAGCCAAACTTGATGATGAAGATCAAGATGGGAATCACCACGGCGGCAATAATCAAAATGGTTTCCAGACTAACAGCACCTTCTTCGTCGTGATGAATCTTTTTCAGCAGATTCCACAACGAGGCCTCTTGTGTTCTGTTCTCGTTCGCCATGACCAAGTCTGCCTTGAGAGGAAGAAGAGTGTTTATCAATTGAGAGTTAGTTGTTCATTGGATGGGATTAAGTCGCGCGTCCTCAAAGAAACGGCCACGAAACCAAAGTACTCGTCATTTCGTAAACAAGGTTCATGATTCGCGGGGCGGCCCACATCATGAAGGTTGCCAGTGGCAGAATCACGCCCATGATCAAGACGTAATCCAAGCTTGCAGCGCCTTTTCGCCTGTCTTTCCCGATGCGGAGTCCGCGATTTGACCGTTTCCTGGACACCGCGAGGTCACCTGTTGGAATGAGATTGGCCGCGTATTAGTGAAATTCGTCGGTTCGAGTGGTAGCACTTCAATTCTACAAGAAAAAACCATTACGTTGCAATGAATTAACTGGCCAGGCAGCGGCCTAATTTGCCGCGAAAATGACTGGATTCGCCAAGGATTCGCGGCAGAACTCCCGCAATTCGGGGATTTTTCGCGGGTGGGGACATTCCTTCGGCGGATTAGTCCCAGACTTCACGACTATGATTGATCCTGGCACCCATTCCGTGTTCACGGGGTTCGCTGGCAAAGCTAGGCTTCTCACCCGTCGGAACCAGTTCGGCAATAACCCGTCCGTCGTCCGTTTGTCCTCGCATTTTGGTTTGGAACAAATCTCGAAAGCGGTACTGGTTGTTTTCGTCCAATCCCAGCACTTCGGTAATTCGCGTCACCTTTCGAGACCCGTCTTCGACGAACCGGTTCAACTGGACGATTAAATGGATCGCGGAAGCGACTTGCGCTCGCGCCACATAAACGGGAATTTCTACATCGGACATTAAGGACAACGTTTCCAGGCGAATGACCGCATCTCGAGGTGAATTTGCGTGGACGGTGGATAGCGCCCCCGAGTGACCGCTGAGCATCGACTGAACCATGTCGAGTGCTTCGCCGCCACGCACTTCGCCGACGATGATGCGGTCGGGACGCATTCGCAATGAATTGACGAACAATTGACGAATCGTCATGCCGCCCCGGCCAAACTGGTCGGGACGTTGCACTTCCAAATAGATGCAGTGCTCCTGAATCAGCTTCAATTCCGAGGTGTCTTCGATGACAATAATCCGCTCTTCTTCCGGAACGGCGGTCGTCACCGCTCCCAACAGAGTGGTCTTGCCGGTACCGGTTCCACCCGAAACCATGGTGTTTTTGTGGAGTCTGACGGAGAGTTCCAAAAACTCGCGGGCCGATTCAGACAGGCTGCCGTACTCAATCAAATCCTCCAGAGTCAAGCCGCCCCGTTTGAATTTTCGAATGGTCATGCAAGTGCCGTTACGAGCGCCGGGCGGGAGGATGGCGTTGACACGAGAACCGTCGGGCAACCGGGCATCGAGAATCGGATTCTCTAGATTGATCTCGCGGCCGACCCACTGCGCCACGTTGAGGATCGCGGAATGCAACGCGTCCTCGCTGTCGAAGCGGGCGTTCGTCTTGTGCAGTCGGCCCGCCCGCTCGATGTAAATCTGGTCGAAGCGATTGATCATCACTTCGGTCACCGTGTCGTCTTCCAAAAACTCACCAATCGGGCTCAGGAAGTAGTCAACGCTGGCTTCGAAAATTGCGGTACGCGACATAGTTTTTGGTATTGGCCGGAGTCACGAATTTCTGACCCAGGAATGTCCGCACGCGGGACCGTTCCTCTGTTCACTCACTTGTTCTATCATCAATGCGAATGATGGCAGGGTCAAGTGAGCGAACCATTGGCCATTGTACCTCAAACGAAGATTCTGATCGCCGGACTTGCGCGAAATCGCCGTTGTCCCATTCCACTTGCAAGCAAATCGCGGCCCAATAAGTTAATCTAAAACAACGGTCGTGCCCGCCACCATCGCCAGCCACGAGTCAAATCATGCGTCGACCCCTATCTGTTTTGTTGGTGTTCGCCATTGTCAGTTTCACCGGCGGCTTGCCCCCGAATCTGCTTGGCAATGACAAGAGTGAATCCCGGTCCATTCTGTTGGGCGCGTTGTTTCCTCGCTTGTCGGATTCGGGACAGTCGATTGTTTTCTCTTATCAAGGAGCGATCTGGCGGACCCCGCGCGAAGGCGGTGTAATGACACGGCTGACCAGTGAACCTGGATTCGACGCCGAACCGGTTTGGTCGCACGACGAAAAGCTGATCGCTTTCATGCGTGGCCGCGGTGGATTCTCTGGACCGCTTCACATCATCCAAGCGGCAGACGGCAAACCGCTCAAACTGCCCAAGCCGGTCATGGCCAAGGACAAGTTGTTCTTTTCCGCCACGAATGAAAAACTTCTGGGGACGTTTCGCCGCCCGGGAGGCCAGTATTCGCTCTGTTGGTTGGATCGAAAGTCGGGTGAATTGGGCCCCGAAATCCGGCCGTCCACGTGGGGACTGCGATATGCACTGGCTCACGACGGCAAGACTATCGCGCTGGCCACCACTCAAGACATTCGCGGCGAACAAGGTGGAAACAACGGACCGCAATGCGACCTGTGGACCGTGCCAGCGGAAGGCGGCGAAACGAAGAAGATCACTCGCTTTCCGGGACGGGTGTACGAACTGGCCTGGTCGGCGGATAACCAGTCGCTGTATGTGGTCAGCAATGTTGGCGGTGTCCACAACGATGTGTGGCGAGTGCCGCTTGCCGATCCCGACAAAGGGGCGGCCAAGCTTACGTTCGGCCAAGCCGACGAGGATCGCGCGAACGGTTCGCCGGATGGCCGCTGGCTGCTGTTTAGCGACAATCGGATGGGACCCACCGCCCTGGTGGCACGCGACCTACATTCTCAACAAGACGCGTTGGTTTCCGTCGCGCGGATGGAATATCAACAAGAAACAGGCGGCCTGACGCTGAGCGTCTTCGACGCCGACCAACGACAACCCGTCGCGGCCCGTGTTTCTATCAAACAAATCAACGGCAAGCACTTCGCTCCTTATGCCTCCTTGTATCGTCTGCAACGCGACAACTTGCACTTCTACTGTCCAGGCCGATCCCAATGCGATCTACCGGCGGGGCGTTATCAAGTGAAGGTGGCTCGTGGCCCCGAGTATCCCGTGATTCGCCGCGAGGTTCAGATCAAGGCCGGTGAAAGCACGTCATTGGTCGTCGACATGGAACGTTGGACCAATCAAAGGGCCCGTAGTTGGTATTCGGGCGAAAACCACATTCACGCCAACTATGGATACGGCCAGTGGTACAACTCGCCGCGGACGATGCTGGCCCAATGCGCGGGTGAAGATCTAACCGTCTGTAACTTCATGGTCGCCAACTCGGAAGCCGACGGCGTTTTCGATCGCGAGTACTTTCGCGGTTCCCCCGATCCGCTCTCCACCAAGGAAACGATCTTGTATTGGAACGAAGAGTTTCGCAGCACGATCTGGGGGCACATGACGCTGCTCAATTTGAAGCAGCTTGTCGAACCGATCTTTACGGGATTTGAACAAACCACGCATCCGCACGATCATCCGACCAACGCCGATGTCGCCGACTTGACACACGATCAAGACGGGCACGTCAACTACACTCACCCGACCAGCAACCCAAAAGACCCTTATCTAAGTGCCTATTCCGCGAAGTCGCTGCCGCTGGACGTGGCACTGGGAAAGGTGGATTCAATCGATGTCATGGGTTCCAACCACGTGGCGACTCTGCCATTGTGGTATCGGCTGCTCAACTGCGGATTTCGCGTTCCCGCCTCGGCTGGAACCGACTGTTTTCTCAACCGAGTTCGTAGCCGGCTACCGGGGGCGGCCCGGGCCTATGTGCACGTCGACGGAGTGTTCAATTACGAGCGGTGGATCGAGGGCCTGCAAGCGGGTCGGTCGTTCGTCACTAACGCGCCCATGTTAGAATTCCACGTTGCCGAAAAAATGCCGGGCGACACCGTGAAACTCTCTACACCCGGCAAGGTCCAGGTGGTTGGACGAGTCACTTCGCAATTCCCGCTCGATCGCGTTGAGATCATCTACAATGGAAAAGTTGTTGGAAAAGCACCCATCGATGGCGACGGCACGGATATCACCCTGGACGACGAAATCATGATTCCGCGATCAGGATGGATCGCGCTGCGGGCCGGCGGACAGCCTCACATCGATCAACCCGAACCAACCGTCTTTGGCCATACAAGTCCGGTCTATGTCGAAGTCGACGGGAATCCGATCGACGCTCGTGAAGACGCCCAGTATTTCGTCGGATGGGTCGACCGCTTGCACACCGATATTCGACGCCGTAACCGCATCCCCAGCCGGCACACGGTGCATGTCGAATCGCAAATCGCCGCCGCTCGCGAAGTGTTCATTAAACTCCTCAACGCTGACCGGTAGCCCTACGATTGGCGACCTCAAGACTTATTCATTCATGAACAAACTTCGCATCGGCAACGGGGCTGGCTTTTTGGGCGACAACCTCGATGCGCCACGACGGCTGGTCGAATCAGCGGAGCTTGACTTTCTAACTCTGGAGTACTTGGCGGAATTGACGATGTCGATTCTCGCTCGCCTGCGGGAAAAGAACCCGGCATTGGGGTTCGCCACGGACTTTGTCGACGTGACGAGGAGCCTATGCCCCGCGCTGAAGCAGCAGCCTCGGTTGAAAATCGTGACCAACGCGGGCGGAGTGAATCCAACGGCTTGCGCCGCGGCCGTCAGCGAAGTACTCTGTCGCGAAGGGTTGAAGAAGGAGATCATCGGAGTTGTCCAGGGGGACGACCTTCTTCCGCGTCTGGACGCACTACAACTCGCGGGTTGCGGTTTTGAAAACATGGAGACCGGTCAGCCGTTGACGGACCTGAGGCAGCCAATCGTTTGTGCCAATGCCTACCTGGGAGCCGCGCCTATCGTGGAGTGTTTGTCGCGAGACGCGCGCATCACGATCACGGGTCGAGTCGCCGACGCATCGCTGACGGTTGGTCCCGTGGTGTCTCATTTCAACTGGCCTTGGGATGATTGGAACCGGTTGGCGGCAGCGAGTGTCGCCGGGCATTTGATCGAATGCGGCGCGCAGGTTACCGGAGGCTATTCCACGCGTTGGCGAGACCGCGATCTGGCGGATGTCGGCTATCCAATCGTGGAAATGGAAGCCAGCGGCGACAGCCTCATTACCAAAACTAAAACCAGCGGCGGAGTCGTCAACCGTCAGACGGTCGTTGAGCAGCTCGTTTACGAAATCGGAGATCCCGCCCACTATCTCACGCCCGATGTCGACGTCGATTTCACGACGGTCGAAGTCGAGGATCGAGGTGCCGATCGTGTCGCTGTTCGAAGCGCCAGCGGACGCGAAGCTCCCGATAGCTACAAGGTTTCGCTGGCCTACCGCAACGGTTACATGGCAAGTTCTCAGTTGGTCGTTTACGGCGACGATTGTGTTGACAAGGCAAGGGCCAGCGCGGACATGGTCTTTGCTCGTCTGAAACGAGCCGGTCATGAAGCGAAACGGACGCATGTCGAGTGTTTTGGCGTCGGCGAATCGGTACCGCTTGAGGAATCGCGAGAACCGACTGCCGCGCCCGGGGAAGTTGTGATGCGATTGTCGGTGGCCGACGAACGGCGAGAGACCGTCGAGCGATTCACCAAGGAGATCGCCCCGCTAATCACCAGCGGCCCCGCTGGACTGGCCGGCTACGCGTCGGGAAGAAGCCCCGTGCGTCCCGTGTTCGCCTACTGGCCGACGCTGGTCCCTAAGGAATTCATCGAGGCAACCGTGGACGTTCGTTCCGCGGAAGACTGGCTCCAGTCCTCCCCCTTGCCAAGGGGGAGCTAGAGGGGGTCTCTGCCGCACGGCTGTTATGATGTGCATTCAATTACATTCCTTCCTAATATAGACCCCAGGCGCGCTTGCCCGCCACTCTTCACTCATCCACCACCTCGTGATTGAATCATGATTCTACGCACCGCTTGTTTGGTCTTTACGATTCTGCTGGCAAACCTCGCCCGTGCGACGGAGCGCCCCAACGTCGTATGGCTCTTGTCCGAGGATAACTCAAAGCACTTCCTAAAATTGTTTGATGAGCATGGCGCGGAGACGCCCCGCATCGAAGCACTCGCCAAACATGGTCTCGTGTTCGAGCATGCCTTTTCGAATAGCCCCGTTTGCAGTGTCGCGCGAACCACGTTAATGGCCGGCTGTTACGGGCCGCGGATCGGCACGCAGTTCCATCGTCGCTCGGTGACCGTGCCGCTTCCGGGTGACTTGCGTATGTTCCCCGCTTATCTTCGCCAAGCGGGCTACTACACCAGCAATAACCGCAAGAAGGACTACAACGCGATCGAAGGCAAAGGAGTATGGGACGCATCGTCGGCGAAAGCGAGTTGGCGGGGCCGAAAGGCCGATCAGCCTTTCTTTCACATGCAAAGCTTCGGTGCCTCGCATGAAAGCTCGTTGCACTTTTCCGCCGAACAAATGCGGCAGCAAAAGACCGGCACCGATCCGGACACGGTCTTCATCCCGCCGCACCATCCGCCCACATCCACGTTTCGGTATACCTACGCCCGCTACCACGACCGCATTCAGCAGATCGACGCGCAGATCGGCAACGTCATCGATCAACTCGAAGAGGACGGCCTGCTGGAAGACACCTTCGTATTTTATTTTGGCGATCACGGCGGCGTCTTGCCGCGCAGCAAGGGGTATGTCTACGAGACGGGGTTGCATGTTCCGCTGGTCGTTCGCGTTCCCAAGAACTGGGTGAATCTCGTCGATGCAAAGCTGGGAACTCGCCAGCGGGGATTCGTCAGTTTCATTGACTTTGGCCCCTCCGTGCTTAGCTTGGCGGGAATCAAAGTTCCCGAGGAAGTGGACGGCCGCCCGTTCTTGGGCCAGGACGTTAAAACTGGGGAGGTCGAGCGACGCGACGAGGCGTTTGGTTACGCCGACCGTTTCGACGAAAAGTGCGATCTTGTCCGCTCACTAAGAAAAGGGAAATTCAAATACATCCGCAGCTATCAGCCATTCAATTACGACGGACTGCAGAACAACTATCGCTATCGCATGCTGGCCTATGCCGAGTGGCGTGAACTGTATCGTGCGGGGAAGCTAAACGCCCGCCAGAGGCAGTTCTTCGAACCTCGCGCGGCCGAGGCGCTTTACGACTTGGAACGCGATCCCTATGAGACGTCCAACTTGGCCGCCGATCCAAACTATTCCGGCCAATTGCTGGATTTGCGCAATCGACTGGCTGATCGCGTCAAGGACTTGCCGGATTTGAGCCTGTATCCAGAGAGCCACTTGGTTGCCGCGGCAATTGACAATCCGACACGATTTGGGCAGCGCCAGAAAACCGAGATCGCCGCCTTGGTTGACATCGCCGACCTGAGCTTGCTTTCATTCGACAAGGCGCAACCGCGACTGGCGCAAGCACTGAAATCAGACGAACGTTGGCAGCGCTATTGGGGGCTCATCGCCTGCAGCAGTCACGGTCAAGCGGCCACGCCGATGGCTGATTTGGCACGCAAGCTGGCCTCCAAGGATCCGGAACTACTGGTGCGGGTACGCGCGGCCGAATTCCTTGCACTGATTGGCCAAGCCGACCCGGTCCCCGTTTATCGAACCGTGCTGTCCACAACCGAATCGCCAGTCGCGGCGAATCTGATTTTGAACAGCTTGGTTATGTTGCGTGACGGTCCCCACAAATATCGATTTGGAATTCGCGCCGACGATCTTCATCCCTCGGCGCGGAAGGGCGATGGCGTCCAGCGCCGAATGACTTATCTTGCCCCAAAATAGCAGGCCGGATTTCTTCAACGCGAATTAGAAATCCAGCTCGCCTAACAAGGCCACCTCTTCACCCGAACCCGTTTCGATCTTCGCCCAATTGATCTCGACCGTTTGGTTACTGAAGCTCGCTTCGTTCACCTACTTCAGAAAAAACATTGTACATAACATCTAGGTACCGTTTGGCTTCGTCCAGCGGCATTACCAACGGCGGGCTGACCCGAATCACGTTACCGGCCAAGGGGCCCAGCAAGTGAATCGCGTTGCCCTGATCGTCGCCTAGGTAACAGGCTTCAACGCAGGCGCTGGCCACTTCGTTTGCGGAGTGGCTGCCCAACGCCGCGCACTCAACTCCCCACACACAGCCTTCGCCGCGAATGTAATTGACCACGGGCGTTTGCTTGAGCCGTACTAAACCCTCTTCGATGACTTGGGCCAGTTGCTGCCCTTGCTCGATGACGTTCGTCGTTTCAAATTCATCCAGTGTGGCCAGCACCGCCGCCGAAGAAAGCGGGTTGGCGCTCCACGTGTCCGAGCCTTCGCCGTAGTTCAATGAAGCAAACACGGCCGCCGGGCCAACCGCCGCGCTAACCGGAACACCGTTCCCCAAGCCTTTGCCCAGGCAGACAATATCGGGCTCGATCCCGTAATGCGTAAAGGCGTACATCGGCCCGGTGCGGCCAAAGTTGGCTTGAATCTCATCGAGAATAAGAAGGACATCGTGCTCACGGCAAAACTCTTGCAGCAGTTGCAGGTATTCCTTTTGCGGATGAAACGAGCCGCCGCCGCCGAGGTAAGGTTCCGTTAACAGACAACAAATCCGTGAACCAAACTGCTCCCACATCTGTTTCAATTCTTGGCGGTAGACGGACAAGTCAATCGGTTGTCGACGCCGTTCCAGGTCGATGCATTCCTCGGTGGGAAAGGTGAGAAAATGAACGCGCGGGTCGCGGTCCGCGTCGCTTTCACTGCCGGTCGTCGCGCCGGCCAGTCCCTTCTTGCCATGAAAACCTTTGCGCGTGGCTAGAATAATGTCCTCGTCCGGCCGCCGCGCCATCGATGACCACAATGCTTTTTGAATCGCTTCGCTACCGCTGGCGGCCCACATCACTTGTTCGGCCCGTTGCCCACCCGGCTGATCGCGAACATTGGCGACTAGCCGTTCACTGGCCAGAACATCCAGTTCGGTCACCGCGTTGTACGAGGTGAGCGGGGCGGCTTGGCAGAACTCGGCCGAGTCATCGCCCGTGTTGACCTGCAAATAATCCAGCACTCGTTTCCACCAGCGATTGGGATTATGCCCCAAGTTGGCGACCAACACGCCCGACGAAAAATCAGCCAGCTTGCGGCCTTCGAGAGTCCAATGGTACGACCCGCTACTCTTGGCGATCACGGCCAAGGAAGGAGTCGACGTGCGCAGCGCCCGAGGTTCAACTTGATCGACCCGCGCTCGCAAATCATTGGACTGTTCTTCGCTGGGATGTTGGATGACGCTGGATTCAGGAATGACGGACATGAGATTCTTGGTGGGTGAAGGCTGCTAGTGGATAGGAACTGTCGCGCTATGCACGCGTGAGTGAGTTCCTCGTTAGACTTTCGGTTCGTAGAGAACTTCCGCTTCGTTGGATCCTGGAGTGTAAAGAACGAGGCCACCTTGGGGCTGATTGACCCGCACGACACAATCGGGTTGGCCGGCCGCGTGGCGGGCAAGGATCGCTTCCATCGCTTGGACGATAGCGACCACTTGGCGGTCGGCCGATACGTCGTTGTAACGCAGCCCACGGACTTCGTCCAACCGCCCATCGCGCCCGTCGGTATCGCCGCCGAATTCGACATAACCAACTTCGCGCACAAAGCGCTCGATCACTTCGACGCCATATCCGCGCTGAGTCCGCTCGCCGTGCGGCTCAAGGAACTCGCCGTTATAGTGATTGTTCACGGAAATTTTCTTTTCCATCGGCGTTTTGTCTTCGATCGTGCACTCCACGCCGCGCCGCCGACTGTGGCCGTTCCAGATGCCGTTGTCGAAACGAAACTGCACTTCTTGTTCGACGTAGCCGGGGAAATTGTCGGGCATGACCCAACTGGTATGAATGTCGAACGCCGCTTCCCGGCCGTCGTCGTACTCGTAAACCATCCGCAGTTGCGTCGAGTCCCAAGTCGGCCCGTCGCTGGGACCAACCAGCCCGCGCTGCCCGGTGCAAGTTACAGTCTTCAGCCGCCCGCCGAACGAGAAATCAATCAGCTTGATGTAATGCACCGCGACATAAGTTCCCGGATTGCGGCCTTGAATCCATTCGGCGAACTGCCCGCCGGAAATCGATTTCGGTTCCAGCAGTGTGCAGTAGCCGTTGTTGACGTGCTTGAGTTCACCGTCGGCGACCAGCGTCCGCATCTTTTTATGATCGGGGTCATACAGCTTGTGGTAGACGATCTTGGCCATTACGCCCTTCTCCCGAGCGGTCTGGTCGAGCTGATCCAACTCGGCCAACGACAGCACGGAAGGCTTTTCGATGAGTACATGCTTGCCGGCTTTCAGAACGGCATGGGCGGCCTCGAAATGCCGATCATCGGGAGTGGCCACGCAAACGAAATCGACGTCGACATCGAGCAACTGCCCGATTGAATTCGGTTCGACAAAGCTTTGAAACTCGCCGATCTTGCCCTGCAACGATTCACGATAGGCCACGGCCCGGCGGCCCGTTCGGCTGGCCACCGCGGCAAACCGCACATCGCACAATCCAAACCGGCAATCATAGACACCCTGCTGAAAAGCGGCTTCAAAAAAGGGCCGATAAGTTTCGTCAAAGATCATCCCCATGCCGACCATGCCACCGCTCAACTGGTGCACGTCGGTGCGGAGGTTTTTCAAGTTGTCCGATGTATTGGATTTCATGTTCATATTTAAGAGAATAGCTGACCCGGCGGCGGTTATCCATCCCCGGTCCGGTTCGCGTTACTGTCGCGTCCACCTCCAAAATCCAAATCTTGAAACTCGAAACCATTCCGAATTTCGCCAACGCCGCGAACTGACAATCGCCGCCCTTCGGCAAAGCGGGGCACTCACGACCCTGTAACATAAAACGCTTCAAGCATGGTCGACTAGTAAAAATAGGCCC
>JAJDEH010000393.1 GCA_029259935.1 Planctomycetota bacterium
GGTACCATCGTGACCAACCATCACGTCATCGAAAATGCGGAGCGGGCCGAGGTTGTGTTTCGGGACGGCAAGACGGCTCCAATAGACGGCTATCTGGTAATCGATAAAGTCGTCGATCTGGCTTTGTTGAAAATTTCGCCGGCAGCCCACGACCTGCGGCTCACGCCACTGCCGCTGGCCTCGCGTCAGCCGAGGAAGGGTGACTCCGTCATCGCATTTGGCTCTCCGCAAGGGCTCGACTTCTCCTCGACGGAAGGGATCGTCAGCGCGCTGCGCCGTGCGGACGACATCAGCGAATTTCTCAACAACATCATTGCCGAAAACCCGACCGATCGTGATTCGCTTTGGATTCAAACGACGGCTCCCATTTCGCGTGGCAACAGCGGCGGTCCGCTGGTCAACGACAAGGGCGAAGTGGTGGGCGTGAATACTTGGGTAATCACCACGGGCCAGAATCTCAATTTTGCCGTCGCCACCGCCGAAGTCCGCCAACTTCAGGATCGTAGCCGGACGAAGCCGACTTCCTTAGCCAGCTTGGTCGCCCGGCAGGATCTCAAGAACCAGCAGGCCCACGTAACCATCGAAAGCGAACTGCCAGAGCGACTGGCCGCATTTCAGGATTCCCGGCTGCTGCACACTTTTGAACACCACACAGCCGCCGTTCGCGACGTCGCCGTCTCGCGAGATGGAATGTATCTGGCCACCGCCAGCGCGGACAAGAGTTGTTGCATTATCAACCTGGCCACGCTGGAGGTGGAAAAACGACTGGACTCCGCCACATCAAGCTTCGACAGCGTCTGCTTTTCGTACGACGGCAGCAAGGTATTTACGGGGCAAGGTCCCGGTGAAGCCGAGGATCGAAACGTTTGGATGTGGGATCTTGCCAGCGGAGAATTGGAGGCCCGTTTGTATGGCCGCGAGGTGGGTGTTTTGTCGATTTCCGCGTCGGATAGTGGCAGGGATCTTGTCACTACCAACCGCACCGGATTGGTGGATCTGCGGCATTTGCAAACACCCAACAAGGTCAACTATCTGGGTGCCCATGATCGAAACTACCCTTGCTTTGATGCGGCCTTCTCGCCGAATAATCGCGTGGTCGTAACTGCCGGTGGCGATGGTATGTTGTTTGTTTGGTCGGTGGACGCCGCGGGAATGAGTAAAATGAAGGCGTCGGAAAAAGCCTTGCGGACCGTCAGTTTTGCGCCAGACGGAGACCATGTCTTGTCGGGAGGGTCGGACCATCTGCTGCGGCTGTGGAAGGATTGGAACATCGAAGACAATTGGAAAGTTGTCCAAACCTACACCGGCCATGAGGATGCGGTGACATGTTCGTCGTTCTCGCCGCACGGGGATTTGTTCGTCAGCGGCGGCCTCGATAAAAAGGTGATGGTGTGGGACGTGAAATCGGAAAGCCCTGTGCATATTTTCAGCGGCCATGAAAAGGCGGTGACCAACGTCGTCTTCTTTCCCAGCGGCCGCTATGTGGCGTCGTCCAGCGAAGACCACACGGTGAGAATTTGGAACGTTCCACGGGAGAAGGAAGCGGATTGATGTGAACCCGGGGCGGTCGCGAGTGTCTGTCTATTATCTGACGCTGGGGCCAGACGGTACGGCGGCTGCCTGCAAAGCAGTTTTAAGTGGGTTCGACTCCCACCGGCGTCTCTTTTTACCGGCTGTGCCATGCGGTGCTTTTCGATGTCGTCACTTCACGATTTCCAGCAACTCCATCTCGTACACGAGCACCTCGTTGGGGCCGACGTTTGAGGGGATCGGGTACTCACCCCAGCCAAGTCCCGGTGGGATGAACAGTTTCCATTTCGCTCCGACTTTCATCAACTGAAAGGCTTCCGTCCAGCCTTTCAGCACCTCCCGGCGAGTCCCCAGACCCACCGCTGTGACGGGGATAGTGTAGGTTCGAGAGTTCGCGAACAGAGTGAGGTTGGTCAACCTCCCGACATAACGTACCTTGACCCGGTCGGTCTTCTTGGGCGATTTCCCCATGCCAGCTTTGAGGATCTTGTATTGCAGGCCGCTTTTTGTGGTGACAACGCCCTTCTTTTTTTTGTTCTCGGCCAGAAATTCCTCGGCCGATCTCTTCTTTCCGTTTTTGAAGACTTCGTTGTGTATCAATCGTCCATTAACGTCCCAAGCCTGATTTCTGCCGTGGTTCTTCCCCTCGACGTACCCACCCTCAAAGTGCTTTCTCTTAAGCGAGAAATATCCAACCGACAGCCCGTGTAGTTTGCCGTTCTTATACTGATTGAGGATTAACTCCGTTCGATGGTTACTCCAGATGAAGGTGCCGTTCCAAGGTTCTTGGTCCTTGTCTTCGCCCGCTTGGTATTCGCCAGGAATTCGAGCGATTTTCAGTGGCGTCGGTTGGTCTTTGCTTTCGCGGGCCAATTTGCGCAACTGCCGATAGTCGAAGGTTTGTCCCGCATAGACGATTGTGGGATGAGCAACGTCACCGGCGGCGGACGACTCGGCGTCGATCTCATCTTTTTGGGCACCATCGAGGTCTGCTTTGCGTACCCAAAAAGACGTCAGCATCTGCTTCCGCTTCAAATCGGAATTGAAGTAATCCGTATCGAAGTCAAGCTTGTAGAAATCCGCTCGCTTGTCGAACGAGATTCTGTCCGGGAACGAGATAGACCCGCTTGTTTTCAGAGGAAGCGACACATACTGCTTTTTCGCCAGAGGTCGAAAATCCCAACTCACCGAGAGCCTGCTGACTTCTTTCGGCGATATCCTATCCGGTGATCGACCAAGCTGGGCATGTGAAGTCGATGCAACGTCTACACTGGCGAACATACAGGCGATAAATAGAAGAGACCGAAATCCTGTGGTTTTCACAATGTTCGTTCCTGTGGTTAATGGCGTTGTGTTTTCTCTATTGATTGAGACGTTTTCAAAATAAGAAAAGTTCCGATAAAGCGTGTCGTCTGCGAATGTGCGAATTGAGGAATTTCGCGGAAATTGTTTGCTCCTATCCGTCAGAGCTGCTTCCGAATTCGGTCAGAACGCTCGGTGGCGAGCCATCCGTTTCAAGGTCTATTCGGTCAATTTTATTTTGCGAAACGGGTCCATTTCACGGACCTGTCAGAATACGGTTGAGTAGATGGGATTCTCAGCCAGTGTGTATAGGTGTGGGCGTGGCGGTTCCGCGGACGTTATAATCGCGGATGTTGACAATTTTGCCCTGGAAGTCCGCGTCTATGAGTGAATTCAGTCAGATCCTCTCGCAAGTTGAGTGGGGCGATCCCAAAAGCCTCCAAGCAGCTTTTGCCACTGGTGTACGAAGAACTCTGAAAGCTGGCCGCTCAAAAGATTGCCAACGATAAGCCTAGTCAAGCCCTTCAAGCGACAGCACTCGTCCACGAGGCAGGACCTGGGGCGTTACCGGCGGCCCGAATACCCAAAGGTGTAAACCCACATGTCCCGCGTGTTTATCAGCTATGCCTCACAGGACCGCAAGGCAGCCGACAATTTGTGTAAGGTGCTCGAAGGTCGGGACATCGACTGTTGGATTGCCCCCCGTGACGTGCGGCCGGGACACGAATTCGCCACAGAGATTATTCAGGGTATCGAAGAGTGCACGGCGATGGTGTTGGTGCTTTCAACCAGCGCGAACGAATCGAACTTCGTCAAACGCGAAGTAGAGCGCGGCGTAAGCCGCCGAAAGCCGGTCTTTCCCGTCCGGATCCGCGAAGTCGAACCCTCGGCCTCGCTGGAGTTGTTCATCGGTTCAACTCAGTGGATCGATGCTTGGAAGCCTCCCATGGAGCAGTGGCTGGAAAGACTGATCCAGGCGATCAAGTCGCTCGACGGAACCGCCGACGCCGGCGAGCGGCGTTCGCCAGCACGGCGGTCGTCTTCGCGTGGCCGGTGGCTGGTCATGGCTGTTGCCGCGGTGCTGCTGGCAGGGGCGGGAACGAGCCTCTGGTTCATGACTGGTGGAAGCCACTTGGGGCCGACAGCGCCGAATCACACCGGATCAACGTCCGGCGAAACGGAAAAGAAGCCTCCCTGGACCCTGGTGCATTCCCTCGAAGGGCACGGACACATTGTGACGTCCGTCGCGTTCGACGACGACGGCGATCGACTCGTGTCGGGCTGCCTCGATAAAGACCTCAAGCTCTGGAATGTCAAAACGGGCGAGTGTCTACACACCTTTCAGCCGGAAGAAGCACCTTACGGAAGCAACGATAGCGTCTCCTCGGTTGCCGTTTCGCCGAATGGCAAACTCATCGCGTCGGCGCACGGATGGGGCGTTCGTGTCTGGAACCTCGAAACGGGTAAGATCCTGCAGCGAATCGAGAGTGGGGGGAACCCTGAGTGCGATGCCGTCGCTTTCAGCCCGGACGGTACGTTGCTCGCCCTCCCCGATTCTGGAGTTCAACTCTGGAACGTCGATTCCGAGACGACCGATTCAATGCTGAAAGACTCTTATGGGTCTGGCGCAGCGGTCGCATTCAGCCCCGACGGATCGCGTCTTGCCACGGTAGGCGACGGATCGATAAAGCTATGGGATTTGGAATCCGGACAATGCCGGCGGACCATCAAGCCTAAAACCCGGCCGGCTCCTCAATTTAAGGACGTCGCCTTCAGTCCTGATGGATCGCAAATCGCCGCGGCGGCCGCGACCGGAAGCGGAGGTCTCGCCTTCGTCTGGGACGTTACCACCGGAGAAACCGTTCATACGTTGACAGGTCACCGCGCCTGGGTGAACTCGGTGGCGTTCAGCCCGGATGGTTCTTATCTCGCCTCGGGCGGTTCGGATCGAAAAGTGACGATCTGGGACACCGAGACCGGCAAGTCCGTCCACACTCTCGACGGCAAGAGTGGGTATGTCGAGAGTGTGTCGTTCAGCCCGGACGGCAGCCTGATCGCGGCCGGTTTTCAAAACCAAGTCGTCAAAGTTTGGGCGACGGGCAAATAGGGTGAGCGAAAGAAACAGCAGGCGACTTGAGGACGGAACTCGCGATTGTGCGGCTCGATGGCCCGTGGACGATCTACGACACGTGCGATGAAGGGATCGACGCTTTGGCCAAGAAGATTCACTAGGCTTTGTCCCAAAACAGGTTTGGGTGGCTGGGGTCGACCAACGGGAGCCCTGGGTGTGTGTACTCACTGTCTCACGACGCGGGCATGCCTCGATCACACGGAGCAAACGAGTGTCACTTGATGCCTCACGGTGCCGCTCTATTGCTGACAATGTGCTGACAAGTCAGTTGTTGCCGCAAATCATTCGTCCGAGCGGGCGGCATCGGACAGTTCATCCAAATGATCCGCGTGGCTGCGCAGGCGCGTGGCTGTTGCCTCGCGCTGCTTTTGATCTCCGGCTCGCAGCGCGGCCGCGGTCATTTCCAAAATCTCGTCGGGCGGATCAAACTCGGTGCCCACGAAGATTCTGCGCGTGAGGTCGCCCAGGATGAACGAGGGGTGATCTTCCACCGCGTCGGCGGGCCGCTCGTGTTCCAGGATTTCCGCCAATAGGCGGTAGGTGGCTGCAAACCGTTCACGATCCAGCGGTTCCATCGCATCATCTCCCAGGGGCAAATTGTGCGCTGCTCAAAGCAGTCACTCGCAATTCTACCCGGATGCAACCGCCCGGCCAGTTCCCCTCCTTTTTCAAGGAGGGGACAGGGGAGGTTCTTTCTTCAGCCTTCATCATTCCGTGTTCGATATTCGATATTCATTCACTGTTTTTTCCGATGCGACAGAAGACCCCCTCTAGCTCCCCCTTGGCAAGGGGGAGAACGGATTCGATTCACCGCGTCGCACCGATTCCTATGCGGCATAATGGGAATCGGAAATACTGCCAGAAAACTCGTCGGGAAACGTGCGCGAGGGGCGACTATTACTAACGTGTAGAAATATGAACCCGCCGCTCGACGACAAACCGGCTCGATCCACTAACGGCCAGGCGATTGATTGGCCCGATGTATTGCAACAGCATGGCCGCTGGATGCGGACGGTGGTGCAAGCGCGCTTGAGAGACGCCCACGCGGCGGACGAAGTGATGCAGGAAATTGTCTTGGCGATTCTCCAACAGAATTCTCGACCGAGCGATCCCGCCAAGATTGCACCCTGGCTGCACCGCGTGGCCGTGCGGCACACGATCAATTATCGCCGCCGAGTTGGCAGGCAAAACAAGTTGCTGCAAGACTATGCATGCCGAGGCCAGCCCGCCACCGCGGTCGCGCGAAATCCGCGGGATTGGGTGTTGGAGGAAGAATCCCAGCAGCACCTTTCCGCCGCGCTGGCGCAACTGGCCCCGCTTGAGCGAGAACTTGTGCTGCTAAAATACTCGGAAGGATGGACCTACAAAGAACTAGCCAGCCATCTGGGGGTCAAGGAAAAAACTATCGAATACCGCTTGATGAAAGCCAGGCGACAACTGCGCCGATACCTTGCCAGGCAAGGATTCGGGGAGGAATAACCATGACGGGAATAAACATGAGCCTTGATGAATCGAAACTACAGCGACTGGTCGACGGCGCGATGGGGCCCGACGAACGCCGCGAATTCCTGCTTTCGATCCACGGGCAGGATCAGCACTGGCGCGAAATCGCGCTGGCTTTCGTGGAAGAGCAAACTTGGCAGCAGGAATTCCGCACCGGCACGACACCCTCTTCCGTGGTGCGGCGGCCCGCGCATCAAGCTCAACCAGCGAAGTTATCGTGGCGGATGTTGTGGATCGCTGCCGGGTGGTTATTGATGCTGGGTGTCGGATTTCAAATCGGCCGGCTAGAGTACGCGCGTCTCGACGTAGTCCAGCCCGGTGAGGTGCCGCGGCTAGGTCAGGCACCGGAAAACGACGGCGTTGATAGCCTTGCAGGGACGAAGAACAACGACCTTCGTGAGACACTTCCGACCATGGAGTTACAACTGGTCAGCGCCTCGGGACAGGCCGGGGAAGTTGTCGAATTACCGGTCTTTGACGAGACGCAGGTGCAACAACTACTTTGGGAAGGCCAGGACCATGAAGCGATTGCCGAAATGAACCGTCAATTGTCCGAACTGGGCTATCGACTGGACTGGCAAACCAACTATCTTTCCGGCCCTCTCGACGAGGAGACGCATCTGGTTGTTCCGGTGCGGACGGTCGGCATGCGCTACGACGGACAGTAGCCGGTCCCGCCCGAACCTGGCCCTCCCCGTCGCTTTCGCGGAAAACGGAGTTGAGCCTTCCATCAGTTCTTGCTCGACTGGCATGTCTCCAGGCCCAATACTAGCCCGAACCGTCGCGGTTTGAGCATTTTTCGCTCTCAATTGCCGGCTCGCGGAAAAAGGGCAATCGGCGTCAAAAACTGGAATTTGCCGTCCACGGAACTTTCAAATCCGCTCACGCGTCAATTGCCCTGGGAATAACTCTCATTTGACCGCGGAGTATGTAATGCGACATGTCGGGTTGGGCGTCGTGGCCGCCATTTGCTTCGCCGCACCGGGTGATGTGCTCGCCAAGGCGGGGTATATGTCGAAGGGTGGATTGATCCAATCGGCAACGATCATTGCTGTCGTCGAAGTCACCGAAGTAGACGACGCGACGGCCAAGGGGAAACACTGGACGTACCGGCAAGCGGCTCACGCACTGACGGTGCGAACGCTCAAGGGCGAATTGCCGATGCATTTTACCATCCACGCCAAGAAGGACTTCATTTGTGCCCGTGCGAGCTACGAATCGAAAACTCGCTATCTCGTTTTCCTGCGCCAAGAGGGCGAGTTATACACGACGGTCAACCATCATCTCGGGCAATTCAAGGCCACGGACGGCAAGATCATGTGGTTTTCGGACGATCGCAGCTTAGCCCTCGGCGAGCAACGTTTTGACGAAGTGATTGAGGAAGTCGACAGCGAACTCAATGCCGCTCGGTAGTTGAAAGGTTTGTACTCCTTATCCAGGCCAGGCGAAAAACTTGCCGGTGCCATGGCACTTTCAGTATACCGCGTCGTAGAGATGGTTCATCTCTGCGCCTGGTATGTGGTGAGCCACTGAGCCTTTATCACAAGCGGGTGTTGTCAGGTTCGCTGGAACGGGCGAAGCGACGAAGTGATTCCGGTACCTGGATCCGTCCTCTTTCTCGCTGACACGTAGGGTTAATCGAGCCACACGCGGATTTCCTTGGCCGCTTCTTTATGCTCGAAGACCACTCCCGGTCGATATCCTCGCTGGCGGACACTGGAAACCATTTGCCGCAACGTTTGTCCGCTCGTTTTTTCAATGCGTCGCCTCAACTCGTCGTCAATCAACTCGTCCAAGCGGTCGATTGCCGACGCGCTTTGCGAGAGTTGCACTTTGACTTTTCCGTTTTCCGTGACGCGCGTCCGCAAATACTTGGCCAGTGACGAAAAGTCCGCGCTCGTTTCGTCTTGAGCTGGCAGGCTCAGGCTGTTCAATTGCGATTGGAATTCCGCCAGTAGGGGCTGCATGACGCGGCTCCAAGACGTGCCCACGCCTAGGCCGCAAAGATAATATTTCAGTCCAAAGAACGCCCGCAACAGAAAAACAAGGTCGGCGGGACCGGCAATTCTGAAATTCCAACGATCGTTGCCCAATATGTCGCTCACCCGCTCGCCTAGCCGCCAGTCATTGGCATCGTAAACATATTCCGCGCCGTACGGCTCCAGCAGTACGCGGCATAACGCTGGAAGTTTGTCGGCCAGTGGAGCGAGGTTGTCGCGATCGAAGCCCAGTTTCAGAAACAGCGGCAATGGAGATTCGTTGCCTGCTTGAGTTGCCCGGATCAAACGCAACAGAGCCAACCTTGTCTCCATCGTGGGGCGATACACACAGCCAAAATCGTAAACGACAATCTGTACTTGCTCGCCGTCCAAGCGGAACCGCAGATTGCCAGGATGCCAATCCGCATGGACTTGCCCATGCCGGAACAAGCCGTCGTGAAAAAACTGCACGAGGCCGTTTGCCAATTTGCGTTTGGCTGGTTCGCTCCACTGGTGCCGCACTTGGTTCCAATGCTCGCCGTCTTCCCACTCGGAGACGAGTACATGCTTCGTCGTAAACTCGGGTAAAATTCGCGGGACAATCACTCGATTCCGATCAGCGTCCCTCGCGCATCGCGACTGCGATTCCGCTTCGGTCAAATAATTCAACTCTGCTTCCAACCCTTCCAACATTACCTGCTGATAACGCTTGAGGTCGAATCCGCGCCGCAGACTGCCGACCGGCAAGCTGAGCCAGCCCAACATTTTCAGATCCAACATGACGGCATCCCGGATGCCAGGATACTGAACCTTGATGGCAACCCGCCGGCCGTCCTTTAGACGCGCTTGATGGACCTGTCCCAGAGACGCTGCTTTCGCATCCGCCGAGATATCGTCCAGGATTTTGTCCGGAGAAGATTTCCACTCGGTTTCCAAAACGGGCAAGACGACGTCCAGGGAAAGAGGCTGGGCTTCGTCCTGCAACGAGGCGAATTCGTGTGCCGCGTCGGACTCGTCATCATCGAGCGAAAACCCAATCATCTGGCCGAGCTTTTGCGGCAGCCCACGCATGCGGCCCATCCGTTCGACCAAATGCCGGCGCGCGTTCTGTTGCATTTGTTCGTTCGGAGAACACCGCAGTGCCACGCTGTCCTTGGCAAGGCCCATGTATTGCCTTGCCCGAGAAATCGTTTTTAGCGCCATCATTGAAACTCTGCTGGAGACTAGTAATCAAGACACTGACGAGCAGGTCGCGTGCAACACCAGGCTCAAAGATCATCGGCTCAATCCGGGGGAAGACTTTTCACTTGGCGCAAATTTTGCCGATCAGTTTGACTAGGCGGCGCTTCGTCAGGACGAATCGAATTCAGTAATACAGGCCTCGCAACCCGTTCGATTTGAATAACACACACGGATTCTCTCACCAACATGCCCGGCAATCTCATAATCGATTGTTTTCCGCGCGGCGTGTGAATAGACTTCATGGGGGACCGCAACGAAGCTCTCCGCAATGGTGTGAACATGAACAACTTGGCATCCGCAATCGACGTTCTCACGCAAGCCCAACGAATGCTTCAATCTCGTTTGGCGGAACGCATCGAAGAGTCACGCGAATCGATCTTGGCCGACGCCGCGGATGGGCACTACAGCGGCGAGATCGACACCCTGCAAGATCAACTTGGTGGCAAGCTGTCCGTAATTAACCAGATGCTGGCGGCGCTGAGCTTTCGCTCCGAAGCTGCCAGTCCAACGATCAACCAGCCTGCCGGGCAAGGCGATTCCGAAGAACCGGATTCAACCACCGATTCCGCATCACCGGTCGATCAAGATGCCCCCGCGAACATGGAGGCGTTCCTAACGAATATCGAGGAATTTCGCCTCGATCACGCGGCAATCTCGCTTTCAGAAATTCTTTCGCTGAGCAACATGGACGGCATGCAATGCGCCACATTCTTTGCGCGCGAGTCGCGCGACAATCAGCAGTTGGTGAGCCAGGCGCGGCAATTGGAATCCCAAGTCGCGAAGAATCGCGCCAATGACGGAATCCAATCGCTGCACGCTTGTTTCGGTTTGACCGGAGAGAGCCTGATCACCGCATTCGAAACGCTCCGCCTCCGCGTGGCCGCCTCCTGATTGATCCCAACGCGGCCGTTTGCCCCTCTATTTCTTACCACCGCGCCAAGCCGCCCCTATTCTGGGATGTTGCGAGGTCAGGGTCGTTTTAAGCACGGAGTCGTGTAAGAACGGCCAACGCCGAGGGACGACATCTCAATTTGCCGACAGGGTAAGTCAGTTGACACCCAGGCAATACAACCTAGGTTTTGATTGAACTCCGAACTGGGAGAAAGTCAAAACGGTTATATGAGTGAAAGGGCGACGATGAAAGTCTTAATCGCTGACGATTCGGCAATGATGCGAACAATTATTGGAAGATCGGTTCAAGCCAGTGGTGTTACCGACATCGTTCAGGCTGCCGACGGCGAAGAGGCGGTGCAACTGTTTGAGTCCAACGAGATTGACTTTGTCATTACGGACTGGAACATGCCCGGGAAAACCGGAATCGAAGTCCTGCGAGCCATTCGCGAGAAGAAGGCGGATCTGCCCGTGATCATGATCACGACCGAAGCGGATCGGGCCAAGGTCATGGAAGCGATTCAAGCCGGTGTGACCGACTATCTCGCCAAGCCGTTCACCCCCGAACAGTTGATTGAAAAGCTGGAAAAACACGGGTGCAGCGCCTATCTCTAACGGCCGCGACGAAAACGAAATCAAGCGCCGGCCGAGCTTGGCCTGAACAGTCCCTCAAGGAACTTGCGCCCGTAAAAGGATGGTTGAAGAAAAATGAGTAACATTGCCGCTTCTCGGGTTCTTGTCGTCGACGATTCCGCGCTGATGCGGCGGATTATTGGCGATGCCATTACCAGCTTCGACGGATTTACCTTGGCGGGAACGGCCCGCGATGGCGAGGACGGTTTGAAGAAGATCAAATCGCTCAAGCCGGACGCGGTGACGATGGACATCCAAATGCCGAACTTGAGCGGCTTGGAAGCCTTGGAGCGGGTCATGGATGAGTGCCCGGTTCCGGTGATCATGGTCAGTTCGCTCACCAGCCGTTCGGCATCGGTCACGCTGGATTCGTTGAACCGGGGGGCCATCGACTATGTCACCAAGCCCGAGAATGCCAAAGACATTGGCGACGGATTCAGAACGGAGCTGCTCAGCAAGCTGCGCATTGCCTCGGCGGTTGACGTGGCAAAACTACACGGACTTCGAAAGCGCAAAAGGCCGGCGCGAGCGGTGGCCCGTGCCACAACCGCGCAAACAACGTCATCGCACTCGGGCCTAGACGACGCTTGCATCGTAATTGGAATTTCCACCGGCGGACCTCCCGTGCTGGCGTCGTTGTTCGAATCCCTGACGCCGCCGCTTCCACCCATTCTCATCGTCCAGCACATGCCGGCGCAATTCACCGGACCATTTAGCAGCCGCCTGAATGACCATTCGGCGTTTGAAATCAAGGAGGCCCAGTCAGGTGACGAACTGAAGGCGGGGACCGTCCTTGTAGCACCAGGTGGCAAGCACATGAAAGTGCGTAAGTCGGGCACGAAGGTCTGCGCCTTGGTGTCCAGTGGCGAACCTGTCTGCGGCCACATGCCGTCGGCGGACGTGGCCATGAAATCCGCGGCCAGTTTGTTCGGCGACCGCTGCCTGGGCGTCATTATGACAGGCATGGGCTACGACGGTGCCGATGGATGCGGTGCCATTCGCGAAGCGGGCGGCCGTGTAATCGGACAAAACGAGGCCACTTCGGCCGTGTACGGGATGAACAAGATCGCCTTCGAACGTGGCCACGTGGAACAGCAGTTTTCGCTCACGGAAGCTCCCACATTGATCACAAGAATGGCCCGCCGGATCGCGCCCCAGTTGGCCAAGGCCTAGTCAGGCGGCGCGCCCGACGAAGTTACACGTTCCCCTTCCGTAGTGGCGATAGCATCGTCTCGTCTCGCGCCTATGCGCGGGATTGCCAAGACTAGGTTCGTTGCGAGCTATCTTCCCGACTGCACATCGGTCGACCCTGCCGATTAGCCGAGTTAGCATGCTCCCGCCTAGTGATCAGGAAACGGCTGCGACGGGCCCGTTAGTCCCAGGCACCGCTAGTCCCAGGCACCGTTAGAGACACCGCGACAGGCGGAATGGAGTTCGTTATCCTACGGATCGGTGATTCACCCCCAATCTCTCCTAGTCAAATGCGACTAGCGCCCCACCCGCCCGGAATAAACTGAACGGAGTATCAGCATGAATCGGCAAAAGAGCAGTGAAATTTACGCCCGAGCCAAGCAACTCATGCCCGGTGGCGTCAACAGTGCCGCGCGGGCGTTTGGCGCGGTGGGCGGCGAACCGATCATCATCGACCGGGCCGCGGGCGCGTATCTCTACGATGCCGATGGCAACCGCTACATCGACTACATCGGCAGTTGGGGACCGATGATTTTGGGACACGCGCATCCCGAGGTGATCGGCGCCATTAAGGCGGCCGCGGATCGAGGAACGAGTTTCGGCGCGCCCACGGCCGCCGAGAACGAGTTGGCCGAGTTGATTGTTGAAGCCGTTCCCTCGGTCGAAAAAGTGCGCTTAGTGAGTTCAGGAACCGAAGCGACGATGAGCGCCATTCGGCTGGCACGAGGCTATACGGGCCGCGACGTGATTGTCAAATTCGCCGGCAACTATCACGGACACGTCGATAGCTTGCTGGTGGCGGCGGGAAGTGCGGCGGCCACGCTGGCGGTGCCAAATTCACCTGGAGTAACTCCCGGTACCAGCCAAGACACGTTGATTCTGGAATACAACGACATAACTGGGTTGGAGCAAGCGTTCAGCCAACACGGAGAACGGATCGCGGGCGTCATTTTCGAGGGTGTGGTGGGAAACATGGGATGCGTCGAACCCACGGCTGATTTTCTGAGCGCCCTGCGTTCGCAAACAAAGTCCCACGGAGCTTTATTGATCTGTGACGAAGTGATGAGCGGCTTTCGAGTCGCCTATGGAGGTGCCCAGGCGTTGTACGGCATCGATCCCGATTTGACCACGCTCGGGAAGATTGTGGGCGGCGGAATGCCGATTGGCGCGTTCTGCGGCAAGGCCGAAATCATGGACCACATTTTGCCGGCGGGGCAAGTCTTTCAAGCGGGAACCTTGAGCGGCAACCCGATCGCGACAGCCAGCGGCATCGCCACCTTGAAGAAGCTCAAGGAAAACCCGCCCTACGAACGCTTGAATCAACTGAGCGCGCGGCTCGAACAGGGATTGAAAGACGCCGCCGAGGCGGCTGGCGTTGCCCATACTTTGACTCGCGTTGGCAGCATGATGACGCTGTTCTTCAATTCGGAATCCGTGACCGATTGGCCAAGCGCGAGCCGTTGTGATACCGCGGCCTTTTCGAAGTTCTTTTGGGGAATGATGGACCAAGGCGTCTATTTGCCATGCAGCCAGTATGAAGCGTTGTTCGTGTCGGCCGAACATACCGAGGAGGACATCGACGCCACGATCGACGCTGCCAAGTCGGCACTGGTGTGAGACGCGCGTGGTTGTCAGACTCTGAAGCAAGGTGCCTACCACGAGCCCTTGGCACACTCGAAACTCAATCTCTGACCAACGGCTAATTCCGATCATTCGGATCGTAATAACCAACCCAAAGTCCGTGGCGGCTGGATTCTTCCGAACACGCCACGCCCCAAGATTCCATTTGCGAAACTGTCATGGTGGAATCACGAACGATTGTTGTGCGACTCGTGTCGGGGTGCCGCGGTTTGCGTGCGTGAATAATTGTCATCGTCGCGAGAATTGGCAAGCCGGGCGTTTGGGAAACCCCCTAGTGACGTGAAGTGAGTCACGCAATTTGGGCAACCGCGACCCCTTAGCCGTGTGGGCCCAAGGGTTTTCCATCCTTCGATTGCTTGTAATCCCAACGAGGATTTCCCTCGCGAGAGCCATCTTTTGGCCCCAAAGGCTGCCTGTTTGGAACATTCCTCCTCATCTGTCTAGCGCCTGTATTTACGTCCTTGATCGGAAAAAATCCTGACGCTTCGCGGGGAATGTGAATCTACGTTTGAGAGTCCATGTTTCAGAAACATGATTGGCGGCTGAGTTTGCTCGGCAGCAAACAGATTACTCAAAAGGAGGGGCTCAGATGCCTGAGGTTATTCAAGAACAACTTTCAAACGCGGGTGCCACGTTTAGCGACGGTACGGGCACGCTGCAACTAGTCAGCTTTCGCCTTGGCGAGGAAGAATACGGAATCGAGATTACCAAGGTGCAGGAAATCATTCTGCTAGGCGAGATCACTCGCGTTCCGCAAACACCGGAATACATCGAGGGGCTGATCAATTTGCGCAGCATGGTGATTCCGATTGTGGATCTGCGATTGAGGTTCGGAATGGAATCGGGATCCGCCACCGACGACACACGCATCATGGTGGTCAACGTCGACGGCAAAACCATCGGCATCATTGTCGACGCCGTTAGCGAAGTATTACGCATTAGCGAAGAGCAGATCGCGGCACCGCCTCCAACGGTCGCCGGCTTGGGACAGGAATATCTTACGGGCCTTGTCAGGCTTGAGAATCGCTTGCTGATCCTGTTGGAACTGGACAAGATTCTCGGGCAGGACGACGCGGTGGCACTGACGGCTGCCAGCTAGAACAAAGCTGATTCTACTACTCAACTTCTCTCACTTTGGGACCATGGCCGCGCGGGCAGCAAGGCGGTCAACACCCTTCTCTGAATAAGGCAAATTAATGAGCAATCAAACCAAACCCACGGACAACAGTTCTGAGTCACTGCAACAGCAGTTGGTCGTCGCCAACGCGATGAGCGACAACTCGCCCATTAACATTTTTCGAGCCAACACCGATTTGGTGATTGAATACGCCAACGACTCCAGCTTGAATACGCTCCGTAAACTGGAGCATTTGCTGCCCTGTAAGGTGGATGCCATTGTCGGGCAAAGCGTCGATATTTTCCACAAAGATCCCAGCTATCAGCGACGGATTCTGTCCAACGACAAGAATCTTCCGCATCGCGCCGTGATCGAACTGGGCGAAGAGAAACTGGATCTGCTGGTGACGGCGACCTACGCCGACAACGGTGACTATCTCGGCCCGTTGGTGACGTGGGAATTGGTCACTGAAAAACTGGCCATGGAAGCGAGGAATCACGACTACACGAATCAAATCGAGGCCATCAGTGCTGCCCAAGCCGTCATCGAGTTTGAGTTGGACGGCACGATCGTCACGGCCAACGACAACTTCTTGAATGCCCTGGGATACTCGCTTTCCGAGATCCAAGGCAAGCACCACTCGATGTTCGTCGATCCGCAGTATGCGGCGGGTAGCGACTACCGAGAATTTTGGGCCAAGCTCAACCGCGGTGAATCCGTCAGCGGCAGCTTCCAACGATTCGGCAAGAACGGCCAGGAAATCTGGATTCAAGCACGCTACAGCGCGCTGATCGGCGATGACGGCAAGCCCTACAAGGTCGTCAAATACGCAACGGACGAAACCGAGAAGCGAAAGGCTGAATTGTCGGCGGCGGAGAAATCGGCGATTGTCGAAAACGCTCCGATCAACATCATGTTGGCCAACACGGATGGCATTATCACTTACATGAACCCCGCCTCCGATCGAACTCTGCGGTCGATCGAGAGCATCCTGCCGGTCCGCGTGGCCGACATCGTTGGTGGCAGTTACGATGTTTTCCACCAGAATCCGGCGCATCAACGTCGCATCTTGGCGGACCCCAAAAATCTGCCGCACGAGGCGGAAATCAAGGTCGGCGAGGAAATCCTGGCCTTGACCGCCAGCGCCATGTACGACGCAAGCGGCGAATTCGTGGGGCCGATGATTGCTTGGAGCTTGATCACCGACCAGGTTCGGATGAAGGAGCGCGAGGAAGAGGCGGGTCGCCAAACCGCCCAACTCATCGATCAAGTCACCGAAAGCGCCAATCAGTTTGCGGAAAGCTCGCAGGTCATTGCCGACAGTTCGCAAGCATTGGCTTCCGGTTCGCAGACCCAGAGTGCCTCAGTTGAACAGATGAGTGCTTCGATCGAAGAACTGGCTCGTTCGATTGATTCGGTCAAAGAGAACGCTTCGGAAGCGGACGGCATTGCCAAGCAGACCAGCGGTCTGGCTGAAGAGGGCGGCGGAGCGGTTAAGAAGTCAGTCGAGGCGATGGATCTGATTAAGGCCTCGTCGTCGCAGATCAGCGAAATTATTCAAGTGATTTCCGAAATCGCCAGCCAAACCAACTTGCTGGCGTTGAACGCGGCGATTGAAGCGGCTCGGGCGGGTGAACATGGGCTTGGTTTCGCGGTGGTGGCCGACGAAGTCCGCAAGCTGGCGGAACGATCGAGCGAAGCGGCCAAGGAGATTTCGACCCTGATTAAGGAATCGACTCAACGAGTCGAGGACGGTGCGGCTCTCAGTGAGCAAACCGGTGCCGCCTTGGAGAAGATCATTCAGGGCGTCGAAACGACGGCTGGAAAGATCTCGGAAATCGCCACGGCCACGGTCGAACAGGCCAGCAACGCGGCGGAAGTTGCCAACGCCATTCAAAGCGTCTCGCAGGTGACCGAGCAATCGGCCGCCGCCAGCGAGGAAATGGCCTCCAGCAGCGAACAACTCGGCGCGCAAGCCAATTCCTTGCGAGTGCTTGTTACTGAATTCAACGCGGGCAAATAAGTGTCACGCGACAATACGGTCCGGGCCATCCGAGGCGATGGCCCGGACCCATTTTTCCAATAACCTTTCTCGAGTTTGAACTATGAACTTCGCGACTACCCAACCGGCCGCGGGCATGCAGCAGATGTCCGAATCGATGATGCAGCAGTTTACCGATCTGATCTACGAGACGACCGGTATTCGAATTCCCCAACAGAAGCGGACACTGATGTCCAATCGCGTTCGGCGGCGTTTGCGGGCAACCGGGTGTGGCGATTACCAGGCCTACTTTCAACATCTCAAGTCGATCTCACGGACTGACAAAGAGTGGGACGGGTTTTTGCAAGAGATCACCACTCACGAAACTTACTTGTTTCGCGACGAAGCCCAATGGAATTGGTTGAAGAACACGTTCCTTCCTGGCGTCGTGGCCGCCGCTCGAAAAGGCGACCGGCCTCGTTCCTTGCGGATCTGGTCCGCCGCCGCCAGCACGGGCGACGAATCCTATTCCATCGCCACTTGCATCGCCGCGTCGATCCCCAACCACACGCAGTGGAATATCAAGATACTGGGAACGGACATCGGCATTGACGCTTTGCGGGCGGCCAACGAAGGCAACTTCGGCGAGCGTGCCATGCGGCTGGTTCCAAAGGATCTTGTTCGCCGCTTCTTCAAGAAATCTGACGATGGGCAATCTTGGAGCGCGCAGCAGGTTCTACGCGACATGCTCGAGTTTCGGCAGCACAACTTGCTTAAGCCTCTGGGCGAAAAGCCGTTTGATCTTGTCTTTTTGAAGAATGTGCTCATCTACTTCGATCGCGATTCGAAGAAGCGGGTGATGGAGCTTGTCAACAAGCAAGTCACGCCAGGCGGCTATTTGGTATCTGGACCAGCCGAAGGAATTTCGGATTTCGTGACGCAGTTGGAACGGCATGAACCCTGGCTGTTTCAGTCGCCCCCGAAGAGCAACTGAGCTGAATACACACCTTTTGGAGTGATGAGATGTCGGATGAATTCTTTGACGCCATGCTAAGCGACTTCCTCGATGAATCGGGAGAATTGCTGACATCGCTGAACGACAATCTGCTGAAGCTGGATGATTGGGTCCACTCGCTCGAACAAGGCGATGATGGGCAACACGATCCGGAACTGATGAACGAGATGTTCCGATCCGCGCACAGCCTCAAGGGATTGTCGGCCATGCTCGGCCTGACGGATATCAACACGTTGACCCACAAAATGGAGAACGTGTTCGATGCCGCCCGCAACGACAAGTTGCGGCTCAATTGCGAGATCGTCGAACTCGTGTTTCAGGCGGTGGACCGGCTGTCGCGAATGGTCGACATCCTCAGTGACCCCAACGCGGACCCGGTCGAGTGCGAGGATGTCGCCGAAGCGATCCAAAAGTCGCTGCAAGACGCCGGTGTCGACAAAGAACAGGGCTCCCAAGCGGACATCGAGTCGGCTTTCTCGGGCGCGCTCCAGGACATGTTGCCCGCGGAAACGCCGCAAGTCGAGCCGACCCCGGCAACGGTCGAAAACTTGGAGACTAGCGCTGAATCCGAGGAACCGGCTCCGGCGGTTGACGACGCTGTCGTCGAAGAAGAGGACGCGCCACAAGCCAGTGTGACACCGGCAGCCGATTTAGATCAGTTCGCGGAGATCGTCGACGACGACGACGTGCCGACGAACTACTTGGAGATTTTCATCGACGAAGCAGACGAAGTCTTCGACCTGTTGACGAATCTGCTGGTGGACGTTTCGACCACCGCGGGACCGGCAATCGTGGAAGCTCTGCTCGTGGATGCGCATCGCTTTAAAGGGTCCGCCGCTTCCGTTGGAAAACACCGAGCCGCGAAATTGGCCCATTACATGGAAGACATCTTGCAGGATCTGCGAGATCAAGGACGAGTGCTGACGGGCGAAGTCGCGACGGAAATGCTGCTGTGTGTCGACGCCCTGCGTACGCACATCAATGGAATGAAAACCGGCATGATGGAAAAAGACAGCTTCAACGCCGTCGCCCACGCTTTGCGCAGAGTCTATGAAGTCGAAACTGGCGTTACCGACGAGGTCGAGCCGTGCGACACGGAAACGAACGAACCAACTGGCGAAGCGTGCGAGAAATCCGACATCGAGCCAGAAGGTCCCGCACCGGAAATCAATGAGGCGAAGCCCGCAACTAGCGAACAACCGGAACCGGCCGGACCGCCGCGGGATTCCACCGAAGAACTGGCCACCATGGGAAAACTCATGGGCAGCGTGCAGTTCAGCAAGGACTTGCCTTTGGTCGGCATGAAAGCCCGCCTGATTTACGAAAAGCTCTGCCAGTCCGGAAACGTCTTTTACATTCAACCGAGCGAAGAGTTGTTGGAAGACGCCGAGGATCTGCAGACACTGTCCTTCGCGATTTCCACCGATTGCTCGGACGAAGAGCTTCGATCGCGGCTAGACGTTTCCGGAGTCGAAGCCATTACTGTCGGGCCCTACCGCGAATTGAGCCACCCCCCCGCGGACGAAACGAGCTTCGCGGAAGTCACTCCCGAAAGACAGGAACTCAAGGTGGAAACGCAAATCGATCAACCAATTTCGTCAACCTCGACGGCGACGAAAGCGAACAGTTCGCCCGCGGCAAACCAGACCGAATCAGCCGTGCCAACCGCTTCTCCGTCGACCAAGCCGGGCCAGCCAACCGCGACATCGGCACCGGTGGCGAAGCAACCCGCCGCTCCCAAGGCGGCCGCGAAAGCGGACGCTCCGCAACAGCAGCATGCCAAGCCGGCGGAAACGATTCGCGTCGATATCGATCGCCTAGATCACTTGATGAACCTGGCCGGCCAGCTTGTCATCAACAAGGCCAGATTCAGCCAGATCGGCGAGAGCTTGAAGCATCTCACCACGCGGAAGCAATCCGCTCAGATGGTCAACAACATCGGCAATTTCATGCGAGAGCTGGAAGGCGACCTGGCGGCCAAGGGGAACAGCCAAGTGGATGTCGAAGTAGTGGGAAGCCACCTACGGCGAATTCAAGCTTGCATGGAAGTCATCGAACGAGACTTGCAGGACTTTTCGGAAGCCCGAACCGGTGTCGCCAACTTGCTGGAAGCCGTTCACCAACTAGACCGTGTATCCGACGGACTGCAGAAAAGCGTGATGGACACGCGCATGGTTCCGGTGGGACCGCTGTTCAGCCGCTTTAAGCGAGTCATTCGCGACATCACTCGCAATAACGGTAAGGATATCCGATTGGAAATCCAAGGCGAAAAGACCGAATTGGACAAGCGGATGATCGACGAACTGGGCGACCCCTTGGTTCACATGGTTCGCAACGCGGCCGATCACGGGATCGAGTCTCCGGAAGATCGTCAGAATGCTGGCAAGCCGAGCCAAGGAACGGTTTCGCTAAACGCCTACCACAGCGGCAACAGCATCATCGTGCAAGTCATCGACGACGGCAAAGGACTGGACGTCGACGTGATCCGAGCCAAAGCCATTGAGAAAGGAATCCTGGCGGCCGCGGACAGCGACCGCCTAACGCACCATCAAATATTGCAACTGATTTGGGAGCCTGGCTTCACGACCGCCAAGCAAGTGTCCGACATCTCGGGACGAGGGATGGGAATGGACATCGTGCGTTCCAAGATCGAGGAACTGAACGGACACGTCGAACTGGACAGCAAGTTGGGCGAAGGCACGACGTTCACGATTAAGCTTCCGCTTACGCTGGCCATCCTGCCCAGCCTCATGGCGGAGATCGAAAACGAAGTATTCGCCATGCCAATCGAATCCGTCGTGGAAATCGTCAGCATGCCGCGGTCGGATCTTTCCTCCGTCCATGGCCTGCTAACGGCCGACGTCCGCGGACGGATTGTGTCCGTCGTCGACATCTTCGAAATCTTCGACTGGGCTCGCTACGAAGCCCGTTCGCTGGATTCGCGCGACGAGTACACGTTGGTAATCACGTGTAGCGAAGGACGAGAGGTCGCGCTGGTCGTCGACGAATTGTTGGGCGAAGAAGACATCGTGATCAAATCCATGTCCGAAAACTATCGAAACATTGAAGGCATTGCGGGGGCGAGCATTCTTGGTGATGGCCGCGTTTCGCTGATATTGGACGTGCCGACGCTGATTGAAATGGCATCGCACAGCAAAGAACTTGAAGCCGTTAACTAGGAGGAATCCCATGCTAAATACCGCGTCAACCGCCGACCCCGCCTTGGCCAAAGCGTTCCACATCGCCACCGATCAGGCCTCGACCGCCATCCGAAAATGGACGGGCGGTTCGGTTGCACTCAGCTTGGATGAGGTGCACGAAGTGCCAATTGAAGAGGCGATCGCCAGTATTCAATTGGACGACGAGCCGCTCTCGATCATCGTCTTGCAAATTGCGGGCGAGTACTCCGGAGACATGATGTTGGCGTTCGCGGAATCCGACGCCAACAGTCTGGTCGAAGACCTGGCGTCTTCGGTGCGCGGCGCGGATCTGTCCGAGGAATGGAAGCAGTCGGCGCTGATGGAATCGGGAAATATTCTGGCCAGTGCCTATCTCAACGCACTGACCGACCTTGTCGAAGAGCCCTTGTTTCCCACGCCGCCACATCTAATTCAGGACTATGGCGTCAGCGTATTCGAACAACTGCTCATGCAACACGCGATGTTCTCCGACAAGATCTTCCTCACCTGCACAACCTTTCGACGAAACGAAACAGACGTGCTCAACGGCAATCTATTCTTTATTCCAGGCGAGCAACTGCGATCACTGATGGTTGATCGTTTGCCGAGCTAGTGAACCGCACTCCTTTGAGAAAACGTTTGTTGATCCATGAGTACTACCGTTGAAGTCGAACTGAAAGCCATTCAAGTTGGCATGGGCGAACTGAAGATCGGCCAGCATCCCGAGCAGTTGGCGGCCGTTTTGGGATCGTGTATCGGCGTCGCCGTCACCCACCCACGGCACAATGTGGGGCTAATGGCGCATGTGATGTTGCCAACTGCCAGCGGACGCGATGGTCCGTTAGGAAAGTTCGCCGACACCGCCGTGGCCGGCATGTTGAGCTTGCTTCGCGAACACGGATACGCCACGCGCGGCTTGACCGCCAAGATCGCGGGCGGCTCCAACATGTTCGGCAGCGCCGGACCCATGCAGATAGGGCAGGCCAATGTGGAAGCAGTTCACGTGGAACTGAAGAAACATGGGATTCCTATCATGGGCGAGGATGTCGGTGGATCCGCGGGACGGCGTGTCAGGCTGAACTGCGAAACCGGCATACTAACTATTTCACGTATCGGTGCGGGCGACTTGACCCTGTAGCCAAATCCGCACACTAGATAGCTTTGGAGCTTTTGCAATGAGCCGAAGACTGCTTATTACCGACGACGCCATGGTCATCCGAACCATGATCAAAGATGCCGCGCAGCGGGCCGGCTGGGAAGTTGTCGCCGAGGCCAAGAACGGCCAAGAGGCCGTTGACTACTATCGCGAATTCCAACCAGACGCCGTGACGCTGGACCTGATCATGCCCGAATTCGACGGCATTCACGGGTTGCGTGAAATGCGGCAGCATGATCCCGAGGCGCGGATAATCGTCGTAAGTGCTCTAAACCAAAAAGCTCTATTGAAGCAAGCGTTTGCACTGGGGGCGGCCGATTTTGTCTGCAAGCCTTTCGATGCCGACGACCTGATCAAGGTTTTGGATCACCTCGTTCCGCTTGCACAAACCGTGTAGTAAGCGTCACTAATTTTTCATGGCAATGTGTAACATCGGGGCTAAAAGGGAAGCGGCATGAAAGCTGAATGGATCAATCCTTTCGTTCTATCAACATTGGACACCTTTCGGACGATGCTCGAATGCGACGTCGCGCGAGGCACGCCAGGATTAAAAGACGCGTCGCAACCTCAGTTTGAAATCAGCGGAGTGTTGGGGATGCGTGGCGAAGCGGTGGGCACCATCGTGTTGACGCTTAGCCGGGATGTCGCCTTCTGGGCGACGGAAAAACTGCTCGGCGAAACGCCCACCGAAATCGACGACCACGTGCGGGACGTCGTGGGCGAACTGACCAACGTGGTGGGCGGCGGAGCCAAAGCGCGGATCAAAGGCCTTTCTCTTGAGATCGGACTTCCCACCGTGGTCTGCGGCAAGAATCACATCATTAGCTTTCCCACCGGGGTCGCGATTTTCTCGATTCCCTTCGACACCTCGGCGGGACCCTTCTCGGTCGAAATCGGCTTGCAAGAGCAAGATGAAAAAGTGACCGAGCAGCAAGAAGAAGCGGCCGCCGTTTAACGCGGTGGCCAGCCGGTTGAACGTGCCTGCCAAAGGTTGCGCGATAAATCCGGTTATGCCAATTGTTCGCAAGTTATGAAACGGGCGACGTCGTCTAGGTTCAACGGTGGATTCTCTGGAAAATGGTCCGCCTTTGCTGGCTTGTTCCGACCGTTGGGTCGATGATTCACTTGAACGACTGGCACGCCCGCCCATGAACCGGGGATGGCTGCTCCACCTTGGTGTGTCGGAACTTGATCTTAGTTCTTCATCAGCGCATGTTGACTTGCCATGCGTAAGCCAAACGCTTCCGACCAGACCACCGAATTTTTGTCCGCGCCCGATGACCGGGGCTCGGGCCGCGTGATCGTTGTTGATTATTCGGAAGCCGCCCGTCGAATTCTTGCCGAGATCTTGCGGGAAGCCGGCTATCAGACACGCATGATCGCCAGTCCCTCGGAACTGGTTCCCGCCATTGCGGACTGGTCGCCCGATTTGATTCTGTTGGCAAGCGACGACCTTCAGATGACCGCCGCCGACACCATCCGATCGTTGGTTGGCGATGGCCAAGACGAGCCGGCCATTCCGGTGATCGTGACCGGGTCGTCCTATTCTTCGCGACAAGTCTCGGCCGCGTTGAACCAAGGAGCCTGCGACTTTCTCTATAAGCCGTTTCGCAAGGCCGAAGTCATCGCCCGCGCGCGAAACGCCGTCCGCATTTCGGAAGACGCCCGCTCCCGCGAAGCCGATCGGCAGCGGCTCATGGCTGAACGCCAGTCGCGCGCGGAACTCATGCGTTGCTTTCTGGGCCACAGCTCGGACGGAATTTTTGTCTGCAATCAACAAGGGACCATTCTGGCGGCGACCGCGACGGCGCTCGAAATATTTAGTTACCCGCGAGACCAGGTGATCAACGCCAACATCACCCAGTTGATTCCGACGCTTACGTCCATTCACGTCCGCAGCGTTTTGGTGCCGCACCTGGCGGCCGACGCGGCGGCCTATATTGGCGAATTGGATCATCGCGGCAACTCCGTGGATGGACGTGAAATTGAATTGTCCGTTGCGTTGGGCGCGGCGGCGACACTTGAACCTCGCCAAGTCATGATCTTCGTGCAATCCCGCAATCCCGCGCCGGTTCCGATGGTTGTCGAGAAGGTTGTCGCCAAGCAAATCGAGAGCGAACCCGTCACCCAAGCCGAAGATGAGACAACCGTCGAAGTCATCGAGAAGATTGACGAACAAGTTGCCAGTGAGGTCGAGGAGGTGGTTGTCCGAGAGGCGAATGTCGCGGCCACTCGCGAGGTCGGCGAGATCGTCGTCAAGGCGGCACCGGCGGTCGGGCCTAATCTACAAGACCTGGTTTCCGAGCAAGTCAAAATGCCGCTGCAGTTGATCGCGGACCTCGCTCGGCAAGCATCGGACCGAGGCGCGGAGGACAATCGGCGGCGACTGGTAAGCATCATCAAAAGCTGCTTGGCCTCATTCAAGAGTTTGCTGCGGCGCGCCGAGCAGCACGATGTGGAACGCGACACGGAGGGTGAGGATCCGGCGCGGTCGTCGTCCGCCAACATCCGCGTGGACTCCGGAGCGCCGGCCAGCCAGGCTGGACCGCACGGAACCTCCAAGCCGGCTCGCGAGTCCCGCAGCCATCGGCAGGCCGTGATAAATTGACGCTCTCTTTTCTCCGCGGCCTGACGGTGCCTCAAGGTGGAACTCCGACCAAGTGTTCCCAAATTCCCTCCGCAAAGCGGCGCACTTCGCCAGGTGTAACATACGCGTGCCTGCTCAAATGAGATCGTGTCGTGCTTCATGATTCTGCCCAAAGAAAGACTCGCGAAGGAGTTAACGCGACATCGCGTTCACTGCGTCGTAGTGAATCACTGCCAAAACGTTTGCAATCTTGCCAGCGTTCCAACCGCTTCGGCGCGCATCGGTAGCACGCGGTTTCCCGAGCGGCGTTTTCAAAAAGTGATTCACTGCCTGTGGCGAGGCGGTCAAACTTCAACAGCCCCAGCGATCGCCAAAAACGAGATCGCCAGCCGCCCCACTTTCTTCATTATACAAACGTAAACCGCATTGCGGCTAGTGTTTGATTTTCTCGTCCGACTCAAAGTAGCCCGTTCAGGAATCGAACCTGATCCAACAGCTTCGCAAGCTGACATGCTATCCGGCACACCCACGGGCTAATTGATCCAAGCGTCCCAACCTGGAATCGAACCAGGACCAAGACCTTAGGAGAGTCTTGTGCTGTCCGTTACACCATCGGGACAAGAGCCGACGACTGGATTCGCACCAGCATCAAACCGGTTTACTAAACCGGTGCCTTTCTAGGTCGAGCCACGTCGGCAATCCAAGCAGGAGTGCAAGGAGTCGAACCCTGCTGGGCGGTTTTGGAGGCCGCTTGCTTCCCAGAAGCACACTCCTGTAATTCAACGCTTTCAGTTCAGCGCCTTCAGTTCCGCGTCTTCAGTTGAAGGGGTGACCGATGGGAGTTGAACCCACACCTTCTGCTTCACAGGCAGACGTGCCTACCGCGTACACCACGGACACCATGATGAAAGACAGTAGTTCTGCTTCAAGGTTCAGTGGACAAGGAGAGGAGGCCGACCCCGTTGGCGCGCAGCGTTCATGAATAGACGCCGGCAAAAGCACCCGTTCGGCATCCTGCCGAACGGGTCATGGGGGAAAAGGCGCCACTCTTTTTAAGAAGTGACAACATCAGCATAGCTGACGTTCTCCTGGCGTTCAAATGAAATACGCTGCTCGCGAAGAACGCTCAGAATCCGCGTTTTTTAGGGTTGCGAACCAAATTCCGCGACGCCCGACTTGATTGCCGTCCGTGGCCCCACTACGATCGCTGCAACGATCCTTGGGCCCCCCCTATGCTTACCGCGCCGGACAATCCCTACCAGTCACCCAAATTCAGCCCGCGCGAAAAGGTGGTTCGGTCGAAATGCTTTACGGGAATTGTGCTGGGCGGCTGGCGTGACGAGTTTATTTTTTTCGTTCCGCCGGCAACTGATCTGCGGGCCACGATCGAGAACTTTTATGTCAGCAAGGGGGCTCGTCGGGCGGGGACGGCCGAGCCGATGGTGTTTTCTCGAGGCAATCTGCTATGGAGTCTGCTGGGATTTGCCCACGAGCGCCTACTTTCGCACAGCATCCGTGTTCTGGTTGACGACGAAGACTCCCTAGCACGTGTTACGCTGCACTATCGAGTCTTTATTTCTTGCGGCCTGCGCATTCCGCCCAATCAACTGCTCGATGAAGCCGAGTTACTAGCGACTCGCCTGCGGGCGGTGGCCGATCCCGCTCAGGCGCAAACTTCCCGAGTGAAACCTTAAGGCAAGTCCGTCAGTTGTTTGAACGGGAGGAATCCCAGCGGCCTAGCCCGCTTGTTCCATTTGGGCCCGTTGTGATCGGAACCTTGCCGGTCGACGGCTGAGCCGAGGAGGCACCTTGCTGGTCCCAACGTCTTACGTTGACTTCCTCCGCCCGCCCCGTGGCCGCGTTCCACTGAATCACTCGCGGTTGGGAAGGTCTGCGCGGTGCTGGCGGCGCGGGGCGTTCTGGGGGTGGATTGATGTTGACGTTGATGTCGCGCCGCTGGCCGTCCCAATAAGGATCGTCCCATCGTCCAGGACCGTAACTGGGCCAGGTCGGCCAAGTCCCCTGGTAGAATCCAGGTCCGTACCAAGGAACCACTCGATTGATCGGGTGGCGAGCGGGCGAGGCGGGTAGGTGAACCGGGCGATCCCATCGCGAGAGCCCGTTTCCAACTCGGATCGCGCCGATCTGCCCGTCGGCCGCATTGACGGACAACAGCATGGCCGCGGTCAGCACACAGCCGATTTTTGTCTTGGCGTTCATTTTTGTTTCTTCCCGGTTTCCGCTGGTTTGTCTTCCACGATTCCCAAAACCCGTTTGGCCTTGGCCCAAGATTCCTCACGAGCTTGGTAGAACTTCTGCATGGCCAACTTGTCGCCCGACTGGACCGCCGCCATCAACAATCGGGCTTCGCGGTCCAATAAACGATAGCTCGCAATCAAATCGGCAACCGGAACTTGATTCGATTTTCCCTTCGTTCCCGCGTCGAAATTCTTCAGCATTTGAACCGATAGGTCGCTTGTCCGGATCACGTCCTGCATGATCTTTTCGACCTTGGACGCATCGTACTCCTTCGATTTGTACAAATCGGCGGCCAGGCCGATGCAGCCAAACGTGTTGTAGATGTTCAGCGCTGCCAGTCCGCCCACCGAGTGTCGCAGCAAATTCGCTTGCGTTTCATTGCGCGGCTTGGCCGCCGAGTCATCCGCGAACAATCGTCCGGACGATAGGAGACAGACCAACAAGGTCACGATCCTTGTCATTCGAGAATGCGTGGTCTTCATGGATTCATCCTCCGTAAACCTTGTTCGTTGGCCCCAATGAACTCAGCCGGTCAGCCTACCATGATTCTAAAACGAATGGCAATGTGCGCGGGCGGCGTGCCTACCAAAGACGCCAATCTTGCCAAATGACGACATACAGGCCGAGCGCAAGGTTGGTCACCATGTGAGCCACTACGCAGTCCCACATATTGCGGGTGCGGATCATCAGCCAGGTAATCAACGAAAACCAAACCGCGGCCGCCAGTATTTCGGCGGGATGAGCAATGACGCCGTACAGGGTTCCCACGCAGATTGCGAAGGTTGTGGCCGTTCCAAAAGTCACTTGCGGCCAATTACCGTCGATCACGAACCGCATCAAAAAGCCTCGCAAGAAGAATTCCTCGATCAGGGGGATCAACAACACCAGACCGAAAAATCGTACACCCAAAAATAACACCAGCATGATCGGCCGTCCGGTCAGTTCAACAAACGGATTGTAGCCAGACCGTTCCCCCGAACTTAGCAGGCCGCTCAAAATCGGTAACTCGCTGAGCGCCGACTCGACATTCAGGCGGCACAACAGAATCCAAGCAATGCCGCCGGCGACGCCAACGAAGACCGACAGCGGATGGACTCGAAAGGGAAACGAACGATAGACCGGCAACGCAACAAGGGCCGCCACCAGCGTCAAACTGACGCGAATCGTGTAGAAGATGGGATAGGTCAGCCCAGCGACGGTCGACGGTTCGACGCTACCAGTGGCCGGCGGCGAGTCGATCGGTTTCGGCTCGGCCAGCCCTAACGCCATGTACACAATGATCGGTAAGACATAGGGTAGCCAGGCCGTGGACGACGGAACTTCGGACGGACGTTCCAATTCGTCGCCCCGATCCGTGGCGGGCGCGTCTTGCTCTGCTGCCCCGCTGTTCATCGAGCTGGCTCGTGGTCAACGACGCGATGTGGCATCGCATGGCGATAGACAAATAGACCGCCAACCGCGATCAAAAGCAGCCAGACCGCCATGCTGGCGGGCTCGGGAACGTGGTGCTGCTGAAGTTGGATGGTTTGGGCCGTTACGTTATCGATGGCACCGGAACCTCCCAGCCGGATCGTGGCCTTATTGAATCCAAGCGGAGCGAAAATGGGAGGAATTCGGTTGGCCGAATTGTTGCCGAAAATCGCCCCCGCCAAGTCTAGAAAGCCAACTTTTTTGACCAGATGGTCGTCAAGAAACAGAGCAACGTAGCCCGCATCCGGTTCCGTTGCATTCTCGATATCGATGAGGTCAAAACCGAAAGAGGTCATCAACTGGTCGAATGCAAAGGTAATCGAACCGGCGGGCTGACCGCCTTCGTCATCGGGCGAATCAATTAAACCGTCGCCGTCATGGTCCGTATCGTTTTCCGCCAAGATGAGCAACTTGCCCAGAAACGTGGTACTCGGCAGATTCCCGCCGCTCCAAGGATCCTCCAAATCGGGGTCGGCCGTACCGCCAAGGTGCGAATCAAAAGCGATCACCAAGTCCAGCCCCGGCTGGCGTTCGTTGATCGCCGAGATCGTGACGCCGTCGGACAACTGAAACTGCCCAGAGACAATCTCGCCATGCGACAACGACTCGAAACCGAGAAAGACGTCGGCGGAAGCTTGTTGAAAGGAAAAGGCACAGCAAATGGCCGCGGCGAAAGATGCTCTCGTTATCATGGGCTCCTCGTCCGTTAGCGCAAGCAACATCCGCCCACTACGGTCGACGCCTTGGTGGCGTGTCCGCGGAATGCCACGAGACTACTGAGAGTAAAGTTGAATGCCGTGCCCGCCACGATGCCCAGGAAGGCAGCCACGGCTTTATGCTGATCGAAATACTCGAAACCCCAGCTTAGCCCAATCGACGTGCCCCAATTCACACCGGCCCCCACGGCACAAGACAGACAATACAAGACATATTGGACCAATGCCGGCCGATGCTTGGCGTGCGCAAACGTCATGTTTCGATGCCACAAGAAATTCCAAGACAACGCGGCCCAAATGCCCAACGCCCGGGCCAAGGAGAAGTTAAAAGTCCTTAGCAAGGCGAAGCAGACGGCCAGGTCGACGACCATTCCGGTCGCCCCGACCGCAAGGAACTGCAACAATCGAAATCGCCAACCCCATTTGAAATCATAGAGCCGCCGAAGATGGCGGAGGTAGTTGATTTGCTCTTTTAACGACAGCTTGCTTTCGCCATGCAATCGATCACGAAAGTGGATCGGAATCTCGCGCACGTTCCGGCAGCCGGCCTTGACCATCAACTCAAGCCCGATCTTGTAGCCGATCGGATCGAGCTTGTCGGCGGACTCAAATCGTTCGCGATGCAGGGCAAAAAATCCGGCCATCGGGTCACTAGCGGGTGAGAGCGGCCGGGCCAGCAGGGTGGCCACCTTCGAGTTGACCCAGCGGAACAAGCCCCAGTCATCATCTGTTGCTCCGCCGTCCACATAGCGGCTGCCGATCACGAAGTCCGCGTCGCCCTCTTGTAGAGCCTTAACTAGTTCGGGGACCTTTTCCGGTGGATGAGACAAGTCGGCATCCATGACGACGACGATGGCACCTTGCGCTTGGCGCATTCCGTGGATAACGGCGCTGGATAGTCCTCGTTCATTTTGCCGAACTAGCAACTGGACCGGGTACTCTTTGCCAAGCTGCTGGCAGATCTGGACTGTCTCGTCGGGGCTGTTGTCGTCGACGATGATCATCTCGGCGTCGATCCCATCCAGCGCGGCAAACACTTGCTCGACCAACGTCGGCAAGTTTTCCGATTCGCAATAGGTCGGCACGACGATCGAAACATCGACCTTCGCGCGCGGTTCGTTAGATTCGACTGACATCCCTTGCCTGATCGCTTTCAACATGTTGGTGGGTTCCCGAGTAGGCAGCTTCGTCGCATTTGGAGAGCGATCTGTTTCTCAACCTGATTTGCTCCAATCGCAGGAGAATCGCCGATTCATACCCTTCTTCCGGACAGTCTATACCACTATCAGTTGTCCACAAACGTAGGAGAACGGATGATCCGCAAATCCTATACCGGGGGCAGTTCGGACCACTGTTGGCGCGCTTCCTGCATGGGCGATGCGAAGCCGAATTCGCTGAAATCATGGTCAATTGAGCGTGGGTTCCTCACGCCGGAGTCATTCGTGCCATGCCAGAACACACTAGCGACAGAATTCCCTATCTGCCCACGGAAGATCAAATCAAAGAAGCCGCGGCGCGGATTAGAGAAAACTGGGATGAAGGGGTGTGGGAAGAGAGGATTGCTGACGATCGCTTCAAGCGAAAGCAGGTCCACCCGCCCTCGGTTCCCCGCATCGAAATACGGCCCAGCTTGCCAATTCTCAACTAAGGCGTGACCTCGAACGTCTTATTACACGTTGGCGCAAACATGTAAAGCAAAGGAAACACACGGGCCGACCCGTTTCCCGTTCTGGAAAACGCCACCCCGCCGGGCGGTCGGCGGCAATCGCGACGAAGTTCGAACGGGAATCCTTAACATCTTTCCAGTTAACGGTTTGCGTCCGTCAATCAGCGAAGCATTATGGCCCGTGACCCTCATCCCCAAGGGTGGGATATCAGTTTTTTCACTATGTGGGCCGGGATTTGCATTAGCCCCCCGTGCGTCGATTCGTTGTTGTCGGCGCGATTTGGATGGATCTAGTTTGGAATATCAGGGACCGATGATACGTCCGCACTCCCGTTCGCTTTGCGCGCGACCTAACTATTCACGGCCCTTTTGTTGAACCCGCCAGCCATCCACCAAGTGACAACTCCCGCCGAAAAGACGAACGCCGCTGATACCACGGACCAGGGCCAGACTTCTTCCACGGTGCTTGCTCTGCTGGCGGCGATTGGTTTGCTGGTTCCGATCTATGGGACCACATTTATCGAGCTTGCCAGAGTGTGGGATATTGACCCCAACTACTCCCATGGCTTCGTCGTCCCCTTCGCCTGTCTGCTGATCGCGGGGTGGGCCTGGAGCCAACATGGCGGGCCGTTGCGGCGACACGTCACGGGCGGCACCGTTGTCCTGGGCGTGGGGATCCTATTAACCGGACTGCTGCTGCATTTTATCGCCCGGTTCATTGGCCTGTTGTTACTGGATGTAGTCTCGCTGATCTGTGTGTTGGCTGGCTTGCTTCGTGTTTGGGGTGGCAAGCGGGCGGCGAAGACATTTGGCTTGGCGGCAATGTTCTTGATCTTCATGGCACCCTTGCCCATCGCCTGGTACCAGCCGCTGGCCGTGGCGATGCAGCAACTGGTCAGCTCGATTTCGACTGAATTCCTGACGACTTGCGGAGTTCCCACCTACCGCGAGGGTTACTTGATCCACCTGCCAGGTTACACGATGGAAGTCGGTGAGGCTTGCAGTGGCTTGCGGCAAATGACGGCCATCTTGGCGCTCAGTGTGGCTCTTGGTTACTTCTCAAATCGAGGGCCTTGGTATCGTTGGTCGTTGGCGCTGCTGTCCCTTCCGATCGCGGTCGGAGCGAACTGCTTGCGGATCATGTTGACCGGGCTGATCCTTCTCTATCTAGGACGTGAATGGGCCGACGGCGTGTTCCACACCTTGGAGGGGTTGGTGATTGTTGGCGTGGCCGCCTGCATCATGCTGGTGACCGCCTGGCTGCTCGGAAAGTTGGCCGATCGCTTTCATCGCAAGACAAGCTCCACGTCGGAAGGCGACGAGCAAGTCGATGCGGAAGGAGAAGCGAAGAGACTGTCAGATGCAACCTCGAATCGGGTTGCCGGCGGCGACATTCCCCAGCGCGACGGCAATGCCGCGAGTACGGAGATTGACAGCGGGAGCGAGTTGCCTGCTAAAAACGAACTTCCTGTTGAAGTGGATGTTCCCGGCGACGTGGTCGCCACCGCCAATTTCAATCTGCGTGTGGCGAGGGATACATGATGACGTATCGCATTGCGTTGACCGTTGGTTTGCTCTTGTCCGGCCTAGCGGGGCAAGTTGGATTTCGGCGGCACCTTGAATCAGCGGGTCCGCCGGAACCTGCCGCTTTGGAACAGGCACTCGCGGAATTGCCGCGGGAAATCGGTGGGTGGACGGGCCGCGACCGAGAGATCGAAGACGAGCGTCACCTGTACGGCGACGATCATCTGCAGAGAGACTATCGGCGGGCCGACGGCAAGCAAGGCCTTTCGTTGTGGATGGTCTACTCCGGCGACGGTTCGGACCGGGGACATCATCCCGAGGTCTGCATGAAGGTCGCCGGGCATGCGGAAGACACAACCGCGCGGCAGACGCTGTTCGTTGGCGAGCATCCCGAACCGATTCAGCAGTATCGGTTTAACCGGGGTGGTGAGACTCAATGGATCTACTACTGGTACTACACGCTCCCGTTCGATTCCGACGGCTCGTTAGACGAATTTCAGACGGCCTATCGCGATTTGCGACATCGGCCCGCTAGTTTGACGGTTGAAGTTTTCGCGCCCGAGAAGGACGAGGAACACGCCGAGCAAGCGCGCCAGTTCGTGGCGGCCTTGGATGAAGCCCTGCAACGGCACCTGGGACCTTCTGCCAAGCGGGGAAGCCGCCGCTTGCCGGTCACGGTCGTAAACAGGTGAAGCCAATGCGAAACCCGTACAACTTGTTGCCAACTAATACAAATGAATCTTTTTACAGCAAACCTTGCTCTTCCCTGCTGGAGAGGAAACTAACGGATGTCTAAGACACGAATTATTCTTCGCGTAGTTTTGGTCGGACTGCTTCTTGGCATGGTCGGCTGGATTGTAGCCCTAACTCTCTCCCGGGATCAGCCCGAGCACTACTGGCGCGGGGCGCAGGGCGCGATGGAGAGTAAAGATTGGGAGTCGGCAATCATCCATCTAAAGAACCTGGTGATGGTGGCCCCGGATCACGGCGATGGCCACCACTCGTTGGCAAAGGCCTATGTCGCGGCGGCGGCAACAGAAGACGTACAAATCGGATACGGTTCCCACTCCGAGGCCTACAAGCATATCGTCAAGGCGGCCGAGTTGCTGCCCGAAGATCTGGAAGTGCAAGAACAAGCCATGCTGGCCCATTTGGCTAGATTGAATATGGACGGAGCGGCGGAGATTGCCGAAAAGGTGATCAAGCAAGATTCTGAAAATGTTAACGCCCTTTATGCGTTGACTTGGCGGGCGGTCGAGTACAAACAATCGGCGGTGGCCGAGGAGTTGTTTCCCAAGTTCGAGGGCCTGGTCAATCGCCGTCCTTTCCGCACGTTGGGATTGATGGCTCGCCACTATGGCAAAAGGGACGACGACAAACTGCAGCAAGTGTTCGGAAGGTGGGTGGAAGTAGCCAATCATGCCGACGCTGAATTGTTGGCTTCGTTTTCACCTCGCGAGTACGACGCGCTGGACGCGCTGGCGTATCATTCCCTTGTCGAGGCGCACGATGCCTCGATCGCGTGTGACCGAATGGGATCTTGGTTCGCCGCCAACGAAAAGCTGGTCAAAGCTAAGGCGCGCGATGCGCTCGATCTGGCCGCCACGGCGGCAAGGCTGTCGGAAGCGTTGGCCACCAAGGGCTTCGACAATGCGGAGGCTGCCGTCATCGCGCGGCGCGATGAACTAGGCGCTACGTGCCGGTCTTGGTGGGACCAAGCCATTGCCGCGGAAACCTCAGACGTGAATGTCTATCGGCAAGCTGCCAGCGCGGCCTTCCATGCTGACGACGTCGACGCCGGAAACGCCTATTTGGATAAGGCCCTCGCCCAGGTCGAAAAAATACCGAGCGAGGACAAGACGGAAGAGATCGAAGCGGAGATCCTTCAAATGCATCTTTCGGCGGCTCGAAGCCTGGTCGCACGGCGTGAGTTCAAAGCGGCGGAGAGGCACATCGTTCCGTTGCGGAAGAGTGAGAAAGGACGCGGCTGGGGAGAACTGTTGGCGGGCAGCGTCGCCAGCAGCCAAGGGCGTCACGAGAAGGCGCTGAACCATTACGAAGCTGCCCGTCGCGAGCTGGGAGACACGGTTCTGGTTCGCATTGCCCTGGGCAACACCTACTTGGCGGTTAGAAGGTGGGAGGAAGCGCTGGGTCACTTGTCGGCCCTGCACGGACACTATCAGCGGTTTACGCACGAGGAGCGTGCCTGGGCCGAGCAGTATCTGGGAACCGAGGCGGCGGTCGATTTCGGCGAGTTGCGTGCCAAGCTAGCGTTAGGTGATTGGGAAGGCGCGCAAGACCATCTTCGACAACTCAAAGGCACGCCGCTGGAACCGAATGGCTGGCTGATGGCGGTCGCCTATTTGTGGACGAAAAAGGAACTCGACCAGGCGGTGGCCTTGTTGAATGACGCCCGTCGCAAATTCCCCGCCGACCTGAACCTGGCGCGATTTCAACTATTCGTGTACGCCCAAACCAACCATCAAGATGAGGGCACCAAGTTTGTTGAAGCCTTCGCGGCGGAACAATCGGAGAATCTGCCTTGCCAACTGATGCTCTGTCAGTGGCGGATCATGCGCGGTGAATATGCCGAGGCCGACAAGCAACTAGAAGAACTGATCAGCAAGTCTCCGGAGTCTGGACCCGATCGGCTGAGACTGTTGACCTTTCACTCGCACGTGCTACTGAAACTCGATCGTCCCGAGGAAGCCTTGGCGATCGTCGAGCAAATGCGCAACGATCCGGCGATGGCGACTCCCGCCGCGGCGAATGTCATTGGCGCGGCGGTCGAGCTGAAGCAAGACAATTTGCCGGGGGCCCTCGCGGCGCTCAACGCGGCCGAGGATGCCGGTTCCGACAATGGGCTGATTCCATTTCTGAAGGGCCGGTTGTCGGTAGTCCAAGGGGATTACGAAGGCGCGATCGAATCGTTTTCCAAGTCGATCAATGTGACGAGCCTGCGAGATCGAGCGCGAGCGGCCATGTTGCAGACGATCCTCCGGTTGGCCAAGGAAAAGTCTCCCGAAGTGGCGATCGAGAAGGTCAACGAGTTGCTGGAAAAACATCCGGACGATGCCGGTATCCTGCTCGCTCGAGCCAACCTGGAATTTCAGCGAGGAAAGGCGGACGAAGGATTGGCCTATCTGGATCGGATTTCAGAAACGCAACCGGAAAGTGCCACGGGTCCCTATTTGAAGGCCACGGCACTGGCGAAAATGATTCAGTTCGACAAGGCTCGACGGGAACTCGAGAAAGGACTGAAACGCGAACCCAGACATGTTGCATCACTGCTGCTGCTTTCGCAGACATGTCTCGCTCTGCAACGGAATGCGGACGGGTTGGATTACGCGGCCCAGGCTGTTGAAATCAACCCCCGTGCCGTGCGCGGGTATTTCATTCAAGTTGAAGCTCTCAAGCAGCTAAAACGCGACAGCGAGGCCATCACCCTATTGGCTGAGTTGATCAAGTCGCAACCCAACCTAACGGACGCGTACTTGCAGTTAGCCGTCATTTATCTGGCCCAGAACCAAGCCGCCAAGGCCCTGGAGGTTTACACGCTGGGCCGCAAAGCATTGCCCGACGACCTGCGTCTGGCGGCGGCCGAAATCGCACTGTTCGCGCGAGCCAAGCGCCAAGATGATGCCGAGAAAGTGGCGGCCAGCCTGGTCGGTGACGAGTTGACCATCAACAAAGCGGCGGCTATCGCGGCCGCCTATTTTGGCGTCGAAGAAATGGCACTCGCACAACGTTGGGCGGGCCAGGTCTTGACGCTTGCCAAGAAAGATAGTGAAAAGCAGGCCGCCCATTTGCTGTTAGGCGACATTGCCATGAAACAAGGTCAAACGGCTTCGAACCTTGACCAATACAAGACCGCGCAAGAGCACTATGCCGCGGTGCTGGAGTTTTCGCCCACGCATTTGACGGCAGGCAACAATCTGGCGTGGTTGCTGGCCGTGAAACTCGATCAGCCGGACGAGGCGATCAAGGTTTGCGAAACAGTGCGGGGCACGGCGAAGGTGGAGCAACTGCCCGTGAGGTTCGTCGACACAATGGCGGCCGTCTATCGTAAAGCGGGCAAGCTGGAAGACGCCGAAAAGCTGCTCCGCCAGGCCATGGCGATCAACCCCAATCACGCGCAAATCAATTTTCAGTTGGGATTGGTACTGGCGGACTCCGACAATGGTGAATCGCGTGATTTTCTGCGCACGGCGCTAAAGCTGGGCCTGTCAGAGAGCCAGGCGGATGAAGCGAATGCGGCCCTGGCCAAGCTTGATGAATCCAAGAAGTCGCCTCCGACCAAGGAAGCCGTTCCGTCCAGCACTGGCGTCGACGCCCCTTAGCCCCCGAAATCGACGCAACTCGCCGAATGGATTGCAACGCAACCCTGGTAATTGGAAGAAACTGAAATGGCAACCACGGAACAAGAAGTCGACGAATTGGTCGACGATCAGCCGGACGCGGCGGATAGCGAACCGATTCTCACGCCCAAGATCAGCACCAAGTGGGCGGCGACTCCGGTTCATGCCGGTATTGCCTTGCTGTTCGGTCTGCTCTTTTTGTTGCTCAACTTTCTCCCTCTCAGGCCCACCGACCTGTGGGGACACGTTAACTACGGCCACTGGATGATCGCACACGGTGAATTGCCAACTCAAGATCCGTTCCTTCACCTGTCCGAAGGTGTGAACGTCATTTGTACGATGTGGCTTTCGCAATTGGTCTTCGCGCTGCTCGACCAGTACGGCGGCCCCGAGGCGCTTTCCAGCATGTTCGCCATTGTCGGGCTGATCACCTATATCCTGCTGGGCAGAATTTTCTACTTGCAGTCCAGGCGGCCGGTCGTTGTGCTGCTGGGAATGGCGGCGGCGCTGCTGGTCGGTTGGAGCCGGCTGACGACGATTCGTCCCGAGAATTTTGGATTGCTATTCTTCGTCGTCTTGTTGTGGTTGATTGTCAGTAGCCGAGCTTACTTACCGTCAGCAAACGCTAACGCGGACCAACGGCAATTCACTTGGCGTTTGTGGATCGGCGTGCCGCTGGTCATGATGCTGTGGGTGAATATGCACGGCTCGTTTGTTTGCGGACTGGCGGTGCTGGGTTGTTTCTTCCTGGGGGCGGCGATTGACATTCTGTGGCGGACCAGAAGCCTGCGGCAGTTGTTCGTGGACAAAACAGTCAGGCGGTGGCTCTATTTGACCGAACTCGCCGTCTTGGCCACGCTGGTCAATCCTTACGGAATTGACTTGTTGTTGTACACAACCTTGTTTTCGTCGAATGAAAACTTACGCGAGGTGCTGGAGTGGCAGCCGTTGGTGCTGCTGGGCGTCGGCGGGCGCGAGTTTGCTCTCTCTTGGGTGATTCTGCTCTTCGCCTTCCGCTTCAGCAAGCAACCGATTCCCGTGGCCCATGTTCTTCTGCTGGGCCTCTTTGGCGCGTTATCGGCGTTTGGGATTCGCATGCTGACCTGGTACGCGCCGATCTTTGCCATCGTGCTAACGCCCCACCTGACCGACATCGTTTCCCGGCTGTGGCCGGCAGCCAGAACCGAACATGTCCCGCCGCCGGACAGCGACGACGAAGTGCGAAACTTTGCCATGCCCAAAGGACGATCGTTTATGTACTCCTTTGTCTGCCTGTTCATTGTTTGGATCTCCTTCGCGCTGTCGCCGATCAGCAATCCACTGCTCGGCGGAGTCGCCCGCACGCCCGAACAATTGTATGGCCAGATGACGCCCGTCAACTTAGTGAGTCATCTAAAGGAGAACCCGACGGTCGGGCAAGTCCATCATCCGCAGTATTGGGGCGATTGGCTGACTCGGGAAACCGAAGGCAACTTCAAGCCTTTTGTCACCGCCAACATCCACGTCGTGCCGCGACAAGTGTGGCGCGACTACGTCCGGATCTACGGCGGGGCCAACAACATCGATTATGCGTTGAAGCGTTACAAGGTCGACACGGTGATTCTGGATAAGTCCCAGCAAGAGGATTTGCGCCGATCGCTGCGAGACTCCGAAGACTGGCAAAAAACATTTGAGGACGATCAAGCGATCGTTTATCTGCGCCGCGTTCGCGTGGTCGAGGCGTCGGCTGACAAAGGGGAAATCAAGAAATGACGGATGTATCGACGCGGCCCACCGGTGTTCGCTCCAAATTCGTGACGTTCCTCGTCATCCAACTCATCTTCGTCGGGATCGCCCTCGGCGCAATTACGCTTCGTGGCCTGGGGATCAAGCAGGAAAGGCAACTTCCGCCGCTGCGCGAAACGCCCCTGGTGATCGGGCCCTATTACAACCAAGAGGTGGTGATCACCGACGAACAGCTTCGCCGGGTGCTCCGCAAGCTGCGGCCTCGCTTCAACGGAAAGAAGACCGTCCTGGGGCACGTGGACCACAATCTTCGCTTCTGGGGTTCGGAAGCAAAATTCGACGATCCAACTTTCGTTTCAGGCGAGGACATGCGGCAATTGCTCACCAAGCAGGCAGCGTTCGAAGGGCTGTATGGCAAGGATGAAAAACCGCTCTTGATCGACGTTCCCGGCGGCGGCGTGCGGGTGCGTGAGTTTGAGGGAAAGGCCAGTGCTTCGCACGACGATCACACCATGGCTTGCCTGGCCGAGGCGGGCACGACTCTGAATTATCCGGTCGTCACGCCGGAAAGGGAGACTACGTTTCGGGCGTTGGTCGAGCAATCGCTACGTGACTTCAGCTTGAACCAAGTTGAATATGAATGGTCGTCCTTGACATACGCCCTCTTCGTCACCACCGACCGGTGGATCACAACCGAAGGACAAGAGATCTCCTTTGACATGATGGCCCGGCGAATCATGCGGCAGCGGATGCCGCAGGGCGTGTGCATGGGGAACCACCGGCTGCATTCGTTGGTCATGCTGCTGCGGGTGGACGAAGAGCATCAGGACATTTTGTCCGAAGATGTGCGGAGCGAGATCATCGACTACTTGACACAGCGAACCGTGATGCTTGTGCAACATCAACACTCCGACGGGTTCTGGAATCGCGACTGGCCTTTTGAAACACCGGCCACCAGCGAACCGACCACCATCGAGGGCGACCGTTTGAGCGATCGCATCATCGTCACCGGGCATGCTCTGGAATGGTGGGCGCTGGCCCCGCCGGAAGTTCATCCGCCCCGGCACGTGCTGGCCGCGGCCGGTCAATGGCTGGTCCGAGAAATTGACAAGCTTTCCGACGACGGCATTCGCCAGAACAACTCGTTTCTTTCACACGCGGGTCGGGCCCTTTCGCTGTGGCGTGGCAAATGGCCCCATGAAGTCGACTTGACGATCGAGGCCCCCGAACAAACCGCGCCGGAACAAACCACCGCGGAACCAGGGCAGGAAGCGGATGCCAAGCCCGACGAAGCAGAAGATAAGAAGACGGATGACCAACCGTCGTCGATTGATTCCAAGAATGTCGACGCCCAACCGTCAGATTCAGATACGGATCTAAAACCGTCGAACACGGACCCAAAAGGGGTCGAGCCACGGACCAAAGCAGAAGATGTCGATTCACGAAGCTGACCATCCCTCTTATACAAACGGCCGGTCGTTGGGACTGTTGACCGAAATACTCGAGGCGGGAAGCAACGTCGGCGATGCCGACCGGGTTGCGCTGCTGGAGCAATTGCTTGGCGTCGATGCCTGCCGGCGATTGGGTGTTTACTTGGTTCCCAACGACTTTCTGTTGTCCGTGGTCATTCCCGTGTTCAACGAGAAGGAAACGGTTCAGGAAATCGTTCAGCGAGTACGCGAGAACGGCGTCCCCTGCGAGATCATACTTGTCGACGACGGCAGTATCGACGGAACCCGAGAACTGCTCAAGTCCTGGCCCGAACAGGGCGACCTGAAGATCTTCTTCCACGAAAAGAACCAAGGCAAGGGCGCGGCAATCAAGACGGGATTCCAGCAAGTTTCAGGAGATGCCGTCATCATTCAGGACGCCGATCTGGAATACGACCCGTCGCAATATCGCTATCTGCTGCAACCAATCTTTGAAGGCCAAGCCGACGTAGTCTTTGGCAGCCGCTTCGCCGGCGACAACCAACGGGTCCTCTATTACTGGCACTATTTGGGCAATCGCTTCCTAACCGAACTGTCAAACTGTTTCACGAATCTAAACCTGACCGACATGGAAACCTGTTTTAAGGTGTTCCGCCGCGAAGTCATCGATACGATCGCGCCCACGCTGCGCGAAACGCGGTTTGGGATTGAGCCCGAAATGACCGCCAAAGTCGCCAGCATTCCTGGCATTCGCGTCTTCGAGCGACCGATCAGCTATGCCGGCCGCACCTACGCCGAAGGGAAGAAGATTGGCTGGCGGGACGGGGTTAGCGCCTTGAGATGCATTCTGCGCTATCGCCGTGGCCTTGGTCCTCGGCAGCGAAACCGCGCGACTCAATCCGCCCGCTCAAGCGGCGCATGAATCGGAATCATTAAGAAAATCCCATGTCCACGATCGTATTTCAACTCTTGGCAGCCGTAATGATTGTGATCATTGCGTTTGCGCTGCCGCAGTTGGGACTTGTCGATCTTCGACCGTTGCGAAAGGGGTTCGACTTTGTCGCCCGCCGCAAATGGCTGGCCGTCGGCCTGGTGGCATCATTCGCCTTCGCCGAGTGCGCCGCCTTGGGCCATTTTGTTCACTTGCCCCAACCCGCGATTCATGACGAATTCTGCTATCTCCTGGGTGCCGACACGTTTGCTCACGGACGCCTGACAAACCCCACGCACCCACATTGGCAGCACTTTGAAAGCTTCCACATCATCCACGAACCGACCTACCAGATGAAGTATCCGCCCGCGCAGTCCATGGTATTGGCGTTGGGCCAGGTCATGTGGCATCCGATTCTCGGCGTGTGGCTGAGCGTCGCCGCCGCCTGCGGCGGCATCTGCTGGATGCTGCAAGGTTGGGTGCCGCCTCGCTGGGCCTTGCTGGGAGGTTTGTTATCAGCAGTGTCCTCGAACATTGTGCTGCTCTGGGGTGAAACCTATTGGGGCGGAGCGGTCGCGATGTTGGGCGGTTGCCTGCTGTTTGGCGGCCTGCGACGCATGATTCGAGAACCTAACGGTTGGCACGCGATCCCGTTCGCCCTCGGCTTGGTGATACTCGCCAATAGCCGCCCTTACGAGGGCCTTGTCGCGGCATTGTGCACGCTGGTTGTGTTTGTTCCTTGGCTGCTAAGCCGCCGCCGGCCTACCTGGCAAACTCTCGCCACGCAAATCGTCGCCCCCTCGCTCGTCATCCTTTTGCCAGCAGGTGCATGGATGGCTTACTTCAATCAACAGGTTACGAACGACCCCTTGCGACTGCCGTATCAGGAATGGGCACGGACTTATGGTGGTGGGTCAGAGATCACCAAGCACATGTTTTCCTTTGCCGGGACCAAGAATGGTTCCAAGCGTCTGCGCTCGATTCCATTTCCCAACCGAGCCAGCGTGGAAAAACGCGCCGCCAAAGGCCAGCCGCCGCCAACTCAATGGGAAGTCTATAAGCGCAGGTTGAACACTCAGTGGTCGTTCTACTTGGGGCCGTTGCTGACCCTGCCAATGGTGACTATGCCTTGGGTGCTGCGCAACCGCTGGATGTGGTTCGCGGCGTTTGCCTCGTGCTTGGTCATACTGAGCGTGGCGCTGCAAAGCACTTGGGGACATGCACACTATGCAGCGCCGTGTGCCTGCCTGCTGATGCTGCTAGTCGTGCAATCGATGCGACATATGGTGTTTTGCCGGGCTGGCGTTGGACGAGCCATCGTTCGAGCCATCCCCGTCGCGCTGGCCGCTTCACTCGTCATCTCCTTGATAGGGTGGGCGCGACAACCCATCGTTCCGTTTCATCATTGGAGCTTGCACCGCTCGTCCTTAGCCCAGCAACTTGAGGCCGACGGAAAGAAGCATCTGGTCGTCGTGCGATACGCTCCCGAGCACCACCACTACCAGGAGTGGGTCTACAACGGGGCGGACATTGATTCGCAAAAAGTGGTTTGGGCCCGCGAACTCACCCCTCAACAAAATACGCGATTGCTCGATGACTTCGCCGAACGTGAAATCTGGTTGCTGGAGGCGGACGAACTCGAGCCGAAACTGGTGCGCCACCGCGCGGGCTCGACCGATTCGATTGTCTTGAATCCCACCACGAACGACGGGACGGCCCAATCGCCAGACACCGAGACGGATTCAAGACACACACGAAAGGCTAGTGGCTAGGTTCATGACTCAGAGAAAAATGATCGCACCGCGCCAGACAGCAGGAGATTCGGAATGTCAATAGTACCGGTGGCTGGCTACGACTCGTACATGGAGGATGAAGCGCAAGTGGAAACAGGAATCTCGGTCATCATTCCCGCGTTCAACGAGGAACAAGGGATTGAAGTGACTTTGGACCGCTTAATCGCCGGCCTGAAAGACGCCGAACAACAGTTTGAAATCATCCTGGTCAACGACGGTTCGAGCGACGACACGGGCCGACTGCTCCGAGCCCGGGACGACATCCGCCTGATCGAACATCCCATCAACCGAGGCTACGGTGCCAGCCTGAAGACCGGAATCCGCCACGCCCGCTACGATCTGATCGTCATCACCGACGCCGACGGAACTTATCCTAACGAGCTAATCCCCGAGTTGGTCGAGTTGACAGAAAACGCCGACATGGTGGTCGGTGCCCGTATCGGAAAAAAGGTACACCAAGCGCGGCTGCGGCGTTTCGCCAAATGGTTCTTGCAACGCTTCGCCCAATGGATGGCCAAGCGCCCGATTCCCGATTTGAATAGCGGATTGCGCGTCTTCCGCAAGTCGGTTGCCGAGAGGTTTTTGAACATCTTGCCGGACGGTTTCAGCTTCACGACAACCATCACCCTGGCGATGCTCACCAATAATTATGTCGTGCACTACGAGCCGATCGACTACCACCCCCGCAAAGGCCGCAGCAAAATCAAACCGATCCGCGACACGCTCAATTTCATCCAATTGATCTTGAGAACCGGCCTGTACTTTGCTCCACTGCGAGTGTTCACGCCCTTGGCGGGAGCTTTCTTCCTCGGGTTCTTGGGCAGTCTCACCGTGGACGTGGCGCACCGAAACTTGACGGATTCGACCTTGCTGCTGTTGGTGGCGGCCGCGCAGACGGGCATGTTCGCGCTGCTGGCCGACATG
>JAJDEH010000394.1 GCA_029259935.1 Planctomycetota bacterium
GAAGACTTCACGAACGTCTTTCGGCAAGTCCGGCGTGCTGTTTCCAATGAGCACGAACTTGACATGCACGCGGTCGTCTTGATCCGTCAAGCCAGCCTGCCCCGCACAACCAGCGGAAAGGTCCAGCGGAGCCTCTGTCGCGAGTGCTTCCTGACCGGTGAATTAAACGTCGTTGCCCAATGGGTGCACAACGGACACCGAAACGGCAAGTCGAACGGTAACGGCAAGTCGAACGGTAACGGCAATGGAAACGGTAACGGCAATGGCAATGGAAATGGCCATCACAAGACGAACGGAAACGGCCAATCTAATGGCAATGGAAACGGCCATCATTCGATCGATGGAAATGGAAACGGAAACGGCCATGCCAACGGTAATGGAAGCAACGGCCATGCGGTCCACGCCGCGTCCGACAAGAAGGAAAACGGCAAGGCTTGTCACTGCGAGCCCGAGAAAGCCAAGCCGGCGTTATTCGATCCCGCTGAACTGCCGCTGACGGCCGATCAGGTCGACCGCCTGACGGAGCGCATCGAAGCGTGGATGCTGGACTGGCTCGTCGAGCGAGCAGGTGTTCCGGAAGGCGAAATTCAGCGCGCGACACCATTTGCCGAAATGGGCATCGATTCTCTCACCGCGGTCGAAATGAGCCAAGAATTGGAAGATTGGTTGCATGTTCGCCTGACCCCCGTCGTGGCCTGGAATTATCCCACGCCTGAAACCCTCGCTCGATTTCTCGCATTGGAAGCGGGCGGCTTGAACGCCAAGTCCGACGAGGATGCCGCCGTGGAAGAGAACGCGGCGGAAACCGAATTCGAGAAGCTGTTGGCGGACGTCGAATCACTCAGCGACGAAGAGGCCGAGGCCGCGCTGAATCGTCATCTTTCCGACGACGCGTAGACGCGCTCGAATGGACTTCTGAACCTCAAAGCGCTCCCCGTCCGTATAATGGAATTGAGCCGCCCTTCACCGGCAAAGGGGTGCCGACGTGGGTCTGCCGTTCCGGTGTACGCCAGGCACGATTAGAAAGCGTTTATGCAGTCGATCCTTGTCACGGGTGGTGCGGGCTTCATCGGAAGCTGTTTTGTTCGCCAATGGCTGGTTCATGAATCGGCGGCGGTCGTCGTGCTAGACAAGCTGACCTACGCCGGCAATCTCGATTCGCTGGCCTCCGTGTCCGACCACTCTCGATTCTCCGTTCTCGAAGGCGACATTGGTGATTTTGACAACTGCCGGGCCGCTCTCGCGGAACATCAGCCCACGGCGATTGTGAACTTCGCGGCGGAATCGCACGTCGATCGCTCGATCGATGGACCCGCGGAATTTGTAATGACGAATGTCGTGGGGACCGTTCAATTGCTTGAGGCGGCGCGACACTACTGGAACGATCTGCCAAACCCGCGGCGCGAGAGCTTTCGGTTCTTACACGTTTCGACCGACGAGGTTTATGGCTCGCTGGGCCCCACTGGACGTTTTACCGAGCAAACTCCGTATGCTCCCAATTCTCCCTACTCGGCCTCCAAAGCGGCCGGGGATCATTTCGTTCGGGCCTATCACCATACATACGGCTTGCCCGTGCTGACGACGAATTGTTCCAACAACTACGGCCCATATCAGTTTCCCGAAAAGCTGATCCCGTTGATGTTGTTGAACGCCCGCGAAGGCAAGCCGCTGCCGGTTTACGGCGACGGCCAAAATGTACGCGACTGGCTGTTTGTCGAAGATCACTGCCAGGCGATTCGCATGGTGTTGCAGGGCGGCCAGCCGGGCGAAGTTTACAACATTGGCGGCAATTGCGAACGGACGAACATGCAGGTGGTCGAAACGATTTGCGAAACGGTGGATCGGTTGCAACCGGGACTCGCGCATGCGCCTTGTGCAAGCTTGGTTACGTTTGTCGAGGATCGGCCCGGGCATGACCGCCGCTACGCCGTAGATACGTCGAAAATCGAGCGGCAGCTCAACTGGCATCCCACGCACACTTTTGAATCAGCCATCGAAACCACCGTCCAATGGTATTTAGATAACGCCCAGTGGGTCGCGCGTGTTAGCGACGGAAGCTATCGGCGACAACGATTGGGGTTGTCTAATGAAGCCGAGTCAAGCTAAGGAGTACCTTGTTGTGGTACGGGCGTCCCGCCTGCCCTTTGCAGCCGAGACGGCCGCACCACAATTGGTGAGAATCTTACGAGTGTTAAGGACGAGCGATGAGCGATAAATCATGCAAGAAAGGAATCGTCCTGGCGGGCGGAGCGGGCACTCGGCTATATCCGGTCACCCACGCGATCAACAAGCAACTCGTCCCGATCTACGACAAGCCGATGATTTATTACCCGCTGTCGACGCTGATGCTGGCGGGGATTCAAGAAATCCTGTTGATTACCACGCCCGAGGATCTCGGCAGTTTCCAACGGTTGCTCGACGACGGATCGCAAATCGGAGTTTCCATCACCTATGCGGTTCAGCCGCAACCGAACGGGTTGGCCGAGGCGTTTCTTATTGGCCGAGATTTCATCGGCGATGATCCGGTCGCCTTGGTGCTGGGCGACAATATTTTTTATGGACAGGGCTTTCATGCCACGTTGACTCGCGTGGCCTCTTCGATCGACGGTGCCACGATCTTCGCCCATCGAGTCAAGGATCCACACCGCTTTGGCGTCGTGGAAATCGATGCGGGTGGAAAGGCCCTATCGCTGGCAGAAAAGCCGCAGCAGCCGAAGTCGAATTTGGCGGTGGTCGGGCTTTATTTCTACGACAACCATGTCGTCGAGATCGCGGAAGGCGTCAAGCCGTCGGCCCGCGGCGAATTGGAAATCACCACGGTCAACCAGGAGTATCTTCGCCGCGGGCAGTTGCACTGCGAGGTGCTGGGGCGCGGCTACGCCTGGTTGGACACCGGAACGAACGAATCCATCATGCAAGCCGCCAATTTTATTGAAACCGTCGAGGCTCGGCAGGGTTTGAAAGTCGCTTGCATTGAAGAAGTCGCGCTAATCAAAGGCTTCATTGACGCCGCGCAAGGTCGAGCCATCGCGGAGGGTTTGAACAACGACTACGGCCGCTATTTGTCCGACCGCATCGATGAAATCTGTGGCCCGTAAGCGAGAGCTTCGGTCGAACAAAGACTTCATTACCGCTCGTCAACGATTGGATGCGCCGGGTTACTCTTCAACCGAAGCACTGGCAAAGCCAGCAGAACTCAAAATACCCGACAGTTCAGCCTAGACGTTAAGCGTTAAGTTAACGCTTAACACGGCGGCTTAACGGCCCTCTGGTCGGCTGCGAATGAGTGAGCATTTAAAGCTCGTTTTCGCCTGTTTGGGTTGTCTCCGCATGATTCTTGCCATCTGGCACGCCGGTTGCTTTTAGGGGTTAACGCACTGAACGGCTTGGAAAACAATCGGGCATCTCAAACTCAAGGAGAGACCACATGTACTTCAAACGCTACTATCTCGGATGTCTGGCTCACGCGTCGTACATGATCGCCGACGAGGAAACGAAGATCGCCGCGGTCATCGACCCTCAACGCGACATCGACCAGTACTTAGAGGACGCCGCGGCCCACGGGTTTGAAATTCGCTACGTGTTCTTAACCCACTTTCATGCGGACTTCGTGGCCGGGCACATTGAACTGCGAGAGAAAACCGGCGCACGGATTTACCTCGGCGCGCAAGGCGATGCCGAGTACCAGCGAACGCCCGTTAAGGACGGTGACGTCGTCGAGTTCGGCAAGGTTCGCTTGTCGGTTTTGGAAACACCGGGCCACACGCCCGAAAGCATTTCGATTTTGGTCCACGATCTCGAGAAAAGTGATCGAGTGCCTCATGCCGTGCTGACGGGCGATGTCTTGTTCATCGGCGACGTCGGACGGCCCGACTTGTTGGCCTCCATCGGCGTTACGGCCGACCAGTTGGCCGACATGCTGTACGACTCGCTGCATAACAAGCTGATGCAGTTGCCCGACGAGACCTTGATCTTTCCCGCTCATGGGGCTGGGTCGTTGTGTGGCAAGCAGCTAAGCCACGAAGCGTCCAGCACGATCGGGGAGCAAAAACGATACAATTATGCTTTGCAGCCAATGACCCGGGATGAATTCAGAAAACTTGTCACCGCCGATCAGCCGGAAGCGCCCGACTATTTCGTCCACGACGCGATCCTCAATCGGCAAGATCGTGAGACACTTGAACAGGCCATGCGTAGTTCCTTGCGGCCGATCGACTTGGAGGAAGTGTTGAAACTGCGAACTGAAGGCGCCCAGCTTCTCGATACCCGTGGCGCGGCCGACTTTGCCGGCGCGCACCTGGCGGGGTCGCTGAACATCGCCGTCGACGGCCGCTACGCGACCTGGTGCGGCACCGTACTCGACAAATCCCGACCGATCGTCGTTATCGCCGAGCGGGGACGCGAAGAGGAGTCCATTATGCGATTGGGCCGGATCGGCTTCGATCAGGTCGTCGGCTACTTGAAAGAAGGCGTGGAAGCACTCGACGCCAGGCCGGAACTCATCGCGGTGACGGATCGTGTCACGGCCAAGTCGCTCGACGAATGGCTGCGGCGTGACGACGCGCCCATCGTAGTCGACGTTCGAGCCGAAAAAGAGTGGAGCCACAATCAGATTAGGAACAGCGTCAACATTCCGCTGAACCACTTGGCCCAACGCACCAGCGAACTGGCAAAAGATCGCACGATTGTTTTGCATTGTCAGGCGGGCTATCGTTCGTCCATCGCCGCCAGCATGCTTCATCAACAAGGATTCAGCAAGGTGGTTGACCTAGTGGGTGGTATCGAGGCCTGGGAGGCGACCAATCTGCCAACGGAATCTCTCACCAACCAGGTTTCATGATGACTGGTTGCCCGAATCGACTTTCCCACGACGAAACAGTAAACGGAGATTCCTGAATATGACCACGAAAAGCATCACTCCAGCGCAACTTGAAGAACTTCGTCAACAGGGTGAACCGATCGAACTCATCGATGTTCGTACGCCGGTCGAGTTTCGCGAGATGCACGTTCCTTTTGCCCACAACAAACCGCTCGATTCCATCGATCCCCGCGCGTTCATGGCGGAGCGAAATGGACGCTTGGAACAGCCGCTGTACGTCATGTGTCAAACAGGAAGCCGTGGGCAACGGGCCTGCGACAAGTTCGCAAACAACGGCTTCGACAACATTTTTAACATCGAAGGTGGCGTCTTGGCCTGGGAGGCACGAGGGCTATCGGTCGAGCGCGGTCGTAAGGCGGTATCGCTGGAACGGCAAGTCAGAATCGCCGCCGGATCGCTGGTGTTAGTAGGAGCCATCTTGGGCTTTTTTTATCCCCCGTTTATCTTCCTGTCCGCTTTTGTCGGCGCGGGACTTGTGTTCGCCGGAATCACGGACACCTGCGGCATGGGGTTGTTGCTGGCCAAGATGCCCTGGAATCAAGTAAAAACATCTTGCACCGCGCCAAGCACGCTCGTTGAAAAGGCGGAGCATCGATAATAATGAATGGCAACAACTCTCGAACCGGAGCGATCAAGATGGAAATCGTCCTCGTGCTGGGACTCTTCGTGGCCTGGATCGTACTACAGGTCTGGGTGTTGCCACGATTCGGGGTCAATACATGACTGGGCGGCAGTTGTGCGCCGAGTTCGGCCACGCGCTCTGAAGATGCCGACGCGTTTGCTGATGACCACCACTCCGAAGATCGAGAAACGACGTCGGCCGATCCTAGGCATCGGGAACCTCAATCGCATATCGACTGATTTTTTTCCACAGCGTGACACGGCTGGTTCCCAGCAGTTCCGCTGCCTTCGTGCGGTTGCCGCCGGTGCGCCGCAGGGCTTCGACAATTCGGTCGCGCTCCGCCAACTCCTTGGTGTCAAGATCACCAGCGACGTTACGAACAGGTCCGCGCGGGTCGCGCAGTTCGGACGGTAAACCGAGGTACGAGATGCGGTCGCCGGCTACCGTGACGCAGGCATGTTCGATTGCATTGCGCAATTGGCGCACGTTCCCCGGCCAATGATAGTCGATCATCAACTGCAAGGCGTCGCGCGCGATTCCATCCACGGCTCGGTGATTCGTATCGCATAATTCATGAATGAAGTGGTCAACCAGCGGAGGAATATCCTCACGGCGTTCGCGCAACGCCGGCATTCGAATCTCAAACACGTTGATTCGATAACAGAAGTCTTCGCGAATTTTTCCCTCAACAACGAGCCGCCGCAGATCCTTGTTCGTCGCGGTCACTAGCCGCACATCGACCTTGCGGGGCTTGATTTCACCGACGCGATGAATTTCGCGCTCTTGCAGCACGCGCAGCAGCTTCACCTGAATGGCGGGACTCACTTCACCGATTTCGTCCAGCAACAGCGTGCCCTGATGGGCCGTCTCAAAGACGCCCAACTTGTCGGCCGTGGCCCCGGTGAATGCGCCTTTCACGTGGCCAAACAACTCGCTTTCCAACAGCGACTCGAGTAGTGCCGAGCAATTGACCGCCAAGAACGGCTTGTCACGGCGGGAGCTTTGCGAGTGAATTGCCGCGGAGAATCAGATCATGACCGCGGATGTCGGCGGACGGCCAAACCAAGGCATTCTCTACGCGAACCCCCACCGCCCGACGCTACTGCCCATATCTGTATTGTAGGGACGACAACAACGATCCGACTAGTGCTTATTTCAAGGGCGGATTAGTGCATCTTTTCCCAGAGAACTCGCCGAAAGCCCGGTGTGGGGTACGGAAAAAATGCCCGGCCAAATCGGCGGTGAGCGGCAATCCGCAAGCGGGGCACTTGCCTCTTTGTAACATACGGTTGCGCTGTCCAATTGCAGCGAGCACAATGGCTCCCAACAACCAAAGCCGTGGACTCTTCAAGACTTGCGAGTTGAAAGCCAACAAATCGCAGTTGCCGAACGCCCCAAATCCTTGCAATCATTTTGCAATCATTGGCTGCCGCGCGTCGCTGTCTGGACAGACGGATAGATGTGAGTGAGGCCACCAATCCGGCTAACCCCAGACACTCAAATTGTCTCCATTCAATTTACATCTGTTACCATTATACATCTCCAAGCGAGGGATTGTTTCTTGCCGACCCGCAGTGGCATTTGGCGGTTCGGTTTCTCTGGTTCTCCCCTTTGCCAAGGGGGAGTTAGAGGGGGTCGAAAGCGCGGCAGGAATATCGAATAACGAACACGGAATGATGAAGGGCGAAGGACGGAGTTCACGTTACTTAAGGACGCCAGGATTGGCCGGCCCGTGGACTCCACGAAAACTCGCAATGGAATTATTAGCATGCGACTAGCACTACCCGCTGTTTGCTTTCTGCTATCTCAAGCAATCGCCGTTTCCACCTATGGCCAGTCGCTTGAGAGCAGCCTGGTTGAAGCTTTGAAGCATGGAGAGCCAAAAGCCAAGATTGAGGCAATCGGAATCCTATTGGATCGTCCGCGAAGCGCCAAAGAAGCTGTTCCACTCTTAGCCGAGGCGCTAAAAGATGAACGACGATTCTCAACGACTGGCGGATCAGTGTTATATATAGCGCGGTATGCGGAAAGTGCTTTGATTGCTTATGGGAGTGACGCGGTTCCAATCGTTGAAGAGTCGCTCGCCGATCCAGACCAGCCAGCCTGTGTCCGCGCCGCATTCGTGCTCAACAGGATCGGCCTACGTCGACCGACAACGGCCGCGGCCCTGGCAACAGCCTTCAAGACGACCGAAAACGACAAGGTGCGCGCCGCTTGTATCTCCGCATACGGAGTTGTGGAACCAGACGCCGAGAAGCTTGCGAAAAACATTCACGAAGTGCTGACTAAAACGGCCGACGTCAAATGCTATCGTGCGGGGATTGTAATCGCGGGTTCCCGACGCATTACTGATGAAAGCGTCGTTCGTCAAGTTGCCGATGCACTCACGGACACGAGGGCGATCAATTATCACCGCGTTGGGCCAATTCCGGTGCGTTTGACTGCGGCAGAGTCACTTGGCCGGATCGGTGCCGCAAGCGGCGGGGCCGTGGGAAAGTTGCGAGAAATGATGTTAACCGACGAGGATCCTGGCGTCCGAGCGGCGGCGGCGTTTGCCGTGTTTCGCGTTGCCATGCGGGATGACTCGGCTCTTGATCAGCTAGTCGAGATCGCACTGCACCCTGATCGGAACTCCCATGATGCCGTCTCGGCCGTTTCACTCTTGGGCGAGATTGGAAAGGACGCAAGTCCAGCCGCGGACGCTCTGCGCCAGATTTGCGGATGGGAACAGGAAGAAACTCGATGGGCTCTCGTTCGCTACGCTGCGTACCGAGCATTGGCGAAAGTCGAAGGTGTCGGGGCAGTAGAAACGTTGCGGACTGCATTGAAAACGGAGTCTTATTCCAATCGAAGGGCGGCTGCGGACGCGATCGCGTTACTTGGTCCCGCAGCGCGTGGTGCTGTTCCCGATTTGATCCATTGCCTTGTCGAGGAGGGAACAGGTGGGATGCGAATCTATTCCCAAGAATCCGCCGCACGAGCGCTGGGAGAGATCGGACCTGATGCCGCCACCGCGATTCCCGCGTTGGAAAAATTCCTGTCAGACAATTCCAACGGTTGGACCGCGCCCATTTCGGAAGCACTGCAAAAGATCAAGGCCGTCCCCAAGCCGTCAAAGTAGTTTTTAAAGCGTCTCTGTATTGAATTCTTCGATGCTCGGCATGAAACGGAACAAAGGTGGCGCGGTAATGTCGTTGTTAGCTCCGCGAACAGAACGAAGGCGAACAGAACGAAGGGAAGACTTGGAGACGATGAAGACGTTTTGATCGCGGAGCGATCAACGACTTACAGTTGCCAGAATTTAAGCATGAACCGTCGGCACCACTCCCACATTATCGTTGGTCTTGTTCTGTTCGCGGCGATCGGAAACTTCTTGGCAGCTTACTTGTTCATCGACACGGTTGGACAGGCAAGGTCGCTCGATACTCTGGGGAGTGCAAGATTCTCGATCATGCTGGGTTTTGGAGTGATGCTGGGCGAGGTTGAGATCCTGGCAATCTGGGCTGCCTTTGGTCCTAATCCGATCGGCTTTCGGCTGTCCGTTACTTCCGCCATCTTCCTGCTGCTGTCAATTTCATCTTCACTGGGACTCGTCTTGCCAGATAATGGGTCTTCCGTCGTGGGAAGGTTGGGTGTCGTCTTTTTCGTGATGCTTGGCTTTATCGTTGCACAAGCGTCCCTATGGATTGTGCGAACTGCCTTAGCGAGACGAATTGCCTTACCGGGTGTCACCGATCTACGGAGAACGTGGCGGGTCCGATTTTCCATCAAGCACTTGTTGATATTAACGGGAGTTGTTTCCCTACCGCTAATGTTTTTCAATGCCATGTCGACTGAAAGTCCCGGACGTTCGTTCGTGTTTTCGTTTCGGGAATTGGCTCCCTTGGGCGTGGCGGTTTTGTTCGGCATCTTCTCCCTGGCGGTGTCGCTGCCGTGTCTTTTCCTGGCATTGTCCGAGCGTCTCACTTGGCGATGGTTGATCAGATTGCTGATCGTGGTTTTCGTCGGCCCCGTATTGCGGTACTCAGTGTGGGCCATCATTCGCCGCGACGTGAGTGCAGCCACCGCAGCAAAACTCCTGTCCAACACCTTCTTGACTGGCCTGGGGGCGACTCTAACAATCCTCGCGGCTCTCCTAATTTGCCGGAAGATGGGGTATCGATTGGCGCGAGAAACTTACCTGAACGTCTAGGCTGGTGCATAGTCGTTGTTCGCTCCGCGAACAGAACGAAGGTAAACGGAACGAAGGTGACCAGAACGAAGGGAAGACTTGGAGACGATGAAGACGTTTTGAGCGCGGAGCGATCAACGACTTACTCGCTCGCCGCTGGCCAGCGGGATTCAATCCTGATATTGTGATCTTATCATGATGACACCGTCGGAGATTCTGGCGCCGCAGGGACGCATCGCGGCGCGATTGCCAGACTACGAACATCGGCCCCAGCAACTGGCGATGGCCGATGCGGTCGCGTCGGCGATTGCCGATGGCGAGCATCTGCTGGCCGAAGCGGGCACCGGGGTGGGCAAGAGTTTTGCCTATCTGGTTCCGGCCATTCTGGCGGCCACCGAAGGGGGCGAGAGCGAAAAACCGCGGCGGATCGTCGTCTCGACCCACACGATCGCCTTGCAAGAACAGCTTATCAATAAAGACCTGCCGTTTTTGAATAGCGTCATTCCGCGCGAGTTTACCGCAGTGCTGGTCAAGGGCCGCCGCAATTATCTGAGCTTGCGGCGTTTGAATTCCGCTGCCGCGCGGGCCGGCAGTTTGTTCTTTGCCCAGGACGAAATCGACCAAGTACGCCGCTTGCGGGACTGGTCAAAAAAAACCGACGACGGGTCGTTGAGCGACCTCGAATTTCGACCGGATTCCGGCGTCTGGGACGAAGCGGCCAGCGATAGCGGCAATTGCATGGGGCGGAACTGTCCGGCTTACAACGACTGCTTTTACTTTCGCGCTCGCCGCCGCGCCCAGAACGCGCAAATCCTGGTCGTCAATCATGCGTTGTTCTTTAGCGACTTGGCGCTGCGCCGTGTTGGCGTTCGCTTGATTCCAGACTATGACACGGTGATTCTCGATGAGGCTCACACGGTGGAGTCGGTCGCGGGCGATCATCTGGGCTTGGCGGTTACCTCCGGCCAAGTCGATTACGCGCTCAACAAACTTTACAATGATCGCACGAACAAAGGTCTGCTCGTTCACCACGGGATGGGCGAGGCTCAGCGCGATGTACTTCAGTGCCGGCATCGCGCGGACGAGTTTTTCGACAAGCTGGCGGACTGGCTCGGCCAGCAGTCGTACAACAACGGCCGCGTGACCGAGCCCAATATCATCGCCAATCCGCTCAGCCCCGCACTCGACTCGCTGGCGAAGAAGGTCAAGAAGCAGGGCGAGGGCCAGAAGAACGATTCCGAACGGCAAGACCTGTTGGCGGCACACGACCGGCTGGTGGGATTGGCGGATGAAATCGAACGTTGGAGGGCGCAAGAACTGCCGCAAGCCGTCTACTGGGCCGATCGCAGTTGGACACGGCGGGGACGCCCCAAAATGCGATTGGCCGCCGCGCCGATCGACGTGGGGCCCGCGCTGCGAGAACACTTGTTCGATAAAACACGCTGCGTCGTGTTGACCAGCGCGACGCTGGCCGTGGGCCGCAAGGGTTCGTTCGATTTCCTCAAATCGCGCATCGGTTTAACGCAGAGCCGAGCCGTTCAACTCGACAGCCCTTTCGATTTTCAACGACAAGCCCAGTTGATCCTGGTACGGGGAATGCCGGATCCGAGTCGCGAAAAGCAAATGTACGAGCGGCGCTGTACCGAAGCGATCCAGCGCTATGTCGCTCGCACCGACGGGCACGCGTTTATTTTGTTCACCAGTTACGAAATGTTACGCAGCGTTGCCGCGAAACTCACGCCGTGGCTCGCCCAACACGACCTGGGCCTGTATTCGCAAGCGGACGGCCTTCCGCGGCATCAAATGATCGAGCGGTTCAAACAAAACCCGCGCGCGGTGCTGCTGGGTACCGACAGCTTTTGGCAAGGCGTCGATGTTCCGGGAGACGCGTTACAAAACGTGATCATTACCAAGTTGCCATTCAGCGTGCCGGATCAGCCGCTATTGCAGGCTCGCCTGGATGCGATTCGCGATGCGGGCGGCAATCCGTTTATCGACTATCAACTGCCCGAAGCGGTCATCAAACTGCGACAAGGTTTTGGCCGCCTGATCCGCAGTCAGCAAGACGAAGGGATCGTCGTGCTGCTCGATCCGCGCGTGACGACCAAACCGTATGGCCGAACGTTCATTGAATCGCTGCCCGAGTGCGAAATCATCTCCGAGTCGCTCAGCGACGAAGCGATGGAAACGACGTAGTCCGCGTTGTCAGTTCTGCCCCTTGCGGGCTGTTGATTTGATGCCGTGTTCCCACTGTGTTTTTGGCGTTTGGCGGTGCGTGCCGCAAAACGACTCCGAGATTTGGCCGGGAAAGTTGCCCGGCGGGCGGCAGGCCGATTACACTTGTCGTTGGGAATGATGTTTTCGTAGGACGATCCGTACACACTGCCCCGTAAGCAGCGCAAGAGCGCTTGGAGTTGAAATGAAGAATAGTTTGAATTTGTATCCACGATATTCACTCGCCCTTCTCGCGGGACTCATCTTGTCCGTGTTGCTCTCGACCACCGCCTCGGCACAGAGCAAACACGAGATGACGAAAAAAGATGTGGAAAAGCTGGTCAAGGACCTTTCCAATTGGGGCCGCTGGGGAAAAGACGACCAACTGGGCACGCTGAACTTGATCACGCCGGCAAAGAGGAAACAGGCCGCCAAACTCGTACGCGAAGGCATCACGGTTTCCTTGGCCCGCAACGTGGAAACCGAGAAGGCGTCCGATAACCCGAATCCCTTCATTCAAACCATGTTGGCGACGGGCGAAAAGCCGGAGACTCAGTGGGCCGTGGATAATTTTAGCGTCTCCTATCATGGCTACGCGCATACTCACATGGACGCGCTGTGCCATCTGTTTCACAACGGCAAAATGTACAACGGCTTTTCCATGAAAGAAGTCACGGCTAGTGGCGCGCAAAAACTAAGCATCCTCAACATCAAGGGCGGCATCTTTACGCGCGGCATTCTGATCGACATTCCAAAGTTGCGGGGCGTCAAATATTTGGAGCCGGGTTCGGCGATTTATCCTGAAGAACTCGACGCCTGGGAAAACCGGGCTGGAATCAAAGTGTCGAGCGGCGACGTGATCTTCATTCGAACGGGCAAATGGGCTCGACGCGATGAGGTCGGCCCGTGGGATATCGAGGCCGACGGGTTGGCGGGGCTGCATGCCTCATGCATGCCATGGCTGAAGTCGCGCGACATCGCCATGCTTGGCAGCGACGCCGCCAGCGACGTGATCCCCTCGGGCGTGCCGGGGATGTCCCATCCGGTTCATCTGCTTGCGCTGCATGCCATGGGAATCCACATTTTCGACAACTGCGATCTGGAACAGTTGAGCAAAGTGGCCGCCGAGCATAAACGATGGGAATTCTTGTTGACCGCTTCACCGATCGCCGTCGAAGGCGGCACGGGATCGCCCTTGAATCCGATTGCTGCTTACTAAAGTTGCTTCAATGCTGGGGTTGAAGTCTATCACCTCAGCCTGAGCTTGGCGTTCACTTCAGCATCGCCTTATCCGGCACGCCTTCTCTTGCTTCGCAAGGGCGGTCGACCGGTAAGGCGGGCGTGACTTTCGCTTCCTCAACAACTGGCACCCGCTGTCGGCTGGCATAGGTATAGAAGAGCCCAAACGCCCCCGAGAAGATGGCCATCGAAACGAACAGCGTTGGATAGGCCGGCAGGCCGAAAAAGTGCGAAAACTCGATCAGGCCGCCCAGCGCGGGTTGGCCGACGAGGTTTCCAATATCAAACATCCCGGTCATGACCGTGGTCGCCAGTCCGCGATAGCGGGTCGGGAATGCCGAACACCCGCCCGCGGTGACCGAGGGAAACAAGAACGCGTGCGTCGCACCCGACGCGATTCCCGGCAGTATCAGCGACCAATGGTTGCCGGGCTGCACTGCCAAATACAGCAGCATGCTCAGCGACATGCAGCCAAAACCGGTCAGCAGCATCGGACGCGTGCCGTAGTATTCAGGCCAGCGGCGGGTGTACAGGCGAGTGGCAAAGGCGGTCAGCGCGTAGGCTAGAAAAAACGTGCGAATGCCGGCGATTCCCAGTCCTTCGGCGTAAGGGCGCAGAAACGTCCCCGAGACACCGACGCCCCATCCCACGGCGATCGCCGCCAACAGGAAGATACCGGGATTATATTTCAGTACAAGTTTGAACGAGGGTGGACGACGCCTTAGCGGACGACGAATGTAGCCTCGCGTGGCGAACGTCGCGCAAACGATCGAGATGGCTCCCATCGACGCAGAGAATAGAAACATCCGTTGCACGTGGAGCCAAGTCACCTCGCCTGCTCCGAAAAGCATATCGCCCAAGGTCGGGCCAATCGCCATGCCGACAAACCCGGACGAACCGAGTGTTCCGATCATCTCGGCCATCCGCCGCTTGGGCACGCGCAACGACATGAACGTGATCGACGCGCCAAACGTGCCCGCCAGACTGGTCATGAACAAGAAGCGGACGATATAGACGGCCGGTCCATGGACATCGCGAATCATCAGATGAGCTAGCAAGCTGACGATGTAAAGGGCCAGCGATGAGATCCACACAATGCGCGGCCCCAGCCGGTCAATCGCCGCTCCTTGGAACACTCGCATCACGAGCGCGCCCACGGTCCCGATTCCGACAACCCAGCCCAATTCCCACTCGGTGCCGCCGGCTTGTTTGATGAAGTCCGAGTAACGGAACAACATCGTGATCCCCACCATCAACGCGCAGTTGGCGACATAAGTCAGCCAAAACACCCGATCGTAAGGGCTGCGGTTTCCAAAGACGGATTCGTCGCGGTCGATGGGGGCAGAATCAAGAGGTTGGTG
>JAJDEH010000395.1 GCA_029259935.1 Planctomycetota bacterium
TAGTCGCCCACGGCCACGCCCATACCGTACAGGCTGATTGCCAAGCCAGATCGCTTGGTCACGTCCTCGAATGTACCGTCACCGTTGTTGGCGTAGAGCGCCATGGTGGGCGGCGGCCCCTTATCGGCTTGATCCCAAGGCCAATGGTTGGAATTGATCAGCAGCAAGTCCTGGTCGCCGTCGTTGTCAAAATCAAAAAACGCCGCGCCTCCGCCCATGGTCTCCGGCAGCAACTTCTCGCCAGACGCACCGTTTTCGTGGACGAAATTGATCCCCGCTTCGCGGGTGATATCGGCAAAGACAACCGCTGGAATCTCGACTTCATCGTATTGTCGACCGGCCACTCCGCTCAATGGACTTGTGGTTTCTTCTTCGGTCGGTTTGGGAGCATTCACCCAGATGACGACCGCCACGACCAACGCCACGATCGGAACGATGGCCGCCAACGACCAAGTAAAAGCTCGGCCGATTGCCGCATCGTCTCCTTCGCCCGGATCGGAAACGGCCAGACCTGCCTTTTCCACGCCTGACTTGCTCGGCTTCTTCGTCTTCGTCATTTCGATTCTTCTCCGCTCTTACGGTTCGGTGTTTCATTCGACGCTTCCGTCGGCAAACCCGGCGCGCCCTCGCGATGCAATTGATAAATGGTCAGCGCTTTGGCGGCCTGTTTCGCGTGGGGGTATCTCTTTTGCGCTTCGGCGACCGCGAAGTCTCGGGCGCTTTCGTCCGGCTTGTAACGGGCGTGCTGTCGTTCGTGTTCTTCGGCCAGTTTCTGGTCGCCCAGCAGGCGGTAGATCTGAGTTAGATTGTGATGAGCGGTAACGTTTTCAGAATCGACTTGCAAAGCCCGTTCGAACTGCTCGGCTGCCCGCCGCAGCAAGGCTTCGCGCAGTGGCCGGCGTTTCGATCCTCGCTCGCGCTTGGCCCGTTCGAAGATCGTCATACCCAACTCGTTGATCACCACATAATCTTTCTCGAAATTGAATTGGCGATCCGGTATTTTCGTTTCGAGGGCCGCAGTGAGATTTTCAATCGCCAAATCAAGATGTCCTTGCTGACGATTGACGATGCCGCTCAACCAGGCCGCCGTCCACGAGGGAAATCCGGCGGCGTGTTCATAGCGACGTGCTTCGTTAAGCGCATCGACGGCGTCATCAAGTTCGCCCGGATTTTGAAATTCGCCGGCGCGGTTAAATACGCGGGCCAGATTCAACGGTCCGTGATAAGCAATTTTACGCAGCAACGTTTTTTCATCCTCGTTGGGCGCGTCCTCGATTTGTTGGAGTACCAGTTCGTATTCGCGTTTGAATGCCTCTTCCGCCTGCCGCAGTTCGCCCTTGCCGCCCGCCGACTGTCCTTCCAGCAGTAGTCCGATGCCATAGTCATTCCAGCGTTGCCAGGATGGACGTTGCGGAGCCGGCGAGGGCGAGTTATCGCTATCTATCTCATCAGCGGCTCCAGCAACAGGGAAGACCAAGCGATCGACCGCCAACGTTGTCACCGGCAGTCGGTTGGTAACGGCTGCCCCTTTCTCGACGCCTCGCAGGTCCAAGTCGTTTTCGGCATGAAACTTGGCAATGTAGTCCAGGTACTTCTTATCGAACTTGCGGTACTTCAGTTTCAGCTCGACAAGCAGCGGCTGGTCAAGATCCGGTGGCAACTGCAAGCCGTAGTGTACGACGCTGGCAGCGCCCGGCGGAATCTGATGGTTGTAGAGCGGCACGAAGATGTCTTCGGCGTTACGGCGGTCGATCCGCTTGCCGTTGCGGTCCAGCATGAAGATGTTGACGTAGTGCGCGTACGGATCGACTTCGCCCACTTCGTCCATGCCGCCACTACGTCCGATGACGCGTCCGCCAACCACTTCGTCGTTCTCAATTCGTCCGCCCGCGAAGACGGTCACGTCCATCCAGACCTCGTTGGAATCCGCCGTCCCCTGCGTGAACAGATGGCCCATTTTCATCGTGCGGATGACTGTTTCCAGTAAATAGTTGGAACCGGGCCGCAAGGTTGGCACGTTCGGACGAAGTGGAGCATGAAGTGTACCGTCGATCGTGCCCTCTTCCTTGACGCCAAAGATGTCGACCTGCATGACGTCACGCAAAAACTCCTGGTGAGCTTCGATCGTGGCGTCTAGCTTCTGCCAATAGGCGACGGCCGTGTTGGCGGAAGGGAACGTGTGATCGTGGATTTTGAGTTTGCCCGAGTCGTCAAAATGTTTGGCCCCAAAGTCGTTGGACTCGGCCAGCGGCATATGGCAGCGGTTGCAGTTCAGTTCCGCCTTCGGTGGATAGTAAAAGCTGCGAATGCCGTGCCCCGACACACCGCTCAGTAAGAATGAATCATAGTGATTTTGGCCGCGCAAGAACTCCTTGTATTGATTCAGCTCTTTTGGCAAATGCACTTTGTGGCAGGTGCCGCAAAACTCGGTGGTCTTATGAAAGGGTTTCAACATCGACTCGCGATGAAACTCGGGCTTGGCCTTGACCAACTGATTGTTGATCGCCTGCAGCAACGGATTCTTGCTGTAGGCAAACGGATAATGCAGAGGCTCTTCGATGGTATAGTCGGCGTTGCCTTGGTTGCTGTTGATGTGGGTGATCGCATGGCAAGCCGTACAGGTGATCCCCGCATGCGCGGTCGGGTCGTTCAGAATATCGTAATCTGGATCGTCGAATTTTCCGCTAAAGAAGGGCACGGGATCGTGGCACCCCGCGCACCAACGCGAAGCCTTGACGTTGCCGTCTCGCTGCATCAGCTCGGCACGCAGCTCAGCAATAGAGGTCAAATACGCGGGGTTGTTGAACGAGCTGAAGCGATGGGCACTGTGCAGCCAGCCATCGTAAACGTCTTGGTGGCACTTCAAACAGTATTGGTCGTTCATTAGCGCGCGTGCTGAAACGAATTTGCCGTCGTGCGTCCCGGATGGTGACGGATGGAAATACTTCTTTCCATCCTCCGAGCCCACCTTTCCCCAAGCCCGCGGATCCTGTGCTTGAAGCAACAGCATTCCGACGATGAAGACCGACACGACCATGGCGAACGCGCCGCCCACGCGCCATTTGATGCGTGGGCCAACCAGCCGGTGCAGCCAATACAACCAGGCTGCCACGAGCGGGGCGACTACGTGCAGCCAATAGACGATCAAACGCACAACCGGTTGTTTGAGGTCGAAGTAGCCAGCCACACGAGTCAACAGCACACCACTCACCAGAACCACAATGGCGGCCGCGAACAGAGCGTAGCCAATCCTGACCGCGCGCCGGTTTCTGCGGTTCTTGGCCGCCAGCAGATGCATCGTTCCAAACACCAGCAGCGGCACGATCAGCAGCAACCCCAGCACCAGGTGCAGCAGGATCATCCACAGATAAAAGTAGTCGCCGTAATTCTGGCCGGTCACCCACTTCAAGCCCTTGATGGCAAGCAGATAGACCGCGTTCGCCGCCAGCAGCGCCACCAAGGCAAACACCACATACAGCAACTTGCGCAGCCGAGGTCCGACGGCGCGCACGTATTTTCGTTTTTCAACGGTCGGCCGCGGGCTGGCAGCCGACTCCGGCGAAGACATGATCGATTCCCAAACTATTGGCGGTGGAGTCCCTGCCCCGTTGGCAGACGAACGAGAACGACGCGGCGTGGCGGCATCGCCCGGGCAGGGAGGAACACGAACCGGCAAAAGCTTAGACGCGCGGAGGACGATCGATTGGTCGCGTGTGCCCGGTGGGCCGGTTTAAGAAGAATTCATCAAGGTAGGGACGCGGCATGCCGGCCGACGTTTCCATCCCGCCAAACGAGCACGCCCATTGATCCAAAATTTGCTGAATGCGAGGGCTGGGCGCAAAGGGGCTTGGCAATGGCGAGTTGCCCCGGCATTGAACTCCGCTACACGGCTTGGCAGGTGGCCGTTGTCGATTTGAGTCCGTTGGATGGCTTGCCATCTTTGGGACCCGCGGCTCCTCACTTGCCCGTGCTTTTTCCCCTTTCACGATCACATAGTCACCGCAACTGGCTCGCACACGCTCGCACGAGGCCAAGGCGAGCATTGAGGAAATAAGCAAGAGAGCACCACGGTAGATTCGTCGCCACCGAAGGTTCTTGTGCATCGTTAACATAGACTCAATACGAAATTCGCTCGCCCTGGTTCGACGTCATTCGCCGCCACTAGAGCGAGTATAGATTCGCGGCGACTGAGAAGTAAGTCCGAAAATGGGTCGGTGTGCTAATGCCCACGGATGTCGCGTAAAGCCATACTCCTGCTGCCCCAGCCTACCGCTTACCTCCAGGCCGCTACGACGGGCGTGGCCAGTCCCCTCGGATGCTAAACCAGGTCAATCTTTGAATTGCCCGTGAAATTGGTTAGATATCATTCCTTGACAGGCAGCAAAACGAATGCCCCAAATTCCGGCTGGGTAATGGGCAGCTTGTAAGTCGGCATGCCAACGGGCTGGGCGAGTTGCGTCGGCTTCATGGGCAAGGTGATCGAGGTGCCGTCATACGTGCCAGAAACAACTGCCGGTCCATGAAAGTTCTGTGCGTTTACAACACGATAACTTTGGCCCGGTTTCAGTACCTTTTGCAAGCCAAGCTTCACCGACTCCTTTTTCTCCCAGTTGTAAACCGCGATGTGGGCTCTGCCGGGTTCATAAAGGTTTGGCCGCAGGACGATGTGATTCGCCGGCGGTCGCCCACTTTTCACGGGCGAGTCGTTGTCGAATCCCAATGCCCGCCAGTCCTCCAGTAGTTTCGTTCCGCCTTTGCCGTCCCGATAGAATGCGAACCTCGGCAGTTTTTTGGAGCCGTAGTAATAGGTGTTCCGATTGACTTCCAGTTTCTTGGTTCGGACACCCTTGGCCATGGTGATCGAATTCAACGGGTCGCCCTCTAGAACCGTGTTTCCCGTGAACATCAGATCTTCTTGAAAGAACATTCGCACACCGCCCCCAAGGTAATTATCCGTCGCTTCAACTCGACCATTGCGTTTGCCCCAAGGATAGCCCAATTGCACCAGCCCGCCGTAGGTCGCGTTTTTCGTGATCCGCACGTCGTCCACGGGCGCGTCTCCGCCCGTGAGAATGCAGTAGGTCCGATAGTCGGTGCCGTGCAGGCAGCCGTTGTTGAAAGCGATGTTACCCTCGATTCGAAAACCCTTCAGCGTTGCGTTGGGAGAGCCGAAGACGTCGATGCCTTCGCCAAACTGGTTGAAGATGATGTTGTCTTGGATCCGTTTGATGCCGGTCTTGTTCTGGGCATAGATGGCATGTCCGTGGCCGCGATCAGGGCCGCTCCAACCGTTTTGAAAAATCAGGCAGCCATAAATTTCACCACCTTCGCCGCTGGCCCAGAAACCCATGCCGTTGCCTAGATCGTGGACCAGTAAGTTAATGCACTGGATGTGCGAGCCGCGAACTTCGACGCTGCCTCGCCGGACGTCTCCCGGCCAGGATCCCCGAGTCTCGGTTTTGCGTTTCGGGTTGGAACACATCACTTCGAGGCCCTGAAAGCGCGCCCACTCGCCAAGCAGATAGAAGCCGGCATCGCCCATCTTGTCGGGATCGTAAGTGTCGATGATGGCGCGCTCGCCGGGAAAAGGCCGGACGATGATGGCAGCGCCGGGCTCGCCTTTCAATTCGCTGCGAAAGCCGCCGCGATATATCCCCTCATGAATCCACAGCGTGTAGCCCGGCTTGACAGCGGTGGGATGGGCCAGCGCCGTGGCCAGATCCCATGGTTTCTTGGCGCTGCCGTCGCCATCCGGCCGACCCTCGGGCGATACATGGAACTGACCATGATTGATTGGATGAAATTCTGCATCGACTTCTTGACCGATGGCGGAAGGACAAATCGCCAGGATCAGGACCAGAGATTGGACGGCAAGCTTGTTGGTGGTTGTCATGGGATTAGCAATCGGTTCTTTTGGGAATGATACTGAAGGCCAGCCGATGACTCGCCGGACTGGTTCCAGGGGTTTTGAAACTGCTTCTCGTAACCATCGGTTGCAAAGGAATCGCCCCCGCGCATAATTTGAGCAAATGGGCTATCATTCCATGTCCTGATCAGCGGATTGTAACATCCGGCGACTCGTAACATCCAGCAACGAGGAGGTAAAGCGATGCCAAGAGGGAAAACATTTGACAGCGCGTCCGCGGCAATTGGCGACACGCCGATGGTGAGAATCAACCGACTCGTTCCCGAGGGTGGCGCGACCGTGTTTGCCAAGTGCGAGTTCTTTCAGCCGCTGAACAGCGTCAAGGACCGGATCGGCGTCGCCATGATCGAGGCGGCGGAACGCGACGGCTTGATCAATGCCGACAGTCACATCATCGAACCGACCAGCGGCAACACGGGCATTGCCTTGGCATTCGTCTGTGCGGCGAAGGGCTATAAGCTCACACTGACAATGCCCGAGTCGATGTCGGTCGAGCGGCGGGCCTTGTTGCGGGCCATGGGCGCGAACCTCGAACTCACTCCCGCCGCCGACGGCATGCCGGGCGCGATTCGCCACGCGCAAGCGCTGGTCGACAAAGAAGAAAACGCCTGGCTGCCGCAGCAGTTTGAGAATCCGGCCAACCCAGCGATTCATGAAGCCACCACCGGCCCCGAAATTTGGGAAGACAGCGGCCGCAATATCGATGCGATTGTCGCCGGCGTCGGCACGGGCGGGACGATAACCGGCGTCGCGCGTTACATCAAACAGCAAAACCCGCAGTTCAAAGCAATTGCCGTCGAGCCCAAACATTCACCGGTCATTGGCGGCGGATCGCCGGGCAAGCATCGGATCCAAGGAATCGGTGCCGGCTTTATCCCCGGGAACCTCGACACCTCCATTGTCGACGAAGTAGTCACAGTGGACGACGACGATGCGTTTGAATGGGGCCGCCATTTGGCAAACAAAGAAGGCATCATGGCCGGCATCAGCAGTGGCGCGAACATGTGGGCGGCGGCGCAAGTCGCGGCTCGGCCCGAGTTCAAAGGCAAGCGCATCGTAACGATCATGTGCAGCTTGGGCGAACGCTACTTGTCGACCCCGCTGTTCGGCGGACTCGGTGGGTGATCCATCAACCAGTTCTCCCCCTTGCCAAGGGGGAGATAGAGGGGGTCGGCTCCGCCGCCCGTGCGAGAGTACGGCACCTGCCAGAGAAGGTCAAACGGTTTGTAGTGAAAAGACATCAGGGCCGACATGATCGGTGACAGTCGCTCCGATCAAGGTGTGCGGCGTCGTTTCATAGATGGCGATCGGCATGATCTGGCCGATCTGGCGGCGGTTGCCTTCAAAGACCACGATGCGGTCGCAAGGAGTGCGCCCGGTTAGCTGAGCGATCGGACTGTCATCGTCGCTCTGGCGTGCCTTTTTGCTGGGGCCTTCAACCAACACGTTCACCGTGCGACCCAGGAACGCGACATTGTCTTCCTCGCTAATCGCGTTTTGAACCGCCAGCAGTTCGTTGTTGCGACGCTGCTTGACATCGTAAGGCACATCGTCTTGCATGCGCGATGCGCCTTTGGTGCCCGGCCGTTCGCTGTATTTGAAAATGAAGCTGTTCTTGAAGCGGCACTCGGACACGAGATCGATGGTCTTTTGAAATTCGTCTTCGGTCTCGCCGCAGAACCCGACGATAAAGTCGCTGGACACCGCCGCGCCAGGAATTTGCTGCCGAATGCGGTGCATCATTTCGCGGTAGTCTTCGACCGTGTAGCCACGCTTCATCCGCTCCAGCACGCTGTTCGCGCCGCTCTGAGCCGGTACGTGCAAGTAAGACGAGACCTTCGGCAACTCACGCATGGCTCGCAACAAATCATCGGTCATGTCTTTGGGAAAATTGGTGACGAACTTCAGCCGCTGGATGCCGTCAATGTCATGTAGTAGGTGTAGCAAATCCGACAATCGAGTCGTCTGGTTGCCGTCGGTGAACCGATAGCTGTTAACCGTCTGGCCCAGCAGCGTGATTTCTAAGCAACCTTGATCCGCCAGCGTGCGAGCTTCCTCGACAATTTGAGCAGGAGGGCGGCCTTGCTCGGGGCCGCGCGTCGAAGGAACGATGCAATAGGTACAGAACTTGTCGCAGCCGATTTGAATTCGCAGATAGGCTTGAAACGGCGTCGGTCGCATCGAGGGGTCGCGCAGGGGATCGAAAGTCTCGTGACTCCGTTTGATTTGGTCCAGCGACCCTTCGTTCCGATCGAGGCCCACCGCCGACTGTTGCTGAGCGCCTGCGGCGGCGGCTCGAATCAACTGGGGAACTTGTTGCAATTGCCCGGGCCCGACGATGAAATCCACATACGGCGCGCGAGTAAAAATCAGTTGCTGATCCTTTTGCGCCATGCAGCCCATGACGCCCACAATTTTTTCCGGATGCTGCTTTTTCATCGTTCGCAGTCTGCCGAGCGAGCTGTAGGTTTTGTCCTCGGCATGTTGGCGGACGCTGCAGGTATTGAACAGAAGAACGTCGGACTGCCACTTGTTGCCGCAAAGTTCGAAACCATCACGCCGCAGGCTGGCCACGACCATCTCACTGTCCAGCATGTTCATCTGGCAACCGACGGTTTCGATATACAGCTTTTTCATCATTTGTATCAACTGCTCAACTGGTCCCTAGGCGGCTCTTTTTTGCTTTCGCCGTTTAAGCCGTTTCTTCCGTCGTTCTTCAAGGACAAGGCGTTCCTTTTCCGCGTCGATTTGGCGACGCATATTGGCAACGAGGTCTTCGCGCCGCTTGTGCATCAACCGCACCAGGGCCACCACCGCCGCATAAGCGGCCGCCGCCAACAGAAACCATTCCCAGCTATCCATGCCGTCGCTCCCGCGTCCGTGCCTTTCCGAAGATTGTCCATCTTATCACGGATGCCGAGATCGAGGCGAGGGGGATTCAGGACAGCTCGGATGCGACGGCTGGGAGTTCTCTTTCCATGGCCGACGCGATGCGGCGGCATTTGGCCATCGTTTCCTCGAACTGAGCGAAGTTGAGCGATTGATAGCCGTCGCTCAACGCGCTCTCGGGGTCGGGGTGCACTTCCAGAATGAGCCCGTCCGCTCCGGCGGCAATGGCGGCGGCGGACATGTCGGGCACCAAGTAGGTGTGCCCAGTTCCGTGACTGGGGTCAATCACCACGGGCAGGTGCGTCTTGTGATGCAGATAGGGTACGGTCGCCAATGGCAAGGTGAAACGGGTGTGCGATTCGAATGTTCGAATGCCGCGTTCGCAGAGCATCACGTTGGGATTTCCTTCGTTCAAAATGTACTCGGCGGCCAACAGCAGTTCGTCGATGGTGGCGCTAGGGCCCCGTTTTAGCAGCACTGCTTGCGGTGTCTTACCGACCGCCTCCAGCAGCCGATAGTTCTGCATGTTCCGGGCGCCGATCTGCAGGACGTCTGCATATTTGCCAATCAACTTCACATCGTCGGTCGACACGACTTCCGTCACGATCGCCAGACCCGTTTCCTCGCGGGCGGCGGCCAACAATTTGAGCCCTTCTTCCTTGAGCCCTTGGAAGCTGTAAGGGCTGGTACGGGGCTTGAACGCGCCGCCGCGCAGCGCGTTGGCTCCCGCGGCCTTCACTGCTCGCGCGGTCGAAATGATCTGGTCTTCGCTTTCGACACTACAAGGGCCGGCAATGATGCCCACGGCCCCGGCACCCACCTGTAGACTGCCGGCGACGACCCGCGTTGATTCCGGCTTGACCTCACGGCTGGCAACCTTGTAAGGGGCTAGAATCGGCACGACATCGGCCACGCCGGGACCACTCTCCAGCGATTCTTTTGTATGTTCGCGTTTCTCGCCGACCGCGGCAATGACGGTGCGTTCGGTTCCGACGATGACATGGGATTTCAACCCCAGGCTCTCCACGCGCTCGACCATGTGGTTTACTTGGTCCTGCGAGGCATCTTTTTCCATCACAACAATCATCTCACTTGTCTCCCGTGCATAGATGGTTTTGAAACCGCCGGCCAACGCGTGCTTCCTGAACGAAGGCCAGATGTTCAAGGCACAAAAAAACCCCGAACACATGGTGCGTCGGGGTTTGGCAGTTATCTCAGTAATGTCGCGTTACTAGTTTTCTGCTCCCCAACACCGGAGGCTGGTAAAGAAAAACCAGAAAAAGGCGACGGGGTAGCTGTTCATCTCTGCATTATGTCTGGTTGACAGCCATTTGCAAGAGGCCCCAGCCGCCGGCCACGCCGCCTGCTCTGGCAGAACTTGACGCCCGGAAAGCCGCCGATGCTGGTCGAAATCACTCACTTAAATTATAATTCCCACTTCCTTCCTATCCCTCCCGCCTTGAGATGGTCTGGCCATGATTCGAGTTATTGCCGCCACCGTTGCCTGTGTCTTACTTGGTCAATCACAAACATCGGCCGACCAACCCAGTGCCGAAGGTCTGAAGTTTTTTGAAACCAAGATCCGGCCAGTATTAGTTCAGCAGTGTTATGAGTGCCACTCGGACAAGGCGCTGGCGGCCGACGAGTTGCAAGGCGAACTGCTGCTCGATACACGCGCGGGCATTCGCAAGGGCGGGGAAAGCGGTCCGGCGGTGGTGCCCGGCGATGTCAAGGCAAGTTTGCTCGTGGCGGCGATGCGGCACGAGTCGTTCAAGATGCCGCCTGATACAAAACTCGCGGCCGACGTCGTCGCCGATTTCGCCAAGTGGGTCGAGATGGGTGCTCCCGATCCACGCGATGGGACCGCGGCGGAACTGGCCAAGAGTAAGATCGATATCGAAGCCGGCCGCGCGTTCCGGTCCTTTCAGCCGTTGCAAGCCATCGAGCCCCCCGAGGTGAAAAATGCCCAGTGGGTCCGCACGGATGTCGATCGTTACATTCTTGGCGCATTGGAAGCGAAAGGGCTGACACTCAATGATGAAGCAGGCCGACGCACGCTCATTCGCCGAGCCTATTTCGACTTATGGGGTTTGCCGCCCAATCCTGCCGATGTCGACTCGTTCGTCAATGACACGTCGCCGGACGCTTACGAGCGGTTAGTCGAGCGGTTGCTGGAAGGCCAGCACTATGGCGAGCGGTGGGCGCGGCACTGGCTCGATCTGGCCCGCTTCGCGGAAAGCAACGGCTATGCGTTCGACAAGGATCGGCCGGCGGCTTACCACTATCGCGACTTCGTCATCAAGGCGCTCAACGGCGACATGCCCTACGATCGGTTCGTCCAACTGCAGATTGCCGGAGATCAGCTCGAGCCCAACGATTACATGGCTCAGGCCGCGACCGGGTTTCTCGCTGCCGGCCCGTTCACCTCACAGCAAACACAGAAAGAACGCGAACGCAGCCGTTACGAACAACTGGACGATGTGGTCGGCACGATCGGGACGTCCATGCTGGGCTTGACGATTGGTTGTGCCCGTTGTCATGACCACAAGTTCGACCCGCTGCCCTCACGCGACTACTACCGGTTCGTGGCTTGTTTCGCCGAAACGGGGTTTCAAGATTTCGACCATGACGCCGATCCGGCGGGCACGCAGGCGGCCAAGGCCAAGTTTGACGGCACTCACAAGCCGCTCGTCGACGCCCGCGTGAAGTTCGAGCAAGAGCAGTTGCCGGTCCGCTTGGACCAATGGCTGGCGACGCAGTCGGAACCGCCCCCGCGCGAGAAGCTGGGGGTTTGGCAAGTCATTGGACCGTTCGCCGCCGCTGATTTCAAGACGGCCTACAAACAGGCGTTCGCACCTGAAAAGGAGATCGCTCTTCAGAAAACTTACGATCAATTGAAGTGGACGCCGCGGCCTGAGTGGAAAGACGGCCAGGTTCACAACACGCTGACCGGCGTTAACAGTGCCAACTATCTCTATCGCACGATTGGAGTAGCGCAAGCGGGACCCTTGGAAGTTTCCTTGGGACGTGACGACGCGATCAAAGTTTGGTTGAACGGCAAGCAGGTGCTAGCCAAGGAAGTCATGGGCGGTGCCGCGGCCGATCAGGACAAGGTGACTCTTCAATTGAAGGTGGGCAGCAACGATCTGCTGGTCAAGATTATCAACGCCTCGGGGCCCTCGGGATTCTACTTCAACACGAAGCCCGGTATCCCCAAGAACATTCAAGACATTTTGAACCTGGCCGCTGATGCACGTAACGCCAAGCACAAGCAAGAACTGCTCAAGTGGTTCGCCCCCCGCGATCCCGAATGGGCCAAGCTCAATCAGGCCGAGCAAGCTCATCTCAAACAGCAACCCCAACCCAAGCTCACCAAGGTGTATGCCGCGCGCAAGAACGGCGTAACGTATAACTTCGGAGCGGACACGCGGAAGGTCTACTTTCTTGCTCGTGGCAACTCAAATTCCAAGCAAGGGCTGGCCCCGCCAGGTTTCCTGCGCGTGCTTACCGCTCGTGATGCACCAGAAGAACACTGGCTGACTCCGCCCTCGGCTGACGCGAAGCTTCCACCGCTCCCGCCGCGCGTCGCGTTGGCAAATTGGCTGACCGATGAACAACAAGGCGCGGGCAATCTGCTGGCCCGAGTGATTGTCAATCGGCTGTGGCAGCATCACATGGGACGGGGCATCGTGGCCACGCCCAGCGATTTCGGCAGCCAGGGCGCGGTACCGACGCACCCCGAACTGTTGGATTTCCTCGCCGCGGAACTGATTCGGGGCGGCTGGAAGCTGAAGCCGATTCACCAGTTGATCATGATGAGTGCCGTCTACCGCCAATCGGGCGAGACCAACGCGCTAGCGGCGAAGACCGATCCGGACAACGAACTCTGGTGGCGCCGCGCGGCGACCCGTTTGGAAGCCGAGGTTATCCGGGACACGCTACTTACCGTGAGCGGTTCGCTGGATAAGACCATGTTCGGAAAAGGTTCGCTCGACCAAGCCAGTCCGCGACGCAGCGTTTATCTGACCGTGAAACGCGGCAATTTGATTCCCATGTTGCAGCTTTTCGACGCGCCCGATTCGATCCAGAGCATCGGGCATCGCGACGTCACGACCGTTCCGCCCCAGGCGCTGGCGATGATGAATTCTCCGCTGGTTCGTCAACTGGCTGAAAAGTTCGCCCAACGCATTCATGCCGCGCCCGACGTCCCGTTGGAAACTGCCGTCGGCGACGCTTACGCCTTGTCGTTGTCTCGACCTCCGACAGAAACCGAAAGACAACAAATGATCGGTTTCATCCAGGCGCAAACTGCGTCGTATGGCGGCACCGATAAAGCCAAGCAGCAGGCCGTGGCCGATTACTGCCAGATGATGCTCTGCCTTAATGAGTTTATCTTCGTCGATTAACCGGTTGAATTTAGGACCGACTATCATGCCGCAACCATCCTTCGATTTTCGTTCCCGCCGCGCGTTTCTGAAAAGTGCCGGGCTGGGATGTGGAGCATTAGCGCTGACCAGCGTGCTCAAGGACGAGGGGCTGCTTTCCACGGCCAATGCCGCCCGCCCGCCTCGCTTGATGCAATCGCGGCCGCCGCATTTCGCACCCAAGGCGAAAGCGGTGATCTGGCTGTTCATGCCGGGCAGCCCCTCGCAAGTCGACACGTTCGACTACAAGCCTCAATTGCAAAGTCGCGACGGGATGAAACTCGAAGGTGCCGACCCCAAAACCGGTTTCTTTACCACCAGCGGCAAGATCTTGAAATCGCCCTTCCGTTTCCAGCAGCATGGCCAATCGGGCGCGTGGGTTTCAGAGATTTTCCCTCACATGTCCCAGCATGTCGACGACATGGCGTTTATCTATTCCTGCTTTTCGCAGTCGAACAATCATACGCCGGCGATGCTGGAGATGAATTCCGGGATGTTCTTGCAAGGACGTCCCTGCGTCGGCTCGTGGGTTACCTACGGGCTGGGCAGCGAGAACCAGAACCTGCCCGGTTTCGTCGTCTTGCACGGCGCGATGCCCCGCGGCGGCAAGCCCATTTGGTCGCCCGGTTTTCTGCCCAAGATGTATCAGCCGACCTCCATCGACGGACGCAACAACACACCGATTTCAAATCTAGCCCGCTTAAAGGGCATGACCGACGGGCAGCAGCGGGCGCAGCTCGACATCCTCAAGGCGATGAACCAAAAGCACCAGACGTTACGACCGCACGAAGCCGATCTTGCGGCGCGGCTGGAGTCGTTCGAGTTGGCTTACCGGATGCAAACCGCCGCGCCTGAGGCGATGAACGTCAGCCAGGAATCCGCAGCCACCCAAAAGGAATACGGCGTCGACCAGAAAGAGACGCAACTCGTTGCCAAGCAGTGCATCACGGCACGTCGCTTGGTCGAGCGCGGTGTGCGTTTCGTGCAGTTGTACGCGGCCACGAATGGCGGTGGAGGCGGCGTGGCCGACGTGCCGTGGGACGGACACAACAACATCGGTGTCAACCACCGTATTGCCGCCAAGAGTGTTGACCAACCAATCGGGGCCTTGTTGGCCGACCTGAAAGCGCGCGGCTTGCTGGACGAGACCCTCGTGGTTTGGGGCGGCGAGTTCGGACGAACCTCCGATTCGCAAGGCAGCTTAGGGCGAGACCACAATCCGCACGCCTTCACGATGTGGATGGCGGGTGGCGGCATCCAAGGTGGCGTGCATTACGGGGCCAGCGACGAGTTCGGATACAAGGCCGTCGAGAATCGCGTCGGAGTGAACGACCTGCACGCCACCATCTTGCACCTGCTCGGCCTCGACCACGAACAGCTAACCTACCGTTTCAACGGCCGCGACTTCCGACTGACGGACGTCGCGGGCCGAGTGGTCAACGAGATTCTGGCTTAAGTGCTTGTTGAAGAACGGGAACGTAGTAGGCCGGGCCGAGGAGCAAAGCGACGACGTTCCGGCATTCACGATTTCAAGGAAAACCGGGGAATGCCGGAGCAACGCTACGCTCGATCCGGCCTACACAACTTCACAGTTCTTTTGATTTGGATCGAATAAATCCCGCCCTCGATCGATATAGTATTACGAACCGAGGTCTCCCGTGGACCGATTCGTTCCGTGCGTTTGTCGAGCGTCGGAGGATAAGAGGCATGACAGGAAGAATCAGGCTATTGTTTGGCGTCATTGGCTGTTTTTGCATGCTTGCGGGGGTGGTTCCGCCGAGTGCCGGTAAGGGCCTCGACGAGACGACGAAAAAAGCCCTCGGACGCGATGCGCTCACGAAGCACGATGTCACGATTCGTACTTCAGTTACCCCGTTTCGCGACTGGTATTTGGAACACGATGCCGCCGCCAAGAGCGAATCGATTCATGGGGCGGACTGCTCACGAAATCTTCGCATGAGCAAACAGATGAGGTACTCCGGTTACTGGAAGATGGCCGCGACCGAAAAGGGCTATCTGATTCTCGCTCAAGACAGTCGCTACGACGGCTGGTATTTGAGTTTTGATCCGCGCGCCGGGACTGAGGGCGCTGATGAAAAGGCGAGGCCAAGGAAGTTGCAACTCCGTCAACAAATCGATCCCCTCGCCTATTGGAAGTTAACGGATTCCGATGAGGGTTATTTGATTCAACCGCATGCCGAGAAGTTTGCAAAACTGTATTTGAGTTTCGATCCCAAGCAGGCCGTCCAAACCACGTTCCAGGGCAATTTCTCCCACAATCTCATGCTGACAGAGTACCGAACACCCGCGGCCTTTTGGAACATCCAACCAAACAACGATCGAGCGGGACGCCGACATCGGCCGGTCGTCGGACAATACCTAGTGACTGTCGCCGCGCGCCTTGACTGCTATTTTACGATCGAGACCTACCGTGGATCGTCGGTGTTTGTCGGCAGCGTCGACCATCCGAATCCCGCGATCGCATCGATCGAGGAATTGATGGACGATCTTCCCAAGCAAATCAAAGGCGTCGAGGTCGTGCGAAATCGAACCAATCCGGCGGTCATCCACCTGATTGAAAAGCCATTATCGAAAAAGAAGAACTACGTTCTAACACGGAAAGTCGATCTGAAATTCTCGGGCGTCATCGGCGACAAACTCTGCAGCCAACTCAACAAGATCCATCCGGACATCGGTCCACCTCGCGGCGGTTTTAATTCGGACAACTTCAACGACTACGTGACCAAAGTCACGATTGATGTCAAGCAGCAGCCGATTCGTGACGTCTTGACGCACGGTCTTCCATTGGAACACTACAGCCGCATTGTCTGGCGAGCAAAGACCTGGCCAGATGGATCGCGAATTGAAAGCCCAAACGCCACGACCAACGTCTGGTTCTTCGGTCCTCGGCGTTGAGTCGACAACTCAGGGGCAATCATCAGCGGCGATGCCGCCGACCAAGACGAGGGCGCAACAGCCAAGCACCGCGTTTTTAGGACGTCGGCCTATAAAGGAGCGGCCGAACGTCGATGTCCGGCCGCCGAGCTTAGGTCACTCACTTAGCCTTGATGGGGATCTTTTTCGGCTTGACCTCTTCGCTCTTGGGAACGCGGATCTTCAACACGCCGTCCTCGAACTTGGCTTCCACATGCTCTTGGTCGACCGTGCCCGGCAGACGGATCATGCGTTGGAACTGGCCGTGGCGACGCTCGATCCGATGGTGAGTCTTTCCTTTCTCCTCCTCCTCTTCCTTCTTCTCACCGGTGATCCACAGGTTCCCTTCTTTAAACTCGACATTCACCTCCTCCGGCTTCAAGCCCGGCAACTCGGCGGACACATCGTATCCGTCCTCGGTCTCCGACAGGTTCACGGACGGGGTGAAACGCGTCAGTGCCCACTCTTCTCGACCGTCGCCGAAAAATCGCTCGATAAGGTCTTCCATTTCGTTCTCGAACCTGGGGAACGTGATAGGAAGCCTCTCGCGCCAAGGAATCATAGAGCGTAACATGATACACCTCCCGCCGGCTCGCGCGTCCGGCTCTCGTTAGTTGGAAAGCCGCTCCTTCGGCTTTCCTTTTTGTGGCTAGGATGTTTGACACACCTACCCGATTCAATCGCTCTCCATCGACCTTCCGATGGTGTCTCGCGGTTCGACTATTGTGGACGGGTTGGAGCAAGACTTGGAAGCCGATTCTTGCTCCACTCGCCTTCGGTAGCACGATGCTCGACCATGGGCTCGTCACTCGTCATGCGGTCGTATTCGGTGGCTCGTTGACAACCGATGCAGAGCGTTGCGTATGGAATGGCTTGCAAACGGGCCAGCGGGATCGCTTTCCCGCAGATTTTGCAAACACCGTAGAGTCCATCACGTAGGCGATGGAGTGCCTCGTCGATCCGCCACAATTCTCGGCTTTCGACCGACAGCAACTGCGAGTTGATTTCATTCAGTTCGGCGTCCAGGGCCGCGTCGACGGAATCTCCCACAGTATCCGGATGCGTCAGGTTATTTCGCTGCAACTCCAACGATTGGTTCAATCCAAGCCGCCGACGAAGCAGCAACTCATGAATCTTGTGAAATGCGTCGGTTCTTTTCATTACGCACCCCCTCTCACAACCTCTTGCGATTGCGTTTTGATTGGCGGAAGTGGCGACGCCGAAACGGCCCTCCTCAGCATCTGGGCTAAAGGTTAGAGGGGAACCGTCCAGTAGTCGTAGGAGTTGATATCCCCGCCGCTGATGCTGGCCAGCCAGATCAGCAGGCCGAAAAGCAACAACATTACGGCCAGCACCACGATACCCACGATGCGATCGTGCCTAAGCTGCTTGTCGTTCCGAGGTCCGCGATCACCGACCGATCCAGCAGGGTTGGTCATGGCTCTCATCTCAACCTCCTTTCGAATGGCTCGCTATTCGCGAGGGCCAACTTGACACCCTCCTTAATTGCAACTTGCATGCCGAACAGTCGCCAGAAATCGACGTCACACAAGCGTCGAAAAACCGAGTGATGGTGGCGGCTTTTCAACCGCTGTTGACCAACGGGCGTGGTAGGCAGAAATGTGCCACAGGTACAATGCTCGCCAATGCACGGTTGGTGAGCGTAAAGGCACACGATCTAGAACTGGCGGTCCCGTCTCGAATTTTGCGCAGCCTGAAACTGCCAACAGTTTGAACAAGAAACGCTATCAGATCGACTGGATGGAAAGCCACATCGGGAGAACGACTGAGCGAGCGCGGCAGTCGCGTTCCATGCATCTAGATGGACGTTCTCAAATCGAACCTATCCCCGCAACCACGCTTGGGCCAACTGATTGGGCGTGCCACCGTAAATGACGGTGAACGACTTATCAAAGTCTTGACCTTCCCGCAGAGCTTTCAGCAGCGTGGAAAAGTTGCGTTTGTTCTTCATCAGTGTTTGAACGAAGCTGTAGCTGATGATGTTTCCGTCTTCCGTCGGCATCTTGCCGGTGATGAAGTCATCGGGCTTGGCCATTCGGCCCGCGATTTCCGAAACGCGATCGTCCCAAGCTTTCACACGCGGATCCCTGGTTCCCAAACGCTCGGCCGCCGTCCGTGCAACGCCTTCAGAAAACCAGCGAGGTGGCAGTTTGCCCAGGCTGGCAATGTAGGCACCGGCAAGCTGCTGGCCAATCAGCGAATCGTTCGACGACGAGTCTTCGGCATCAGCGGGGATGACCGCGCCGTAGGCGTCGATCACGGTGTACCGCCAGTGGCCGCGCGAATTTCTGGGGATGTCTCTTTGTTCCACCATCTTGCCGAATTCGCTGTAGTCGTAACGTTGCTGAAAGACAAACAACGTCATGCGGCCTTTGATCAGCGGTTTATTGGCGGGCGCGCCCAGCATCTGTCCCACCTTGCGGACCAAACCTTCGGCCGCGTCGGCATGTTCTTTCAGCGTGTTTTGACCGACATTTCCCAAGACCAAAAAATTCGTTGTTTCGACACGATCGCTCTTCGCGCCCGACATGGCCAGCCGCCAATATTCTTCCGACTTCGCGGCCCGATCGTCCATCAGTTCTTCGTGCGTCGAATTCTCCGCTTTGGAAACCGCGGCGATCGTCACCACGCTTTCGTTGGGACCGAGGCGGCTGTCCATTGTGGCCCCCTCGGCAATCCACTTTTCGAACAGCGCGATTTGTTCATCCGACAGCGGCGGCCGTCCGGCGGGCATGCGGCCACCGTCGGCGGCGGTGCCCTTTAACTTCGCGATCAGCAAGCTGCCGTTTGGATTGCGAGGCGCGATGATGGGGCCGGTGTCTCCACCTCGCAGGATGCCGCGGAAGTTGGTCATGTTCAAACGGCCGCGGGCCTGGTTGGCTGGATTGATGTGACAACCGTTGCAGTTTTCCACCAAGATCGGGGCAATGTGTTGAGCAAAGCTGACCGTTTCTTTTCCCGTCGGCATCCCGACTTCGACGGTCATCGGTTGCGTGGAGGTCGCCGCGGCCAACAGGCTCAGGTTGGCGGTCGGATCCTCTCCGTCATATTTGGCACCTTCCATGATCCACTTCTTCAGGATGTCGACTTCCCGCTGGGCCAATCGTCCGCCACCCGGTGGCATTTCGCCCCCTTCGATGACTTCGATCAGACGGCTGCCAGGTGCGTCGCCCTTGAAGACGACCAAACCGGCCTTCGGGTGCCCCTTCATAAGCAAGTTGTAGTTTGCCATGCTGAATTCGCCGGAAGCCTTGTCGACATGACATCGACCGCAACGCCGTGTTAGCACCGGAACTACCTGAGAAACGAAACTGACGCCTCCCGTGGCTGGGGTGGGCGTTGGCTTTTTTGGTTCGGGAACTGCGGGATAGCTAAAGGGGGGCAGTTTGAAACCTTCTAGCTCAAGAAGGCTATGAGCCGTTTTTAGGCGATCGTAGGGGCGTTTTAGAATCTTCAGCAAGTCCGGATCGCCACCACTCGACATCTTCTCCGCATCGGACAGGATCTTGGTCACCGCCGCGGCCGAATCCTCGTATTTGCCATCGACGTACAGTTTTCCAGCCTCTGTAATCGCATCTTGGAGTTCTTTTACCGCTTTTCGTTGCTGCAACGTGGGTGCCGCGGAACTAAAAGAGGCAGTGAGACCCATCAACAGAATTGCTAGGCAAGTGACAAAAGAACGATCGACCATGTTCCGGTTTCCTCTTTTTTTCGATGTAGCCCAGATGTAGTTTGCAAGGCGGCCCGATTATAGCAAACCACGGCAGTACAACGGGATAGGTGCGCACGCCGAGTGGTTAAACTACGCTCTGTTATAACGCGCCGGAGGGCGAAAAGTACTCAAAATGCCGCCGCCGCCGTGATTTCCGAGTGCCCACCCCCAAATTTGGCCGGTTGCGACGCTCGTTACTGGGCATGATGCCGGCGACGAACGCCTTTCTTGCCGGTTCGGTGTACCAGGCCCTTGGTGTTTTTGGAACGGTAACCATGGTGCAGTGCAAACCATTCGGCGTATCGTTCTCGGTCGACATAGCTGGAGTTCCGAGTGTCCAACAGGTGTCCCAATTCGTGTACCAGAACGTTGTTCAGGTAGAAGTCCCGAATGGCGTTGGGAGTCCAGATCAGACGCCAGTGCCCGCCTTGTTCTTCCACCCAGCGTCCGCCGTACATCCGCGTTTCGATTTGCAAAGCCGGCTTCGGCGGTCGGCTAAAATACTCGACCAGTTCTTCTTCGACAGGATAAAGGTAGAGTGCCGTACCCCACTGCATTCCATAACAGGGGAAACGCCGTTTTTTCCGGGTCATTTCGCTCAGTTGAACCACGTCCAGATTTTCCAGCATCCAACCGGGGAACTCGGCCAAGCGTTGGCGAATCTCGCTGGGCGAAAGCACGTGTCGAAAGCCCGTTCCTGGCGATTGCAGGACAATCCGGTAACTTGCATCGTCGCGTCCGGTCGGTTCGTGCCACGTTTCGGGCGGCGTAAAGGACGTGGGAGGATTCGCACGCGAGTGGGCGGCTCGCTGAACAAAGGGCACGCGCTGTCGACGAGATCGCTTTGCCAAAACGGTTCGGTTTCTAGAGGAGGCCGACCGATTGTTCGCATTACGTGAAGGTTGATTGGACATCTGACGCTACCTAATGGAGTTACCGCAGGCCGCGTTCTCGGCAAGATCACCGACTCGTTGACATCCAGTCAGAGAATTAAACTACCTTGTTTGTTGAACCGGTTCCGAGAAGCGGACGTGCCCAAAACGGCACGTGATTGCTACCATTCAATGTTAGCTAGCCGTCTAGCAGGGGAACTAGTGAACATCGCAAGTCGTTGCAGGTAAAGTACTTGCGAAATCACACCTGGCACTTACGGCGATTTGTACAGAGGGGGCCGGTCGATTTTCGAGCCGGCCAGACGCCAACTTCAGGCCTGATTTTCGGTTCCCGCGGTCGCGCGACTCGCACGGGGCGAATATGCGGTCGAGGTTTCGCCAATCGGGCATGGCCATGAAAAAACATGCCACGACGTCCTGCACAACTTCATTTATTTTTTGACATCGTGGATAAGTAAGCTATGTATTTAAATGGCACATCTGAATTCCCAATCATTTGATTTGGATATACCGCCACATCTCACCAACCGAGGAATTCGACTCGTTGAGTTCCTTGATGAATTTTAGCCGGCACGGATGCATAGCCATGGCTCTCGCCTGAGATCGCCGGGCTTTCGAAAGGAATCGCCAGACGGAACCGATTCGACGTGATGAGAAAGCCGCCTTAAACGCGGTTGATCCGTCGCGGCCGAATCCTCCACAGGATGGCTGAGAGTATCTTTCGTTAGTCATTTCACGTCCGTTGAACGGCGTTGGCCGACGGGCTCGTGTAAATGTAAACATATGCGAATCGCGACCACTCGCGAGAGAAGCGGTGCATCACCGTATCTCGGCCGCTGGCTGACCAGTTAGCTTGCGCGATTTCTCTCGTTCGTGGTTGTATCCATGGCAGCCCTCGGTCGTAGTTGGACGTTTAGTTATGAATTATCTCGAACCCTTTATTACTCAGATCATTCGCTTCGCGGAACGGTTGGACGACGAAAATGTTGTGATGGTGGTCGGCTGTATAGGCGTGTACCAAACCTGGGTCTTGGTGTGCAACTATGCCAAACGTCAACGGTGTTGAGTCAACGGTGTGTCTTCGGTAGCCACCGCCGCGAGACCGTGGATTGCGGACGCGGTTTCGTCACCGTCTTGCATCGGAGCTACGGGCAGGATTCGTTGTTCACCTCGGCAAGTTGATCGAAAACACTCTCGTGGGAGGAATCGCACCTATGCTGCGTATCGTTAGTAAATTCTTGAGAACGGTCGTCGCGACCCTTCACTTGGTTAGCAAGATTGTTGCTCGATTTTGGAGACGCACGTCGCCGTTATGCCACCAATGCTCGAATGTGGTCGACGCCAGGACGATTGGCCGCGGCGAGCCCGTCATGTGGTGTTCCAACTGCCGGCGCGTTATCGCCGTTCCACTGGCCAAGATTCCTGGTTGGGCCGCGGGCGTGATCTGCGTTCTAACGATGAAGCTGATGCTCGGATGACGGGGCTCCACTTCCGTCGGTTCGATGAGAACCTTGCCGTAGAAGTTACAAAGCATCCACCTGGACCGTCGCTTGGCGCAATCGGCCGCGGCGATGCCGAAGTGTTCAAGGCCGGCGGCCTGCACACGCTGCTGGATCCGCCCCTTGGGCTTGCCGATAAAATGTTTTTTCTAGCCCGTCGATTTCCGTTTCCGGGTTGTGGTAATCATCCCCTAGTCGTCATTCCCGCGCAGGAGGGAATCCAACGCGACTTTCGCAGTCACGGCATTTGCATCGGATCGCCGCAAGCCTTCTAGCCGCTCCTGGGTTCCCGCCTGCGCGGGAATGACGGAAGGCATCCCGTGAGCGCGGAAGTGCTGACGGCACTGCACTTCCAACAGAGAGTCTCCATGAGATCTGCCCGGCAGCCAGCGAGCGGGAGTGTGCCCCAATGGTGATGGGCGACGCCAACGCAACTTATTGGGCGGTGGATTCTTCCGCCAGTCGGCCCGCTTTTTCTAGCTGCTCTCGAGCCCAAGCCGACAACTTCTCGCGGAAGATCTTCGAGTTGTGCCGAATGTCGACGGGCAGCGAGGGGTGGATCAAGATCTCTTGGATGTTGTTCGTTCGCCAGTTGGAAGCGGCTAGTTTGCGTAATTCTTCTAGCCACTGTTCCTGATCGGTTGGCGTCAGGCCTTGGTATTCGGGCCATGGTTCCACGACGATTGCTGGTTGCTGACGGCCAGCCGCGCCGACTCCGACTAGCGCGGATCGATATACTTTTTCGTGACAGTTGAAGATGGCTTCACAGGGGATCGTGAACATCGTTCCCTGTGCGGTCTGCACGCGGTGCGACTTGCGGCCGCAGAACCAGAACCGATCTTGGTCATCGAGGTAGCCGACGTCGCCCATGCGGTGCCAAAACGTGTTGCCGTCCTGGATCTTGTGCAGCGGGTTGGCGTCGGTTCGCGTCACGTATTGCCGCGTTACGACTTCACCCTGCACGATCAGTTCGCCGATTTCGCCGTGCGGCAATGGCTCGACTTGGTCGATGGTGTTCAGTGGCTCGTCGGTGATGCTAATCACCTTCCAGGTGATCCCGGGGAAACGCCGGCCAACGCAGGTGCCGGCTCCCTCGCGGCTCTGGGATTCTGTTTCTTCGAGTACTTCCGTTGCGGACGTCGAAGCGACCGGCAATGCTTCGGTTGCTCCGTAGGGCGTATGCATTTCTCCTTCCGGGTGAATGGCACTTTTGATGCGACGCAGCACGTGGGGCGGCACCGGGGCTCCGGCCGACAACACTCGTCGTAGACTGGGCATGGTTTCTTGATGTTGCTCGCAGTAACGGCCTACCGTGTTCCATAGCGCCGGCGAGCCGAACGACTGGGTGATGTTCCAATGCTTGATCGGTTCGATGATGTTGCGCGGATCGACGTCGGCCGGTCGGGTCGGGTCCATGTCGGGAACGACGGTGGAAACTCCCATGGCGCAGTTGAACAGCGCGAACAGCGGAAATCCCGGCAGGTCGATTTCGCCCGGCTGGATTTCATAGCGATCGCGAATTTCCTCGGTTTGCTTGACGAAGTTGCCGTGCGAGTACAACACGCCTTTGGGCGGACCCGTGCTGCCCGTGGTGAAAATGATCGCGGCGGGATCGTCGGCCTTGGTTGTTGGCGGATGAAAGTCCGTGACGCGGCGGGCACGCAGTCGGGCCAGCGTCGGTCCGCCCCAAAACCACCTGCGGCCGACGGTCACGTTCAACTTCGCCTGGGGAAATCGCTTTCTCAAAAGAATCCGAATCGCCTGCGTCAAAGGAATTGCCACGAAGCCTTGCGGCGCGACTTCTTCGAGGCAGCGGACCAAGTTTTTGCGGCCCATGCCCGGATCGATCAGCACGACCACCAGGCCGGCTTTGAACATTGCAAACACGAGCGAGATGAAATCGATGCCAGGACGCACCATGAGTACGATCCGCATGCCCGGTTTCATGCCGAGATCGAGCAGGCCATCGGCAATCCGGTTGCTGTCGTCGTCCAGTTCTTGAAACGAAAGCTGTTCGTACCGCAGCGGACCGCCAGAGCGCGGTCGATGGGAAACTGCAATCGCCATTCCTCGCGGATCGCGCTTGGCCGTGGTGGACAGCCGGCTAGCGACATTCACGGTTTCACTGGCGGCAGTCGTCGTCACGGAAGGGCTCACGATTCTGAGTGGGTCGAGCGATCGGCCACGAGTGCTTCTAGATATTCAAGCGCCAATCGCGCCACGTCCACGTCCCAGGTTCGGGCCAGCGCCTTCCAGCCGGGAACGGCGTTAACTTCCAATAGATATTGGACACCGTCGCGGCCGGGCAAGATGTCAACGCCGGCAAAGGGGGCACCGATACACTTGGCCGCCGAGCGGGCGCTCTGGCACATGGCGTCATCGGGTTCGTATCGTTCGGTCGTCGCGCCGCGACTGACGTTGGTTCGCCAATCGGTTGGGTTGCGTCGCCTCATCGCCAACACGCGTTCTCCCAAAACCAGCAACCTCAAGTCAAATCCCTCATGGGGAATGAATTGTTGAAGGTAGATCACTGCGTCGAGTTGGGCAAGGGTTTTGAATGCCCGCAACGCCAAGGCTTCGTCGCTGACTCGCGTCATCCCGCGTCCTTCGCTGCCGAACAGCGGCTTGATGACAACGTCGCCGCCCAGTTGCTCGAACCCGGCCATGGCGTCTTCAACCGACTGGCACACCACGGTCTTGGGGACGGCAAAGCCGGCCGCCCTCAGTTTCGCCGTCGCCAGATACTTGTCGACGGCGATCTCGATCGCCTTGGGCGGATTGATGATGACTTGGCCTTCCGCCTCCAATCGCGCCAGGACATCCATTCGAAAGACGACCTGTTCGAGCGAACCGGGCGGCATCGTGCGAACCAACACGGCGTCAAATCGGGACAAGTTGTGTTCGCCGCTACGGAAAGTTGAATCATGGCCTCCGCCCAAGCATGTGCCGAGTTGGCTGAAGGTGACGGGCGTCACTCGGTATCGCTTGCCCGCGGCGCGCTGGAGATCTTTGCAATACCAGCTATCCGATGATGCCAAGACGCCGACGTGCATGAAGACCCGACTCTGCCTAGCCCGTGAAAGAATCGTGAATCACATCCGCGTTCAGTTTGCCGAATCGCCACGACCGGCCGGAATCCAGATTGACGATCGAGACGACGGCCGGGCTAAACAACAGCGGATCGATTTTGTAAAAGTCGAAATCGTATCGCTTGAAGATGTGGGCGAACGGCTCGCCGTAGTCTTTCGATGCGGAACTGGGCACTTGCGGGCCGATTGCTTCCAGGCTTTCGTCGTCGCCGGTCACCCACAAAGTGACTTCGCCGCCGTACAACATCGCGTCGTTGGTTCGCCCAATGCCCGCCATGTCGTCGCCCGCGACGGGCGGTAAGGGAGCAACGCCGAAGCCGCTCTTTACCCGATGTAGGTCGAATCCCAATTCAAACAGTTTGTGCAGGGCCGTTTCGACGCTGCGTGCGACGACTTGCACCGTTCCGGCGATGCTGGCGGTGGGCGCGACTAGCAGCGTGACGTCTTTCTCGGCCACGCCGCACTGTTCGGCGATCTGATGGCAGACGACGGCCGTGGGTAGCTTGCGACTTTCCAAGATTCCGATCACCGACTGGGGCGACTCGTCAATGGCCAATTGCTCGAGCAACGGTTCCCGCCCGCGGGCCGCTCGCATCGGTCCCGATCCCATGGCAAAGAAGTTTTCTGCCTCGACAGGCCACCCGGCATATTGCGACGCCATGCAAGCCGCGATCGGCTGGTCGGTGGCGACCGAAACGGCGACTCCGTTCCATACTTCGGAACTGCGCGGCACGAATTGAACTTGGCCCAGGCCAGCCAGACAAATCTCGCCGAGCGCGCGGCCCGCTTCCAGGCCGCCCGCACAGTTGACTCCGCAATCGACCACGCAAGCACCGGTGTCGGTGGTTTGGACGGCCGCGCGAAACTGGGTTGCTTGCTGGAGAAAAACTTTGCAGCGGGCCAGTCCGCGTTCGTTGAGATTCGCGGGGAATTTGATCATGTCGACGACGCATTTGTTTCGTTGGTTGCTTGGTATGTTTGCCGAACCGAGCCTGCATTGCAATGCCCTGAAGGCTCGCGTGCCACCGTTTGCCCGCATTCGCCGAGGAGATATAATGCCCGCTCACGAAAATCAGGAGGAAGGGTGTTGGCGAGTCTCACGATCGAAAATTACGTGAAGGCGATCTACCAAATTTGCGCGTCGCAGGAAGAAAAGAACGCCGCAACGGGCCAGATCGCCGAAGCGCTTGAGGTTGCTCCGGGAACCGTTACGAGCATGCTGAAGACGCTCAACGACTCGAAGCTTGCCGAATATGCGCCTTACGAAGGTGTCAAGCTGACCGAAACAGGAACGACTTTGGCCCTGCGCGTGCTGCGGCGGCACCGGCTGTTTGAACTCTTCTTGGTCAAAACACTGAGCCTTAGTTGGGATGAGGTCCACGAAGAAGCTGAAAACATGGAACACGCCGTCAGCGAGTTTCTCGTGGATCGGATGGATGAATATCTGGAGTTCCCGGAATTCGATCCCCACGGCGATCCAATTCCCAAAGCCGATGGTTCGGTGTCGCCCATGTCCAGCGTGACCTTGTCCGATTTGAAGAGCGGCGAGAATTTTCAGCTTGTCCGAGTCTTGGACCAATCGCCAAAATTTCTGCGATACTTGAGCGAGCGTGATGTGCGGCTGGGGATCAACGGCACGGTGATTGAGAACAGTTCGGAAGCCGGAATCGTGACCATTCGAATCGAAAGCAACGAAACGTCGCTGGCACGCGAAACGGCAAAGAAGCTGGTGGTCACGTCCGCTGTTGAGGTCGCCGCGGCGCCAACAGAATTTGGCTCCGAAAACGTTTGACGCACGGCAATGATAGAACCGTGCCAGGAGTTGTTCAGCGTGTCGCGCCTTCGGCGGCCAGGGAGTCGACGTCGGCAATCGGCTTGAGGAAGGGGCGTAGCTTGGCCAGCGTCTTGGGGCCGATATCCTCTACTCGCCGCAGATCTTCGTGATCCATGAAGGGGCCGTCCTTGCGGCGCGACTCAACGATGCGGCGGGCCAACGTCTCACCGACTCCAGGTAGCAGCGTGAGCTCCGGCCAGTCGGCTTCATTCACATCCAATTGAAAATCGACTTGCAGCGGCGCGGCCCGTTCAATCTCGATCAAGTTGCCACGCGGCCCTCCCTTGGCAACCCAGTAGACCGCAATGGCACACAGAGAAACCGCCACGACGGCACCCAAACAAGCCTGGTCCATGCGGCGCAGTATCGGCCTAGGTTGTTGAACGTCTGGATTTCGTTCCATTTCTTCCATGCCATCGCCCGGCTGCACCGCCTAGCCCGCATCATCTGGCCCGCATCGCCCTCTCCCCCGCCAACGGCCAGCGGGTATTCTATAAGGCGTCCACGTGCCCCGTTTGCAGGCGGATTATAGCATAACCTGATGGTGGGCGTGTCCGCACGTTATTTCAAAAGTAGGCTCCATGAGCAAAGAGTTTCATCAAGTTACCTGGGACGCCCATGTCGAGGACGACTGCCGTCAAATCATTCGGCTGGCCGTTCGCGAGGACCTGGAACGGCAACAAGACTGGACAACCTTGGCGCTGTGCCCCGGAAATTCGCCCGCCGAGCTGTCCGTGGTGGTGCGTGAAGACGGCGTCGTTGCCGGGCAAGCGGCCGCCCGCCTGGTGCTTGACGAAACGGGTATCGAAGCCCAGTGGGAAAAGTTGGTCGCCGATGGAACGCCGATCGCGGCGGGAACGGCAATCGCCAAGATTTCGGGCAACGCGCGACATCTGCTTACCGTCGAGCGGTTGGTGCTGAATCTCATGTCGCGGCTGTCGGGCATTGCCACGATGACGCGATGTTTCGTCCAGGCGATTGAAGAAGCCGGCGGCGGGGCCCGGATCTACGACACGCGAAAAACAACTCCCGGTTGGCGTCGCCTGGAAAAATATGCCGTCGGCTGTGGCGGAGGCCGAAATCATCGGACTGGCTTGTTCGACGCCGTCTTGATCAAGGACAATCATCTTTGCCTGGCCCGAGACGGCGACAAGCGATTATCACCCGCCGAGTGCGTGGTGCGTACACGCGAATTTGTCAAAGAGGCCCTGGACGACGAGGCAAGAGCCCGGGATATGATCGTCGAAATCGAAGTCGACACGTTGGAGCAGCTTCGCGACGTTCTGCCGGCGGGTCCTGATATTGTCTTGCTTGACAACATGACGGTCGACCAATTACGCGAGGGCGTCGCGCTGCGAAACGAACTCCGGCCGAGCGTCGAACTGGAGGCGTCGGGCGGCATCACGCTCGAAACCGTCGGTGCGATATCGCGAACCGGCGTCGAGCGAATCAGCAGCGGAGCATTGACGCAAAGCGGCATGGTCCTCGACATCGGCCTCGACTGGACCTGAGATTCTCCGCTTACGACTTCTAGTTTTCGTCTCCGCCAACCAACTTCTCTTCCACTTTATCAGCTTGCCAGGCAACGGCCGTGATCACTCGAGTCAGCTCAAGCGCATCCACGGTATCCGACAGTTCATTCGCCAAAACCACAACCTGTTCACCCGATTCAGTTTTTTGAACCGCAAAAGCCCCATGCACCATTTGTGCGTTGTAGCGGAGCAACGAGAGTGCGTTCTGTGGAGTTGCGGGTCCGCACACCGAGGAGATCGCCACCATGTCGTGGCCTTCTTGGTCTTTTTGACCAAAGGCCGTGGTCACGGTTTGTTTTCGTGTCGCTCCGGTGGGCACGGTGATTCGCCATGTATCGCCCGCTTCATTGCAAACCCAGCCAGCCGATTGGCAGATCGACCGAACGAGTTGCCTGGGATCGGTCGCCACACTGCTTAGCTCGGCGAAATCCAGTCCGCCGGCTGCGGCCGCTCCCACCGCGGCACCGGCCGCAACCGGCGCGGCCGTGGCTGGACCGGGCTGAGCACCCCCGCGCTGCTGTACATTTTGCATGGCTTGCTGAATCATCGTCGGCATCATCATGCCGAAGCCGGCACCCATGCCCATGTTCATCGCGCCAGCGCCGGCTCCGCCACCCCCCGACTCGGCCATCTTGGCCATGCTGTTGGCCGACTGAAAGACCATGAAGTCGTGCAAGTTGCCGATCGCTCCCATGCTGCTGCGTTGGTCGATCGCTTTTTGTACTTCGTCGGGCGCGGTGATGGCGTTGATCACGAAGTCCGAAAGCTCGAGGCCGTACTTAGCAAAATCGTCGCCCACCTTGGCCTTGGTGCCGGTTTCGATTTCGTCCATTTTGCTTTGGATATCGAACAGGCCAATTTTTAGTGTCGCAATCAGATCTTTCATCCGCGACACAATGCGGTCCTTCAAGAACGAGGCGACTTGTTCGGTCGTGTACTTGCCTTGGGTGCCCACCAGCGTGTTGATGAACACCGACGAATCGATCACCTTGAACGAGTACTTGCCAAAGCTGCGAAGTTGAACCATGCCCAAGTCGGCGTCGCGAATGGGAATCGGCTGGCGAGTGCCCCACTTCTGATCGAGGAAGACTTGCTTGCCGATGAAATAAACATTCGCTTGAAAAGGAGACTTATCCCAGGGAATGGTGAGTATTCGAGTGATGATCGGCACATTGGCCGTCGTCAACGTGTAGCGCCCCGGCCCAAACGTGTCCATCGCCTTGCCGTCGCGATAAAAGACCGCTTCCTGGTTTTGCTGGACAATCAATTGGGCACCCAGCTTGATGTCGGCGGATCCTCCCGGCGGGACGCGGTGAACAATCGAGCGGCCAGTGGAATCAAAATAGTCGATGACTTCTAGACGAATTCCCATCGGTGTTTCCTTGCGTCAAATCAGAAATGTGTCGGTAATGGTTTGCGAGATCTGCCCGGTTAGTCGTCGCTGAGGCCCTGCAAAACTTCGGCTCGCTCGTTGTAATTTCTTTCGATGTCGGCCAGCAATTGATTTAATTCGGCCAGCACCTGATTCGCGTCCGTTGAACTAGTTCCGGCCTTTCCCAATGCCTTGCCTAGTTGATCCACGTCCGCCATGAGCGAATGGTCTCGTTCGTAAACGTCGTCCAACTCGTCTTCACGGATTCGTACATAGTCGAAAAATCCGCTGTAGCCCTGAACGTCGCCGCGAAACTTGGTGATCTGCTTGTCGAGTTTGGCTTTTAGCCGTTCGATCCCTGGCAGCACATCAATCTGCCCCGCATCGGTAAGTTGCAAAATATAGGAGTCCAAGCCGCTTTTGCCGCGCTGCAAGCAGTCGGCCATCCAGTTGCGGGCCAACTGGTCGCTTTCGCGGCGGTATTCCTTCTCTAAATAGCCACTAAATCCGGGGATGTACCGCAGGATGGATTCGATGAGGTTTCGCTGGTCTGTGTGTTTGCTCGGATCCGGCACCGCACGCTCCAATCAATGAAAACGGGTGTGAGAATCTGTGAAACTGTCCTATCTGATTCGTTTTTAACGCCGGAATCTTCCGATAACATATCGGGTGAAGCGAATTTCGCGAACCACATATCGACATAAGTCGTTGAAGTAGCAGTGTTTCTAGTGAATGCCGTCGCTTGGTTCCGGGTGTGAACTCGTCTGGCTTGATGTCAGAGCATTTGATACGGTTCGCCCTCACTTCAGCAAGCTCGCGTATTCACGCAACCCCAACGACTCATTCTCCATGAATAGAGCATCAAGTCTCGTCAATTCCGGACTGTCAATCCTCCTCGTCACGCTCACCCTGCTGGCCGGTTGTGCGGAAGGTCCGCTATCAGGAATCGGGTCCATGACTCCCTGGGTCCAAAAGAAATGGGCCGAGGAAGAGCAATACATCGCGTCATTGTACGGTCGTCGTCGGCAGCTTCGCAATCTGGCCTCTCGTGCCGGTTCGATGCCGCCCGCCGAGCAAGAACGCGTATCGCAAGAACTGGCCACACTGTTTAGAGACGACCCCGTCGTCTTATTGCGAATCGAAGTCGTGCGAACGCTAGCCAAACTGCCGACCCCCACGGCAACCAATACGCTGCGGGCCGCGTTGAAAGACGAGAACGCGGATATTCGGATCGCCGCCGCCAATGCTTGGGCTGGCCGACAAGTTCCCGACGCGGCGGCCACTCTGCAGGAAGTCATCCAAAGCGATTCCGACATTGATGTACAACTGGCCGCCACGAAGGCGCTCGGTTCGTTTCGCGGTCCCGAGGCGATGCAAGCACTCAGCATCGCCCTGGATGAATCGGATCCCGCCCTTCAAAGCCGGGCCATCGAGTCGTTGCGCGAAGTCACCGGACGCGACTACGGGAATGACGTCACCGCGTGGCGCGACTTCGCCCGAGGCGGGAACCCACCCCAATCCGAATCGTCGGTGGCTAGACGATTTTTCGGCATCTTTTAGCGACCCGGCCGCGAATCCATCTACGGGTCGCTCCACGGATTCGGCACATGGTTGAAGAAATTGCCATGTCAAGGCAGGGCTTGTCAACGCTTCGGTTGACCGATTCATTCCGCGACCATCGTATTTCGTAGGATGCCGAATCAGATATCGCCTTCAGCGAATTCGACACAATCGGCTGACCCTTCAGATCGTTGTTCGCGGCTCGTTCCCGACACCTTCCAAGTTTGATGACGCTAGAAAAACGAGTCCAGGCGTCCGTATGCGGGAGAGCCGCACGGACGGTTCGGAGGGGAGGGTTCGGGAATTCAACTGAACTTCCTTACCCTATCGATCGGCGTCATGCGACAATCCCTGAACCACTGTCGCCGCTCTGTTTACGCCGCCTGAAATAGTTGCCGCACACCAACCACACTGAAGTTTCGCTGAACGGCTAGGAGTTGATAGACTGGTAAGCGTCCGCCACGCCCCCGTTTGGATCGACTTTTGATCAGCCCACCTTGGAAAACCATGAATCTTTTGCCGCTGGCCCTCGGTGTCAGTCTCGCCTGCACGGCCCTTGTTTCGGCCGAGACGATTCGCGTCGAGCCGGCTCGTGTGCACATCCATCCGCAGGGTACGCAACAACTGTTGCTGACCGAAACCGGCGAGCGTGAGTTCGACAGGACTACCGCCGCCGAATACTCGTCAGCGGATACCGATGTCGTTGTCGTTTCCGAAGACGGACTCCTGTGTGCGCAAGGTCCCGGCGCGACAAGCATCGAGGTTCGCGTCGGCGATCAAGTCGCGCAAGTTCAAGTCACCGTGGCCACGGAAAGTGAGACGCCGCCGATTCGATTCGCGACCGATGTCGTCCCCATTCTGACGAAACTTGGTTGCAACAGCGGCGGGTGCCACGGCAAGGCGACCGGGCAAAACGGATTCAAACTGTCGTTGCTGGGCTTCGAGCCCAATGTGGATTATCTGGCCATTGTCAAACAGGGGCGCGGCCGGAGGATCTTTCCCGCCGATCCGAATCGAAGCCTGTTGATGATGAAGGCAACCGCCGCGATGCCGCATGGCGGGGGCCGTCGGTTGGAGCTGGATAGCGATGATTACCGCGTTCTGCGAAGTTGGATCGCCGGTGGCGCGGCTCGGCCGCGCAACGACGCGCCCGTGTTGCAACGGATCGAACTGCTGCCCCGTCAACGTGTTATCTCCACGAATTCCCGGCAGCAACTGCTTGTGACGGGCGTTTTCTCCGATGGATCATCACGCGATGTGACGCGGCAAGCCGTTTACCAATCGAACGAATCCGAGATTGCCACGGTCAAGTCCGCCGGGCTCGTCCAAACACATTCGCGAAACGGCCTGTTCGCGGTCATGGTTCGTTTCGGTGGCAAGATTGCGACCTTTCATGGGGCGGTGCCGTTCGAGTCGGACGGCCGCCGCGCCGCACTCGTGCAAACGCGCCTGAACAATATCGAGAAGCAACTAAGCGATTCGCCAGCCGACAAAGCTCGGCTCGATAAGCTTTTGGTTCAGCAGTGGCGGCGGCTTGGTATCGCTCCGTCGGCCGCAGCCGATGACGAGACCTTGATTCGACGCGCGACCATCGATATTTGCGGCACGCTGCCCACTACTGAAGAGATCGATGCCTATCTGGCCGACAGGCGGAAAGATAAACGCGCTCGGCTAATCGACCGATTGCTGCGGCGGCCTGAGTACGCAAACTACTTCGCACTCAAATGGGCCGACATTTTGAGAAACCGCGGCGCGGGATACTCGACGAGGAAGCAACGCGCGGGAACGGCGCTGTTCACGGGTTGGATTCGCGATTCGATCGCCGCTAACAAGCCCTACGATCAATTCGTCTCCGAGATTCTGACCGCCAGCGGCAGCCAAGACGAAAACCCGCCCGCCGTGTGGTATCGCTCGGTGCGGACTCAGACGGACTATGTCGAATCGGTCGCTCAGGCGTTTCTCGGTGTGCGGATTCAATGTGCTCAGTGCCACCACCATCCCTTTGAGCGGTGGAGCCAAGGCGACTACTACGGGCTGGCCGCTGTTTTTGCTCGGGTCGGTCGCAAGGGAGGATTCTCCGACGCCGAGGTGCCGACGAACGAGATCATTTATCTCAAGGACGAGGGCGACGTTTTCCACCCCCGATCCGGTGAATTAGTTTTGCCAAAGGCTCTGGGCGGTCCCGACTTTCAGCTCACGCGCTACGACGACCCGCGACAGCGATTCGCCAAGTGGATGACCGGCGCGGATAATCCCTTTTTTGCTCGTACGATGGCCAACCGGATGTGGGCTCATTTTCTGGGCCGCGGAATCATCCACCCGATCGACGATGCCCGCAGTACAAACCCGCCGACCAATCCGGAATTGCTCGAAGCCCTCGCCACCGAGTTTATTGCCAGCGGCTACGACATAAAGCACTTGATTCGCGTCATTTGCAATTCATATGCGTATCGCCTGGATTCCGCGCCGAGCGACCTGAATCAAGATGATACCCAGACGTTTGCCCGGTTCTATCCTCGACGATTGACGGCCGAAGTGCTGCTGGACGGAATCAGTCAGGTCTTGGAAGTGCCCACGCAGTTCGCCGGCTTGCCCGCCGGGACAAGGGCGATTGAATTGCCCGACGAAAACGTGCCGGCCAGTTTTTTGGACGTCTTCGGCCGTCCGGCGCGAACGTCGGCTTGCGAATGCGAACGAGTTGACGCGCCCGGATTGTCGCAAGCGCTGACGCTGATCAACTCCAAGGAAATTCAACGTAAACTGACTGCAAAGGACGGCTATGTCGACCGGCTGGTTGACGGCGAGCAATCGCTCACGCAGATCACAAAGGAAATTTTCCTACGTGTACTCGGTCGTCCTCCGCAAACCGAAGAACTTGAGACGGCGCTCGCGTTCCTCAAGTCCGAGGAAGATCGTGGCGAAGCCTATCGGTCGTTGCTATGGTCGTTGTTGGCGACGAATGAGTTCTTGTTTAACCATTGAGTGGCCGCCCGGAGAAACGAGAGAAATTGATGCTACGTATCGAGGGAAGTTCATTCCAGAACTGTGACGGCGTCAGGCGTCGCAACTTTCTGCAACTCGGTGTTCCTTTGCTGGGGTTGGGCCTTGCCGATCTTTTGCGGCTTGAATCTCGCGCGGCCGATGCAGGCAAACCGGCCAGCAAGAAGGCGCTGATCGTTTTCTGGACCCATGGCGGGATGAGCCAGCAAGATACTTATGACATGAAGCCGGATGCGCCGGCCGAGTATCGTGGGATGTACTCGCCGATTAAGACGACCGTGCCGGGTATCGATGTCGGCGAGCGGTTTTCTCTGCAAGCGAAGGTGATGCATCATCTGTCGCTAGTGCGCTCGGTCCATCACGAAAATGGTATTCACGCGCCGTCGGCTCATTGGATGCAAACCGGTTACTTCGGTCCCACGCTGGCTCGCATCGCCCAGCAGAAGCCGTCTTTCGGTTCAGTGGTCTCACGGGCGCTGGGCCCGCGCACGCCGCAAATGCCTGCTTATGTTGCCATGCCCAAGGCCGAGGCGTTTGGCTATCAACGGGCGCACTATTTGGGCAAGGCGTTCAATCCGTTCGAAGTCGGAGCCGACCCCAACGCCAAGGACTTCAAAGTTCCCAACCTGTCGTTGCCGGGTGACCTGAAACTGAAGAGCGTCGATTCGCGCAGAAGACTGCTGGCCAAGTTCGACACCATTCGCCGTGATATCGACAAGAGCGGTGTGATGGAAGGGCTGGACACGTTTAAGGCACAAGCCTTGGATATGGTGGCGGGAGATCGAGTACGCGACGCCTTTGACATTTCGAAGGAAGATCCAAAACTTCGAGACCAATACGGGCGTCACAAGTATGGACAATGCGCCCTGCTTGCTCGCCGCTTGGTCGAAGCGGGCAGCCGCTGCGTCACGGTCAATACGGGCTATTGGGACCATCACAACAACATCGAGCCCGGTTTGGAGGAACATTTACCGCCATTGGACCGGGCCATCCAGGGCTTGGTCGAAGATTTGGCGGATCGCGGCATGCTGGACGATGTGTTGATCTATTGCGCCGGCGAGTTCGGCCGCACACCGCGAATGAACGGCCACGCGGGCCGCGATCATTGGTCGAACTGTTTTACGGTGATGCTGGCGGGCGGAGGGATTCAGGGGGGTCGGGTCGTCGGGGCGAGCGAAAAATTCGGCGGCGGCGTCAAGCAAAGGCTTACCACGCCGCTGGACGTGATGGCCACGATTTACCACCGCCTCGGTATTCCGCTCGACACGCACTACAATGATTCCGCCGGCCGCCCCGTCAGCATTGTGGACGGCGGCAAACCGATCCACGAATTGTTCTGACCGCTCGGGCCGCGACAACAAAAGCCGGTGAACGAGGCTGCTGGCTCGCGGCCGCAAAGCGAATTCGATTGAAAGAGAAAACGATATGAAATTGGCGATTTGCAACGAGACGTTCAAGGACTGGCCTTTTGACAAGGCGTTTGCGCTGGCCCGCGAACTTGGCTACGAGGGCCTTGAATTCGCACCGTTTACGATCGATCCGGACGCCTACAAAATCTCGGCGGAAAAGCGGGCCGAAGTACGCCGGCAGGCCGAGGATGCGGGACTGCAAATCATCGGCATGCACTGGCTGCTGGCCTTCACCGAGGGCTACTATTTGACGTCGCCCGACGCCGACGTGCGGCGAAAGACGACGGACTATTTTCAAGAACTCACCCGGCTGTGCAGTGACCTCGGCGGACACATACTGGTATTGGGTTCGCCCATGCAGCGAAACTTGCTGCCCGGTGTTTCGCATGATGACGCCATGAAGTACGCAGCCGAAGTGATTCGCGGCGCGACCGGCGTCATGCAAGAGCGCGGCGTGACATTGGCGGTCGAACCGCTTAGCCCGGCCGAAGGCGATTTCTTGAATACCGCCGACTTGGGTGTGCAATTGGTCGACCTTGTCGATTCCCCGCAATGCCGGCTTCACTTGGACGTGAAAGCAATGTCCAGCGAAGAGAAAGCAATTCCCGATATCATTCGCGACTGCGCGTCGTACATGGTGCATTTCCACGCCAACGACGCCAACATGCGCGGGCCTGGAATGGGAGATATCGACTTCGTGCCGATTCTGCGGACGTTGAAAGACGTCGATTATCAAGGCTGGGTGTGCGTCGAGGTATTCGACTACGACCCGGGCGTGGAAGCGCTGGCCCGCGAGAGTATCGAATACTTGCAGCAGTGCCTTAAGCAGATCGGTTAAGCCGCGCGCGACACCTGCCAGGCACCCTTCACGAGGAGCGACGCCGGCCCCCATCGCGGTTGGCTTTTCATCCGCGCATGCGCCGATCCCCACAACTGGGTGTGAACTTGACGAGTGTCATCGCCTGGCTAGGATTACGCCCTCGCTTTGAGTAAGTCTGCACTGTTTCACCCCTGGAGAAGAAAAGATGAATCGTCCGTTTCTATTGATTGCTTTGGCTGCGAGTTGCCTCTTGAGTTTGGCCGCCACCCCGACCACCGCTTCGGCTCAAGAGGCGTATCTTGGCGACATCAAGCTCACCGGAGTAGGCTTCAGTCAGCGAGGATGGTTGCACTGTGAAGGGCAGACGATGAGTATCGCGGAAAACTCGGCTCTGTTTTCTCTGCTTGGCACGACCTATGGTGGCGATGGCCGCACGACGTTCAAGCTGCCCAACCTGAAAAAGGCCGAAGCAGTGCTGCGCAAGGCGGCGGGAGTTAAGGAAGACAGTGCGTTCTTGCGTTACATGATCTGCACGTCAGGAGTTTTCCCAAGTCGAAGCTAGCGCCCCGTCAGGACCACATCCAGCGACATCCACGCCCTGCTCACTGGGGCGTGGATGCCCGCGGTCTGGCCACCACGGGCACCTGGCATTCTTTCTTTCCATCGAGGGCAGGTGACCGCCAACGAATTTTTCGTTGGAATCGTCCATCCGACTTGTAGCAGGTCGAGAGTTTGTGACGATTGTCGCTACCCGAGCAACAAAAGGCATTCATTCTCCGAAAATCGAATGCCGGTCCGGGATCGAGGGGCGAAATAGACCGATATACTTGCGCTGGAACTCTTCACCGGGTGCTTACCGGGGCCAGGCATGTTTTCGATCTTCAGACGGTTGCTATCCGCCACGCGCGTTGGTACTCCCGCGCGAGAACCGCGCCGCGGTTTTCGCTTCCCGCGCTTGGAACCTCTCGAAAACCGCACACTCCTGGCCACTATCGTTCTCGATTATTCGCTGGACGCGAATAACTTTTTCAATCCGGCGTCGTCCGACGGTGCGGCGGCCCGCGCGGCGTTGCAAGCCGCCGCCGATACGTTCAGTAACATGCTGAATGACACACTCGACCCCATTGTTGCTCCGGGCGGCTTCAATACTTGGACCCCGCAAGTCTTCAATCCGGCGACGGGAGCCGTGCAGAACCTAACCGTTGATATGACGGTGCCTCAAGATCAGATTATCGTTTACGCCGGTGGCAGGAACCTCTCTTCATTGGGAATGGGCGGGCCTGGTTTCTTCACGTACGGAAAATCGGTCAACGCGGCCGGCGACAATTGGGAGAACTTGTTGTTTTCGCGGGGTGAAGCGGGCGGCACTCGCGACGACGTTCGCAATGCTTCGGCGACTCAGCAAACGGCCACGGATTTCGCGCCGTGGGGCGGAGCGATCACCTTCGACACCGTGGGAACCAATTGGCACTTCGACCATACAACCTTGCCATCGGCGGGCGAATCCGACTTTTACTCGGTGGCACTCCACGAAATAGCCCACGTTTTGGGAATCGGTACGGCGGACTCCTTTGAAAACTTGGTGCGCGGCGGAACGGGAGATCAGATTGGCGTCCGGCGCGCGTCTAGTTTCATCCAAGACACCGATGCCAGCGGAACCTTCACCACAACGGCCGCCGATGCGCGAAACTCATTCGGGGCCACCACCGACACTGCCATCAGCGGCGACTGGAACGGCGACGGCGTCGACGACATTGGAGTCCATCGCGGCAACCGCTTCTACCTGGACTTCAACGGCAATAAGACTTGGGATGCCGGCGACGTCGTGCGCACTTTTGGTTCGACCGGCGACATTCCCGTCATTGGCAACTGGGACGGCGCTGCGGGCGACGAAATCGGTGTGCATCGTGGCAACGCATTTTATCTGGACGCGGATGGCAACGGGTCGTGGAATGCAGGCGACGCATTTTACACCTTTGGCAACACGGGCGACGTTCCTCTGGCGGGCGACTGGGACGGCGACGGCGTCGACCAGATCGGTATCCACCGGGGGAATCAGTTTTTCCTCGATCAAAACGGTAACGGTTCGTATGACAGTGCCGACCTCGTTCGTACGTTTGGCATTGCGGGCGATACCCCCATCGTTGGCAATTGGAACGGAGATGCCGCGGACGATATTGGCGTGCATCGCGATCGTAGTTTCTATTTAGACTACGATGGCAGCGGAGGGTGGAATTCGGCCGACGGGGATCGAGTCTACATCTTTGGCGTCAACGGTGATGTCCCGCTGATCGGCAACTGGACGGGCGGCGCGGCCGACTTCATCGGGACGCATCGGGGCGCTGATTTCTATCAAGACATGAACGGCAACGGCAAATGGGACGGGCTGACCGATGGCGACGTGACGTCCTACTACGGCAATGTCAGCGACACGCCGATCACGGGCGATTGGAACGGCGATGGTTTCGACGAAATCGGCGTGCATCGTGGCAATCAGTTTATTCTGGACAGTAACGCCAATGGCATCTTTGATGGCGGCGACTCGACGTCGTTCTTCGGCATCACGGGTGACACGCCGATTGTGGGTGATTGGAACGGCGACGGCACGGACGAGATCGGTGTCCATCGCGGCAATCTGTTTTACCTCGATCTGGACGGCAACCTGACTTGGAATGCGGGCGATGTAACCTATAGTTACGGCATCACCGGCGACTTGCCGGTGGCTGGCGATTGGAACGGTGACGGCAGCGACGAAATCGGCATTCACCGGGGCAACCAGTTCTTTCTCGACGCCAACGGCAGCGGTGCCTACGACGCGGGCGACACGGTTCGCAATTACGGCATCGCCGGCGACATTCCCCTGATCGGGGATTGGAACGGAGACGGCACGGACGACGTTGGCGTGCATCGCGGTGACCAGTTCTATCTCGATTCAAACGGCAGCGGCGCTTACGAAGTAAGTGATTCTTTTTCCGTGTTTGGAGTAAGTAGCGATACTGCGATCAGCGGCAACTGGCGTGACTCCTTTGTCGGCGCGGCCGCCGTGGCTGCCTACGACGTGACGGGACCTCCGCCGGTCAACGACGACCAAAGCCACTTCTATAACGGCACCCTCGACGGAGGAATGGAAGCCGCCATGGATCCGTCGCTCACGGTAGGCACGCGCAAGTTGCTGACAAATCTCGATTGGGCGGCATTGGATGACACTGGCTGGGAACTAGCGTGACTCGGTGTTCCTAACGATGCACAAGTCGGCCGGGGCGTGTCCCTAGTGGCATATCTTGTTGGACTTCGAGGATAAGTCGTCGGTCACGTAGTACTGATGTCTGTCCGAAAGGAGCTACCCGGTCATCAGCAGGCGGTAGCCGCGTCTCGAACGACTTGGTAAGTTCCATCTTGAGCGGCTTCCGTGCCAGAGGAATTGAGTGTGCAGATTCTATTCCTCCTTATTGAGGACTCGCGTGAACAATCAGGATAAGAAACTCCATTACACGCCGCTGCCGCTTCAGATGCGTTTGTGGCTGATGATGTTCTTGCAGTACTTCGTGCAAGGCTGCTATTTGCCCGTGGCGTCGGTGTATGTCGAGAAAGCTCTGGGCTTCAGCGGTTTACAGGTTGGCATCTTTGGAGCCTTGTTGGCCGTCGGGCCGCTGCTTACGCCAGTGCTGCTGGGCCAAATTGTGGACCGGCACTTTGCCACGCAAAAAGTGTTGGGCATTTGCCACATTCTCGCGGGGCTTTTGATGCTGGTACTCTTTACACAGACCAATATCTGGTCGGTGATGATTCTGGGGGCCGTCTATTCGACACTCTACGTCCCGACGATGATGCTGACAAACTCGTTGGCGTTTCACCACCTGCACAACCGCGAACGGGAGTTTCCGTGGGTCCGGGCATTTGGGACGTTGGGGTTTATCGTGCCCGCGTACCTAGTCGAATTCTGGTGGTTGCGTGGGCTGGCCGGCGAAGAACTGAATGCCGCTCGCGGGATCATCTTCGCTTTGTCGGGGACCATGGGGCTGGCAATGGGGGTGTACTCCTTGAGTTTGCCCCACACACCGCCACAGCAGCGCGACGATCGCCGGTTCGCGCCCGGTGTCGTGATTGGGCTGCTGCGTCATCGTTACTTTTTGATGTTCATCGTCATTTCCTTCGTGATCGCCATCACGCACCAGTTTTTCTTCGTTTGGAATAGCGTCTTCTTGCGAGCAATACTGGATAGCGGCGGCATCACGGGCGCGTTCGAGCAGAGCATCAGTTCGATCGGGCAGATCTGCGAACTGGCCGTCATGGCCGTACTCGGCTTCGGCATTGCGCGGTTTGGCTTCAAGTTGACGATGCTTGTCGGCGCGGTGGCCTACGCCTTGCGTTGCGTACTGTTCGCTCTGGTTTTCAGCCTGGATCCGCCTTTCGCGGGGAAGATGGCCTTGGCCTGCGTGGGGCAGGCGATGCACGGTTTCTGTTTCGGCTGCTTTCTAGCGGCGGCCTACATGTTTGTCGATCGCATTGCGTCGGTGGATATTCGTGGCAGCATGCAAGCCATCTACGGCACCTTCGTCATCGGCCTGGGCTTCTTTGTTGGAGGCTTTGTCAGCGGCGCCATTGGCCAGTCGTTCACGGTGGGCAGCGGCGACGAAGCGGTCCGCGATTGGACCGGTATTTGGTTGAGCAGCGCGGCCCTGGCCGTCGTTTGCGTCGCGGGACTGATCTTGTTTTTCCCGCGGCACTTGCCCGGCGCGAACGATCACGACGGGTCCGAGAAGCCATCCGAGGGATAAGGCGACTTGAGGAGCCTTCTCGTCGCGAGTTTCCTGATCAAGGCAGCTTCGGTTTCAGCGAAGCCTTGCCTCCCTTGTCCGTTGGGTAGACTGCGTGATGCTGCTCCGCACTGGCGATCAACTTCCGCATCATCGCGCGAAGCTGATCGGGTTTTGTTTCGGCCAGATTGGTTTGCTCGAACGGGTCATCCGCCAAGTTGTAAAGCTGATAGTGAGAATCCTCGGAAGCTTTCGACGGATGGTAGTGGTAGATGACCTTCCAATCACCGTCCCGATAGCAGGTAAAATAATTGCTGCGATGCGGCGCGTGTGGGTAGTGCATGAGAAACGTCTGCTCGCGCGACGCATCTGGTTTACCGGTGAGCAGCGAGGCGAGGGTTGTCCCATCGACGGCGTCATCGTCCGAGGCGTCGATGCCCGTGAGTCCGAGGATTGTCGGAAACAAGTCGTAAACGGCGGCGGTTTGGCTTTGAAGCGCGCCGACGGCGATCGGCAGGCGTTGTTGACTTTCGTTGTCGGCGGACTTTGCCCAGGCGGCGATGAAGGGTACACGCATGCCCCCTTCATAGTGTGCGCCTTTCTTGCCTCGTAGCGGCGCGGCGCAGGCCACCGCGTGTTGATGGCCTAGAGGAGCGTCGGATCCATTGTCGCCAAGAAAGAAGATCAGCGTGTTCTCGGCAACACCCAGTGTGTCAATATGATCGAGGATGTCGCCCAGCGACTTGTCCATGCCTTCGATCAACGTGGCGAACGCTTGGGCCGCCGCGGGCTTGCCTGAATCCTTGTAGTGGCCGGCGAATCGCGGATCGGAGTGGAACGGCGCATGCACGGCGTAGTGCGACATATAAAGGAAGAACGGCTTCTCCGCCTTGACCGCGTCGGTGACGTGGGAACTGGCTTCGATCGTCAACGCTTCGGTGAGAAATGTTTCGGTGCCGTGATACTTCTTCAAGTGCGGAACGGCGCTGGACGCTCTTCTCGTACCGAGGCCATAATTTTTCTCGCCGTAGTAGCTGCCGGGCGCACCAAATGAGGCACCACCGACATTAACATCGAAACCGAGATTCTTCGGTTCGGCACCTTCCATTTTGCGCGGACCGAAATGGCCTTTACCGACGTGAATGGTACGATAGCCGGCTGTTTGAAGCAGTCTGGCCAGTGTCGTGTCGCTCTTCGTTAGCCCGTTCCAATTCCAGTCCCGGGGACCCAAGGGACCGCGATTGTTCTTGTCGGGATTGATCCAATTGGTCGTGCGATGCCGAGCCGCGTTTTGCCCGGTCATGATCGAAACACGCGTCGGCGAACAAACACTCATTGCATAAAAATTATTGAATCGGATGCCTCGCGCCGCCAACCGTTCCATGCTAGGTGTGCGGTAGTAGTCGTTGAGCGGATATCGTTTCGGTTTACCGGCTTCATCGGTCAGAAACGGCAATGACGTATCCATCACGCCCATGTCGTCGACGAGGAATACGACAATGTTGGGTTGATCGCCACGTGCCGTGTCTAGATTAATGCAGCAAAGTGTTAGAAGTACAACGCACGTTCGAGTGAATGTCAAAACCATGGCCGTTTGTTTCTCCCGTAAACAGTCGCGCAAGAAGTGGTCTCGTTTAGTATGGCATCGTTAACTAGCCGTTCCTAGGGCCGCGGGATGCGTCACGTTGGCTCGTAGGATAAGATAGCAGTTCGACACCCAAATAACACGCAAAACTAAGGCCCGCTCATCGATGCGCGCTCGGATTCGCGACACGGAAATCTACTTTGACGTCGATGGCATGGGTTTGATACCTGACGGCGATCGCATGCGGGAACGGCCCGTGTTGTTTCTTCTGCACGGCGGACCAGGCGGCGATCATGCCAGTTTCAAGTCGCAAGCGACGGCGAATCTGCGCGACGTGGCACAATTGGTTTTCGTCGACCATCGTGGTTCGGGCCGAAGCAAAGCGGCTGATCCAAAAACTTACACGCTGGAAAACAATATTGACGATGTCGATGCGCTGCGTGAGTACTTGGGGTTGGAACAGATATCCCTATTGGGTTCTTCCTATGGCGGCATGGTCGCTCAGGGGTATGCCATTCGGCATGCGAAACACTTGGCGAATCTCGTACTGGTCGCAACGGCACCCAGCTATCATTTCATGGAGAGTGCCAAACAAGTTCTCCAAGAGCGGGGCACGCCCGATCAGATTCGCGTCTGCGAGTGGCTTTGGAACGGGACGTTTGAAACAGACGAACAACTGTATGAATACTACAAGGTTATGGGGCCGATGTACGCGACAACGTTTGATGAAGCCAAGTTTGAAAATGGTTGGGGGCGGGGCATTCGCAATTTTGCGCAGTTGAATTTCGGATTCAGCGGCTTTCTCAAAACGTTCGACTTTACCGATCGGCTGTCCACCATCACCTGCCCGACTTTGGTGTTGGGCGGTGCTAAGGACTGGATCTGCGCCCCGGAACATTCGCGCGTCATTGCCGAGCGAATACCAAGGGCACATCTGAAGATCTTCGCCAACAGCGCGCACTCCATCGCTCAAGATGAACCAACAGCGTTCGAGGCGGCGGTGCGGGGATTCTTGACCTATGCCACGCCGACGCGTGGCGAACTGGACGGCGGTCGAACGTCCTCGTAAGGTACGATTCGTCGATAAGGAGGATAGATGAAGTTCCGTACGCTAGGCCGGACCGGCCTTGAAGTCTCCTTGGTTAGCTTGGGAACGGGCGGTCCCAGTCGCATTGGCCAACGAACACACCGTGACGAAGCGGAATCGCATGCCGTTATACATCGGGCGCTCGATTTGGGGGTCAACCTAATCGACACCGCCGCCGACTACAGCGACAGCGAAGCGATTTTAGGAAGGGCGCTGGCCAAGGTGGATCGAGATCGATACCTCATCGCGACCAAGTTCAATCCGGACCCCGGTGGAAACGATGACATCATCTCGCCCGCACAGTTGATCGAATCGTGCGAGCGAAGTCTTCACCGATTGAAGGCCGATTGTCTGGATATCTATCAATTTCACGGCTTAGTCCCATCAAACTATCGGCTAGGCGTTGATCGGCTTTACCCGACGGTGGAGAAACTACGTGAACAAGGAAAGATTCGTTTCATTGGAGTGACCGAGTATTTCTTTCGCGACCCGGATCATCGGATGCTGCTTCAAGCTCTGGAGGACGACATTTGGGACACCATCATGGTCAAGTACGGCATCCTCAATTTGTCGGCGGAATGGGAAGTCTTGCCGCTGGCTCAAAAGAACAACGTGGGCGTCATGAACATGTCGGCCGTTCGCGTCAAGATGACCCGACCGGCCGAACTGGAAAAGACGATTGCTCGTTGGAAGCAGGAAGGACTGATCCCCGACGATGCGCTGCCGGACCGGAACCCGCTCGGATTTTTGATACACGATGAAGTCAAATCGGTCGTTGCCGCTGGATACAAGTTTGGCGGCGGACACGAAGCGGTTTCCACGGTGGTCATTGGCACGGGGAATGTGGCTCACCTCGAAGAAAACATCGCGACGATTCTCGGGTCGCCGCTGTCTGAAGATGATGCTCGAAGAATCCGCGAAGTCTTCGGCGGATTGGCTGAGTCGGAAGGAGATACGGGTTAGATTGGCAGTTGAAAACGCTCCGTTTGCTACGAAGCAGCCGCCTCCAACTCTTCCTTGTTTTGGGTTTTTGGGAGGTTCAGGCGGTCGTCGTGAGCGACCGAATAACGCCTTGCAGTCCGCGGACCACTCGGGCCATCCTTTCAAAATCGATCTTGTCCACGGTATCCTCCGGAGTGTGGTAATGTGCATAGCGAAAGGGCGCGGTGTCGGTGACCATCAACGCCGGATACCGCTCTTGCCAAAAGGGCCAATGGTCGGACCGGCCGATATCCGACATCGCCTCGGGCATCGCGCCAGCCTGCGAAGGAAAGGGCTCGGCTTCTCGAAACGCTCTTACAACTTGGCGAACGAGTCGCGCGTAGCGTGTGTTGCCTACGAACGCGATGAAGTTCCCCGTCGACGGATACAGCAGGCCGAGCGGTGATGGATATTTTTGGCTTTTTGGATCGTCGCTGAAACAGCCGATGGTCTCAAGGCTCAGCATCGCCGTGACTTGTTCATCTCGTTGCCGGCAGCGGCGTGCATAGACCCACGATCCCATCCGTGGCGTGTGGCCATAGGGTTCTTCTTCATTGACAAAAGCGACAAAGCGCAATGTTCGATCGTTTCGAGAATCGGCGAATTCGCGGGCCAGACTGAGTGTTGCCGCTACTCCGCTGCCATTGTCATTCGCGGCCGGGCAGTTTTCCACGGAATCGTAGTGCGCTCCAATGATGACAATTTCATCTGGTTTCGTCGTACCGGGAATCTCCGCTTCTAGATTAACGCAGGTGGTGCCGTCCACGTCGTATTCTTGACGTTGCACGGTGAACCCAGCACCGTCCAACTCGGCGGCGATGTACTCAGCCGTCCTGGCCAGCTCAATAGGACGGCACCGCACGTTTCGTTCGCCAATCTCATCGGCCAAGTAGCAGACATGATCGCGCAGTTCGGCCGCAAGCCGCAAGAGCCGGTCGTCGGCGGAAGGCAGCGGTCCACGGTGAGGCCTACCGGGCATGCGAAGCAAATTCCATCCGGCCGCAAGGCAATCCAGGATCAGACGCCACTTGTTTGGTGCTTGGCTTGGGGCCATTTTAGTCATCCATGAATTCGCGGCGGCCACCGACAGTCGTGTGTCGGCGTTGAAGGACGGTCAGAACTCTTTTCCCGCTCTTGCCTCTGGGAGGCAAGGCGATGGGTGTGCAACGAAACGCTTACCGCCAAGTCTTGTCCTTGTCCCTTACCGCCACCGAATGAAATATTTCGGCCATCGAATAGCGATTACCGGGCGGCGCTTCTGAATGAAATTTGGACTCCTTGGCGATGGCGAAAATGTCGATCATGTCGGCGCGGTCTCGTAGGATCTTGTGAACTTGGTCAACGAAGACGAAAAACACGCCTTCCTCTCTCTCTTTGGCGGCCATGGCCTTCAGCACGGCGACGGGGTCCATGTCCGCGGCGTTCAGGGTGGCTTTGTTTGTATTTGCAATATGTGCCAGGACAATCGCCGCGCGCCAGCGCTGTCCTGGCGTGGTCCCCTGGACCGCCAAGTCCGCCGCCAGATTGTAGCCACGATTGTCACCCAGTTCGGCCAGAACCTTGGCGACTTCAAGGGCGTGCTCCAAATGCTCCTTGTTAGCTGAAAAGGTCTCAAGATCTGTTCGCATCTGTTGCAAGCCACTCTTGTCATTTAGCGTGCCGAGCAGGTGGGCCGCGGACCAACGAACTTTCGGATCGTCATCGTCAAGCGCCGCGCGCAGAGTGGGAATGGATGCCAGTCCCTGTCGTTCCGCAAGCAATCCGAGTTTTCCGTGGAAATGGTAGTCAAACGTATCATTCATGGATCGATACGCCTGTTGGCGTGTCTCCCACGGAAACCGATGCTGGGCGCGAGGCTGGTGGAATTGAAAAGCCTTCTCCGCGCCGTGCGCCGTGAAAAACTCCTGGATATATGGTGCCGCGGCCTGGGGCCCCCAGCCGGGAAACACGCCGTCACCTGTCGGCGAACTTGAAAAGAACACACGCGGCGCAATGGCCGCCGCGACTTCGTGAAAATCGAACGGGAACTTTCCGTGATCCGAGTTGTATGTGGTCTCCAAGCGTGGCATGTATCTGGGCAACGCCCATGTCTTCAGCCTGCCCTTCTTCGTTTCGTAATATTCGAAAGGCGTCCACCCGCAACTGGAAACGGCTATCTTCACGCGGTCATCGAAGGCCGCAAGGAACATGGCGTTGTGTCCGCCAAGTGAATGGCCAATGGTCCCGATCTTGTTGGGGTCGACACCAGGATGCGCCTGTAGCAGATCGACGCAGTTCATGTGATTGAAAACACCCTTGATGGTTCCGGAATCATATCGGTCCGCCTCGAAATCGTAGGGTTTTGAATCGCCGAAATCCGGATAATCCGGCACGATAACCACATAACCCATCATGGCCAGCTCGATCGGAAAGTTGCACAGGGGCCAACTTTCAAAACAGCCCTTGCCCGCTTCTCCCGTCGGATGCATGCCGACAATGCCTGGCCGCTTGTCGCTGGGCTTCCAGTTCAACGGTTCGTAAAGAAAGGCATGGACCCGTTCGCCCTCGGCCACGTCAAAGTTGATGGTCTTTTTGGTATACCTGCCCCGCACCTGTGAATTCAGGACGCGGATGTCGAAGTCTTCCAGGCGATGGCGTTGGCGACGATCTGGAAGCGGCCCCATGCCCAGCATCATTCCTTCGATGATTTGTTGCCGCTTCTTCTTGAATTGTTCTGGTGTCGTAATCGGCCGCAGTAGATCGGCCTCGTCGTAGTAGGCTAGAAGGTCTCGCAGTTTGGGAGGAACTTTCTTCTTCTCGCAGTTTTGGGGATCCGCGGGGGTTTTCGTCAGCAATTTGAAGTTGTCCGCCCAAACCTGAATGCCAAACCGATTAACCTTGTTCCTTTCAAAAACTCGGAACGTGATGCTGTATTTCGTTTCATTCCGGTATTTGTCGCGACCAATTTTCTTACGTTTAGCCTGTTTCAAATAGCGGGTTAGATCCAAGGAAACCTTTTTCCATTCATTATCACCCTCGGCGACGTCCGCTTCCCAAATCACCTCTCCGTCGAGTGCCAATTCCAACCAGTGATAGCCCTTGGTCTTGCCCGTGTAATCGTCCTTTACATAGAACGAAATTCCTTGATGGGCCGTGGTCAGTTCCACAACCTGAGCAACACCGGCGAAGTCCTCCTTTTTCGTTGCCGAGTCCCAAGGAAGAGAAACCGTAAAGCTCTTTCGCCCCTCTTGAGACGTTGCGTCGTCGAACGCCGCCCGTAAAGCATCGCCTGTTGTTACAAGCTGCCAATTTCCGACTTCCTCGAACCCGGGATTCTTCAACCCGGGATTCTTCAACTCTCCCGCTGGCGACGGAAGGGCCGCCGCGAACATCACGAGCAATGAAAACCAGCCGCTCCTTGTGTATCTCATGAGAACTTCTCGTCACCGACGTTTGCCGGCGGCCTTGATCCGCGGGGAATGGGGTCCAGCGATTAGGTATGCAAAAGCAGTCGGCAGTTATTCGTCGAAGTCGATGTCGCGCCCAAAGAACATCATGTGCTGCCAAGGCAATTTTTCAAACTCCTTGACCAGCTTGAATCCGTTTGCCGGAAACTCCTTGTTGATCTGTTTCTTGCTCATCTTATGGAGCCGCTTTATCGGCACGTCGGGGTCTTCGGACCGATATTCCAGCAGTGCCGCGACCCCGTCTGGCGACAGGCTCTTGCGCATGGCACGCAACATATGTTCGGGATGCGAGAACTCGTGATAGACATCCACCAGCAGGATCAAATCGACTTCGCCTTCCGGTAAGCGCGGATCATGTAGCTCGCCGAGTATCGGCGTGACGTTCTTGATCTTGGCCTTCTCCATCCGCTCCTTCAGCAACTTCAGCATCTCGGGCTGAATATCAACGGCCAGCACGCGGCCTTTCGGGCCCACCATTTTTGCTAACTGGAGTGAATAGAAACCGTTGCCACACCCCATATCGCAGACGGTCATCCCACGCTTCACACCCAGGCTAGCCAGCATAAGCGAGCAACGCTCCTCGCGTTCGCGTTCGTCGCGAATCAACCATGGCGCGCCGTGGAAGCTCATCGTCCGGGCAATTTCCCGTCCCTTGTAAAATCGGAGTCCGGGTGGGGTCTTGGTTGCGTCCTCGTTTTTCTGCTCCGCCTTATCCTGTGCCCTACTCCAAGTCGGAGTAACAATCAACGCGGATAGCAGCAAGCAAAAAGACCAAGTCAGCACTTTGGTAACCTGAATCATGAGAAAACCAACTCCAAATCTATAAGGCACTTCACCGGCGAATTACATCATACTTCACGAGATCAATCCTCGCAGGAATCCAATCAGTCCGACAACAAACAAGATGGGCGGATAGATGAAAATCACTCCCGCGGCTTCCCAGGCAACGAAGAACCATATCACGGCGACAGCCATCGCCGCGCCGCCGGCAAGGACGCCTCCGTTCATGATGCTCGCTTCGAGGCTTTCGCCTTCTTCTTCGGCGGGTTGGTCGGCTTGCGACTTCCAGTCGGCTCCCAAGTAACTTGCCAACACCTCATCGTCCGATTTGGTCGGGGGCGAACCGCCATACGTTGCGGGACGGCCGGCCGGCGCGGACGCCGTGGTGGACGCCGGGTAGCCCTGCGCCGCGCCATACGGTTGTTGGGGCATGGCAGCTTGTTGAAACGCGACCGGCGCGCTGGCTTCCAGGCTGGCCAGGTCATCGAAAAGTGCGTCGGATTGCCCCCTTGGGCCAAAATCGCCCGCGCCAGTTGGCACCCGAATAGTCTTTCCACAGGAGCAGCGTGCTACTGTTCCCAGCATCTCGTTGCTAACTTGGTGGATTCGGCGACAGCCAGGGCATTGAACTGGAGTCAACTGCGGAGCCACTGGTTGGGAAACGACGACAGGTTCCGAAACGATATGGCTCGGTTGCACCGGAATGGGCACTGCCACGACCGTACCGCATCGGCAACGGGCGCGCTTTCCCGCCGCATCGTCTTTCACCTTGAGCTGACTGCCGCAACCGGAACAGGAAAATTCAATCGTCATTAAAGAACCTCCTTGGGCTGGCTCAGCATATCACGCCTGACGAGCGAGAGCTACGGTTTCGGGGTCCCATCGGGCGGCCCACCTGTCCTCAGTTCGCATTCTTTCGCACTACTGCAGATGTCACATGAATCGGCTTCACCTCGCACATGGGCAAGGCAGTGTTGGATCCGCTGCTGCACCACCTCGGCCATTAGCGGATGGAGTCCTAGCGGAGCGGTGACCAGGTAGCGAATTCCAGTGTGTTTTTCAGCCGCGCTC
>JAJDEH010000396.1 GCA_029259935.1 Planctomycetota bacterium
CCATGGCCGCGGAACTGAAGCGTCATGGAGTTGCTCACGAGCTAATCACGATCGAAGGCGGCGGACACAGTTTGTGGGGCGGCGACCGCAAAAAGATCGAGCAGGCTTTCCAGCGTTCGACGGAATACATCCGTGAACAACTGACCAAGTAGCGACTTCAGTTGCCTTTGACCGATGCCGGTTCCGTACTCTTTTTCTCGTCGACATCGCGTAGCTTCTCGTCGGCATCGAGTAGCCGTTGAGCGATTCGATTGGAGATGCGGCCCGTGTTGGCGTTATCGCTGTTGGCGAGAACGGCAATGACATAACCTGACTTCGGGTAGTATGCCAGATCGGCGCGGAATCCGTTAATGCCGCCGCCGTGCCGGATGACCTCATGACCGTCGACCTTGCGCATGCCTAGCCCCAGGCCGTAGTTGGTGGTCTTGCCGTTATTCAGACGTCCTTTCGTCCGCATCAACTGAAACGACTTCGGCTTGAGACACTGACCGGAAATCAGCGATTGTTGCCAGCGGAGCAAGTCTCGGGCGGTCGACGCCAGATTTCCCGCACCGATCGTCTGCCGCATGTTGATATGCTGGGCGTTTTTCAAAACGCCATTCCTGCGCGTGTAACCGGACGCTCTTTGAGGAATGATTCGAGCGTGAACGTCGTCCAAGGTGTACTCCAGTTTGTTCGCGGCAAATAGACGCTTTCCAACGAACTGATCGAATGATTCGCCGGATGCTTTTTCGACAACGACGGCGAGCAAGAAGTAGCCCGAGTTGCAATAGCGGAACTGTTCACCGGGTTCAAAGTTCAGCGGCAGATCCTTGAAGCGAGCGACGACGTCATCTTGCGTCACATTCTTGGGAAGTTCGTTTCGATACGCCGGCAGCCGCGTGAAATCCTTGATTCCCGAGGTGTGCTGAAGCAGGTGCCGGATGGTGACCTTTTGAGCATGCGCCGGATAATCGGGCAGGAACTTCGTCAACGGATCGTCAAGTTTCACCTTGCCTTCCTCGACCAGCAGCAAGATCGACGCGGCCGTGAACTGCTTGGTGATGGAACCGATTCGATACACCGTCTCGGGCGTCGCCGGCACGTTCAATTCCACGTTGGCGAGCCCAAACGCCTTCGTGCACAGAACCTTGTCGCCCTTTGCCACTCCAACGGTGAGTCCAACAACGTTTTCCTTCTCGACCGCCATGCGACCGACCGACTCAACAATTCCAGCAACATCCGGCAGTTCGAATGCACGAACGCTTGCGGCTGACGTGGCCGAGCCTACGAATACAAGAAGGAGAGGTACAAGCTTTAGCAGTCTTCGCATGACGAAACCGATACTCACATTCGCGCGGATGGGGCCAAGTTGCGACGGTACGAGCAAAGCCGAAGCAACTCGTTGCTTCTTGCACCCTATGCAGACTTGGCGACGTAGAGGGTTACCAAAGTCGAATTTTCGCAGATCACAATTCCACATGCAAATTAGACCGCGCCGCGGGAGCAACGCGTTGGGAATTTGCCGAATTCGTTGGCGAACATCCGATCCACATCACTGCCAGGAGAGCCGCCACAATGGACGCGCATCGCATCATTACAATTCCTTGAGAAAGCCCGACGGGGTCGTGCACCAGGATCCACTGTAAGACGAATCACCGGCTGGTGAGGCAACGGTGCGAATTGTAGTTGGGAACAGCTCTTGCCCAAGCCTGCCCGCTCAATTGCCGCACGTAATTCAGCTTGCGAAGCGCATTTATTCGTTGAATTTTGGTTTCAATAGAGTACCTTGAGCTTTGACCTCGGCAGTGTTTCAGCAAAGGTGAGGGCGTTTCAAATGTCAATTCAAGTTGAGTGCAGTTGTGGACAACAGTTCGAAGCAGGTGAGAATCTGGCGGGAAAACGGGTCAAGTGCCCGAAGTGCCAGCAAATCTTGCAGATTCCCGCGGAAGAGACGGCCAACGCCGCTGTCGCGATACCAAACATGGCCTCAACTTCCACCAATGAAGAGACTACCCGGACAAAGCGGTTGAGAGTGGTCGCGGCCATCGTTGGGCTTGTGGTCATGTTGCCTATCGCCACGGGCCTCGGTTACTGGATTGGGGTGATCACGGACGTCAGTCCCAAACCGCAAACTGAAGTCGCGCATGCTGACGATGAACCACAACCATCAGGTCCCGACGAGAATCCGGCTGACCAACAACCTTTAACCACGAACCCGAACCGCAAATCGGCGGCGAAGTCCCAGGATGAATCGCGACAACCTGGATCTCCGCCTCAAGATGCTGACACCAATCCGCTTCCCTACTCACTGTTTCCGGATAAACAGTTCTTGGTGGTGGAGGTCAATGTTAAAGATCTGCTTGATGCTTCGCAGCAACGCGGTTTGTCGCGCGAGGGGCTTCACTGGCTCTTAGTAGATCACATGCGTGAGGATCAGCTTGACGATGTCATGCGCACGGCGGAAACCGTGTGGTTCTGGATGCACGAGACTGACGAAGAACCGTTTGTAAGTTTTGGTCTGTACGCTCGGTTCCTCAAACCGCAAGACCGCGACGCCTTCATTGAAAGAAACTTGCCAGACTCCACGAAGGAACAGCACCAACAGCAGGACTACTATCGCTGGTCATCCGGAGCGGGTTTCAAGGAGTTCGGGGAACGTGACTTGTTCGGAAGTGAGATAGCGAGCGTGCATGCCGTTCTAGAAGGTCGTCACGTCACGAATCAATCGCTTGCTAATCGAATCCGAAACCTATCCGGGCAAGCGAAGCTGGTCGTCAACGTGGAACCAATTCGCAAGAACCTAGCCAGGGATGAACGCACGCGCGAGTCGCTGCCGTTTTCGCTAGAGCAACTTGATTGGCTGAAGCGGGTGGACGTGGCGCTCGACCTGACGGCAACACCCGCCCTGGCGGTCCAAGGTAAAGCCAACAGCCCCGAAAACGCCACACAGGCGGCAACCCTTCTTAAGAGCTTGGTTCAAATGTCTCAGGCCGCCATTGGCCATCAACGAAAAGAGATTCAAACCAACAAGGAACGAATGGAAAGTGGTGACCGTGGTGGGATCGTCACCTACCACAGTGCCTTGGAAGTAGAGCACTTTTCGGAACCGTACGACAATTTGCTCGCCTTGATCGAAGGACTAATTCAAAAGTTGGAGGCTGAATCCAAAGGATCGCAAGTGCATCTTCGTTTGCCGGAAGTGAACGAAATCACCAAGTTCTCGGACGAAATTACACGTCTGAAAGAAGCGTCCGACGAAATAGACCGGCTGATGGTGTTTTCGAACATGACGACCGCGGTGGCGAGCTATAGCGGAACGTACAGTGGCCGGTTGTCCACGAACCTGGCGAATGAGTTCGGACATCACTTGCTGAGTTGGCGTTTCCAGCTCTTACCCTATCTAGAGTACCAATCTCTGTACGATCAATTCCATCGGGACGAGCCATGGGACAGCGAACACAACAAGACGTTGATCGACCAGTTCCCCGCGCTGTACGCCACCGGACTTGGCGATGACAAATTCATGACAACCTGGAAACTGCTGCCGTCCATTCCCGACGGGATCTTGTTCGTGAAGGGTGGCCGGGGGAGCGAAGTCGTTTGGACGAAACCTGATTACGTGCAACTTGATCCTGATGATCCGCTTCAAGCCTTTGGTGAACCTCCGAAGGATGGGTTCATGATTCTGGAATACGGCGAGTCAGCCGTGGTCAAGCTAACTCCTGAAGAACTCAGCCAGCGTATCCGCAATGGCTTGGCGGCGGCCGCGAAGGCAAAATACGTAGTCCCAGGTAGTGCCGGGCCGCCACGTGGCGCTCCAGCTTCCGGGGATGCTCCCCTAGCCACCGAATCCAGCCAGCAGAAACTCAAGCGGCTGCGAACTCCCCCGGCGACAGGGCAATCCAAGTACGACGCGCATTATTCGATTCAGGTCGTTGAGAAGTTGCCCCAGCATCCGGAATCCGGCGATCTGCAACTCGGCCAGTATAGCGCCGCGCTCACCTCCCCATGGAGCCAGAATGTACCGCAGTTCCCGCCCGGTCGCTTTCGTCATCAAGTCGCCAATGAGAAAGTGAGCTGGGACGGCAAATCCGTTGAAGGGGAAAAGTGGGTCTGTGTGCCGATCCCGGGACATCACCTTTCCAAGATTACGATATGGCGTTCCGACGAGATTCCCGTCCCGCTGTTCCAGTTGCCCACGATCCTGACCGACGCCATCACGATCCCGCGCGGATGCGCTCGATTTGCAATTGAAACCATGGACCGACAGGGCCGCACGGGCACGTTGGAAGGCCAGTTCACGAAAGAGACTTCGTTCAAGTTAGGCGATCGGACGATTGCGGCCTACGAGTTTGCTTGCGTGCTGACCCAGGAGGACGGTAAGGCAAATATGACGGTGCTGGTATCCGACCAAGTCCCGCAAGGCACTTGTGGCGTCAACTTTCAAATGACCGAACCGCCGGCGGGCGAAGAGAAGTACTATTTGCGCGACGCGCGAGAGATTGAGCCGGGGCCAGGGTTCAAGATGTTCGAATCCCGTGGATTCGGATTTGCTCCTCCGGTCGGCTTCGCTGCCTCAAAACCGCTGGGCGATGAAGTGGCGCGCTACACCGCGAAAGATGGCCGGTTCATTGCCATCACGGCATCAGCGGACGGCGGTGAATGGGAATGAGGAAAGGGACCGTGGGAGAATGAGAATCTGTTGATTGGCGGCGTCAAAGGCGAGCTGTCTATCGACCAAAGCGACAATTCCCAAGCTACGACGTTCGAGTACGGAGACTGGGATTTTAGAGTACTCATGGATGAAAAGAAGCAATACTCGGCTAAAGACGTCACGACTCGCTTGCAAGGGTGGCGTTGGCCGCGCGGAGACGAATTCATCACGGATGAATCCAAGGACGTACTGCAGCCCAGTGGCGATCGCATCACGTTCTCCGTGGACCCGCTGGTATTTCGCCAGAATTTCGTCCGCGACCGAGAAAAGGCACTTGCGAAGTACCGTGGCAACTACATCGAGTCGGTGGGAAAAGTCAGCAAGGTATCTAGAACGACCAGTCCGGACCCATCTCGGGAGATGGTCAACACTATCGTCCTCGAAGACATTGTGAACTTTGTACTGCCGAACGATCCGCCCTGGTCCAAAGTCTCACGCGGCGGCAAGGTGAAGATTGTCGGCCGATGCGAATCGATCTGGATCATGGATTGCGAACTACTGGAGGTCCAAGGAGATCCCGTGCCCGTACTCTCCCCCTACGACCTCGCCCGCGAGTACGGCGTGGATCGCCGCGCTACTGACGAGAAGTACGACGGCCAACAACTGATTATCGAGGGCGTTGTGGTTGCGCGCGAGGAAGACGGTACCGCGCGAATAACTCTGCACGGCGGAGCCGATGGCTTGGTAGCCTGCAATTACGATAAGTTCAACTTGGCCCCCCAGTTCGAACCTGTCCAACCGGGTCAGTATGTGAGGGTCCTGGGGGAATACGACCGCTATAGTTCGATCGCCACCCTCAGCGAATCTGTCTTGATCCAAATCGTAACCACAAGGCAGTGGCGTAACCAAGACAACGAGCCGTGGTTTGAAGCCGCGCTGGTGAAGGTCGCGGAAGACGAAATCCAAGTCAGGCGATCGGATGGCGTGGAAGCAACGATCCCCATCAGCCGCCTGAGTACGAGAGACCAGCAAATTGTGGCCAGCATCCAATGGGCAACCAAGGACGCTGCGCGCCGTGCATCTTTAGGGACCACCGATGCTCCGGATGCGCCGGTCGTGGGCCGATGGGAGAAAACCACGCGAGTGGGCAGAATTTCGGACTGGGAACTGAAACTCAGTGGTGATGGGCGGCGTGCAGTTTGTCTCGGCGACACCACCGATTCCGAGCAAATGGTTCGGTTGTGGAATCTCGACAGCAACAAGCTGCAGGGCGAATTCACGCGTTCATCGTCAAGGAACTATTCTCCGATCGCCATCTCTCCAAATGGAGAACTGGTGACTTGTATCGCTGCCGATAGTCGAATCGAAATCCGCCAATTCGAAGACGCCAAGGTCGTTTTCGAAGTGGACGTCGAAATTTTGGACGTTCGCAAATTGGCGGTGGTGCAATTTGCGAGGTCTGGGAAGCTAATATATGCCTTATCCGTAGGCGGCGAAGTCCTCGAAGTCAACGTCCAGGACGGCAACTGCAAGCTGTTGATGAAGGAGAGCATCTCCACACCAACGAAAGTTGCCTTCTGGCACGACGATTCCAAAGTTGCCGTTGGTAACGACAATGGCCAGATCTGCATCCTTGACCTGGAGAAGAAGGCAACCATTCACAGTTTCTCCGCCTACCGTTCCTCGCAATGGATAAAATTTCTAAGCGTCAGCCACGATGGCAAATGGATCGCTAGTTCAACGCTCAACGAAGAAGACAAGGCAAAAATATGGGATGCCCACAACAGCCGTGAACTCGTTCGCTACATTTCCAACAACAGCCGGGGAGTGGCATTTTTGCCGGACGGAAAAACCATTGTCGTTCCCGAGGTCGGCGCGAAATACAATCGTCCGGACAAGGTGTATTTCTGGGACGTACGGACCGGTAAGAAGGTGGGCATCTTGTCCAAGGACAAAGATCATGACCTAGACAGCATCAGCAACCTACGAGTTTCAGACGACGGCAAACGGCTGGTTATCTTGGGATCACCGGACTCCGGTGGGGGCAATGTTCTCCAAAGTTGGAATCTGGAACTACGGAAAGATTGACATAACTGGGGTCCCTCTACTTAGTGGCGAAATGGACGCACGCCCTTTAGACTGGGCGGAATAAATGCTCGAATTTCAACTTGACGGGGAGTGGGCTTAATGGCGATTTCAGTCCAATGCCAGTGTGGCCAGCAGTTCCAAGCGAAGGATCAACTGGCCGGCAAGACCGTAAAGTGTCCTCGTTGTCAAAACGCTCTTCAAATTCCCACGGCCGCGGTCGACACTGCGACGATTCCAGTAAGTTGCGATTGCGGTGCGAGCCTTCAGGCGAAACCGCACATGGCCGGCAAGATGGTCAAGTGCCCGCAATGTAGCCAACCCATCCATATCGAGGTGCCTCAAACACCCGCGCCAGCGGAACCGAAATCGGCGGCTCAAGCTCATCGGCCCACTGCCCAGCCGTCGGCGGGATCAAATGTTCCCGTGTCCCAGCCGAGTTTGGCAAATTCTAACTCCGTTCAGCCGGGCGTGCCGCCGCGGAAAACTCGCGCCAACTTACTGCCGCTGTTGCTAGTTGCCGGTGGGGTCGTGGTCTTTGGCTTATTCATGGCGGGCGGATTCGCTCTGTATAGGGTCTTTGGTAGGAGCGAAATCGCTGCGCCGATTGCATCCGCCGACGCGACAGCCGGCCAACCGAAGGGGAACAACAACGAGCCGCATCGCGAAACGCGTCCGCAACTGCCGCCTGAACTGGAAACCAAACCACAACCATCAAACGAAACGAAAACCAATCCGCAATCAGCGTCGGAAACGGGAAGCCCGCGACCACCCGCCGAAACGGAAACCAATCCACCACCGTCATCAGAAGCGGATCTCCGGCAGGCCATGCAGCAGCCGTTTGAAGAAGTGACTTTCGGGCTCGGCCCCATCGACTTCGTGATGGAGGTGCCGCCCGGTGCGGAATCCAAAAACACCAACGCCGCGGTCAAATTTCTCAAGCGGCCCGGTTATGAACTTAGTGTCGAGTGGCGCAGGTTCGATTTGGGAGAGTTCAAGAGCACGGCTGAAAAGTCCGCGGATTTCGTTGAAGCCGTAGTCGACCAACCGGACCGCTATATTTACACCCATCAACATGACGGCAAGACGGCGTACACGTTTTTCATTCTGAAGGAGTTCGGCGGAGGGGTGATCGGTATCACGAACCACCAGGCGCTGGGGAGGCCCACGACGAAAGAGCAATTAGATTGGCTGGTCAAGTCCGCCGATTCCCTCAGGTTCTACGAGAATCCTCATCAGCCGATCGACTTGTTGGGGGAAATCGCGGCCAAGAGCGACTCTTGGAAGAACTTGCGTAAGGGCCGGGGCGGATGGAGAAAAGATGGCGATCTCTATCGGCTTCTGGGCGTGGCGGGCGGCGGGGCCGACTTCGGCTGGATGTACGAGCTTCCTGAAGGCTGCCAAGCGTTCGATGTAAGAATGGAGTTTAAGCTTTCACCCACCGGTGCCATCAAACTGTCGCTGAACCGTGATGTGGAAGTTGTGTCGGGCGTCGGCGCATTGATCTCTTACAAACCCCAGTGGACCAAAGGCTTGTCTGTCGGAAACCTAACTAAGAAAGATCTGAAGACCAAATCGATCGGACGACTGAACAACAACTGGTATGGGCTAACGATGATCGTGCGGCCCAATTTGATCTGGATCGTGCTGGAAGATCCAGAGAAAACTCATGCGTCGGTCGCTTGGCGTGGGGAATTCACGCCGGAATGTTTCAGTCTAGGGGGCGACGACTATAAAGGCTGGGCCGTTCGCAAACTGCAATTCAGAATGAGGGCGCCATTTCCTAGCTCCTCACAGAAGAGCACGCCCAGCCAAGCTCAGCCCAGTGAAGAGCCGAACATTGTCTCCCGGCCCGAACCATCAAGTCGTCCCGGAAGACCACCCACGGAAGTGCGGATGACCGCGGAAGACTTTTCCCAAAAAGTCTTGGTCGACAGCAGCACGCTTTTCGGATACGTCCACAGCAGAGAAACTTGGGTGGAACTGACTGGAAAAGTCGTGTACGTCAAACATTTTGAAAAGGATCAATATACCGAAGTCTGGCTGGCCGCTGACTCGAACGCCAACCAGCAAGGCCGCATCTATTTCAGTTTCTACTTTGCAGATCTGTTGAAAGAGAGAATTCGTTACGGGGATCGCGTGGTGATGGACGGCAAGTTTGGCTACGAAGCGGGGCGTTCTTATAGGCTGAACTACGCCCGATTGATCCGTAAGCTTCCCCCGGATCCTGAAACGTCGCCGCGGCCGGAAGTCGTCACCGCCGTCGAGGCGTTACAGAAAGCGGGCGTCCTCGACGCGGAATACCTTCAATTCCACAGTGATGATGTGACAGAAGATGGACGTATCAAACCCGAGTTGCTAAAGCACCTGAAACACCTTGGCGAGCTAGACTATTTGAAATTCAATTCGACCGCACTGACGAATGCCGGCTTTGCGCAGTTACCGGCTGACTTGCCCGTTCGCTGGGCAGACATTGAGGACAAGCAAGAGGGGCGATCCACTGCCCTTCGGCACGTCGCAGGCTGGAAGCAGTTGCGAATCTTGCATCTGAATCGCAATGGGGAAAACCCCGACGATAACGAACTCGCGCCGCTTAAGGATCTGAAGGATCTTCGAATCTTGACTCTGTTGTACCCAACGTACGGCAATCGAGCGTTGGCCCACGTGGGACGCATCAGCAGCCTGGAACTATTAACGGTAGCGAACGCAAAATTCTCAGCCGGATCTCTCACGCAGTTGGAGGGTCTTAAAAACCTTCGTGATGTTAGTATTCAAAATACTCCAATTGGCGATGCCTCCTTGGCCGTCGTGGCGCAATGGCCGCAATTGAGAGAATTGAGTATTAGGAATGCCAAGATCACGGATGCTGGAATAGAACATCTGAAAGCGGCCAAGGAGTTGCGACAACTGGTCCTCAATGGTAACGACATTGGCGACGGAGCCATGTCTCAGCTTGCACGGATGCCGAACCTGCGGCGGCTTTTGCTGGACGATACGAATGTCACTGACAGCGGGCTCGTCCAGTTGGAGAAGTCAACCAGTCTAAGTGAACTCAGGCTGCCGTCGACGACCACTGTCGCTGGACGTGAAAAGCTCCGCAACTCGAAACCTGATTTGACGGTTTATCCCGATTAGCAGCCGTCCTTGGCATGCCGCCCGTCAGTCCGGGTAGATACGTCACGCGGATTTTACCAGGCCGTGGAGCCGTTCTTCGGCGGGAACTTGCAGTGGAAACTGTTTGCTGAAGGCGTGTTGGTCGATGCCGGCGAATTCCCGCAGGGACGCGTGGATGTGTTCGGGGCGAACGCGAATGCCGTTTTCTTTGTCCGTTGACAATGACTTCGGATTTACTGGGACGAGGAACTGTTTTTCGTCGGTGGCGCCAATAACACGATTGCCCTTGATCCCGGGTCCCATGAACATGATCGAACCGATCGACCAGTGGTCCTTGCCGTTGCCCTTGTTGTAGGTCGGAGTGCGTCCCATTTCGCTTTGGACAATGACGATCAGTTTGTCACGGATCTTCAGTTCCTCGGATCTCGTGACGAGATAGTCGATACCGGCCAGAAGTTCAGGTATCAGCTTCATTTGGTCGGTATCGTTGTTGGCGTGGCTGTCGAATTGGCCGATCGAAAGATTCGCTGACACGCAGACGCCCGCTTTGAACGAGGCGAGCGCGATGTCGGCTTGCCGCGAAAGCCGTTCCTTGGGTGGCGACTTGGGAATGTAGGGCGTGACGCGCTCCAGCGCCTTGGAATTAAGCTGCGCGGCATAGAGCATGTTTTGAGACCGTTCGACTCGTGGCAGGCGAACCTGGGACACGCGGGCCTGCATTTGCTTTTCGAGTGCCCGTTCGATCCGGTCCGCGACGAAATCGTCGTGATAGGGACTCCGGGCGCTTCCATTGATTCCGTCGGCATTGGCCAGCTTGGTCAACGAATTCAAATAAGGCACGCGAGCCATGGCGACGAGGTTGCCGGTTGCCGAATAGTTGCCGAAGGTGAGGAACGCCAGCGGAACTTCAGAGCCGTTGCAGGCCGCGACCAGCGCGGCAAATGTCGGGTACGCCAGGCTGTCGAGTTTACCCGTGGCCATGTATCGCGAGCAGGGGGAGTGGTTGTTGACCGAATAATCGAGGCCGTTAAAGACCAACAAGTCGTCGCCGTATTTCTTGAAGAAGTCTTCGTTGCTCAGGCCTGCTTCGATGTGAGCGGCATTGGGCGCGAGCCGATGATTGCCTTGCGTGAGGATGTCGCCGTCCTTGTACAGCCGGTTCATCTCGTTGATGCCCTTGGGATCCATCAAGTAGGTGGTGTCCCAGCCGCCGGAAGCATTGAAGACGACGTAGTAGGGGCCCTCGTAGGCGGGCGGTTCAGGTGTCGCGCCCAGGGCGCGGGAACTGAACGATGGCCCTACCGGCGCGGCAAAGCCCAATCCGGCTGTTCCACATAGTCCTAAAAAATCTCGGCGTCGCATGGCGGTTCGCTACTCATAGAGGAATTCGTGTTGGCGCAGCAGATACGTAACGACGGCCCGCCAAGCTCGGATCGTGTAATGAGGATCGGGGTCGCGAGGCGTTACCTCCCGCTGCGATTGACAGTAATAGCTTTCGGTTTTTGACATCCCCTCACGGGAATTCGCATCTTTGACGATGCCGGCAAACAGGTCGTAGGTTCGTTGCACTTCAGGATCGTTCGTCTCGTCGAAGCGACCGAGGAACAATTGGTGTAGATGAACGATGGCCAGCCGGATCTGTTGGTCCGCTTCCGCGTTTGCCCCAGGAACGACATTGGGTTCGATTCCGGGAAACAGCCGGCGCTGCTTTGCGGGCTTGGAAAAGTCGGCTGCCACGTGCTTGCAAGCGAGATCGTTGGCCATGATGCGTTGGATGGCCCCCATGGCTCCACTTGGCTCGGCGATCCGTTCGGTGATTTCCTTGGAATCGATTCCGCCGTACAGGATCTTGAACTTACTTTCCCGATCAACGAGCCTGCCCCACTTCGCGCCGAACACGGCCGTAATTTTTCGTTCGAGCTGCTCGGGTGTCAGCATGTGCGCGAGACCGGCATCGTCCAATTCGGCCAACCGCCGTGGCTCGTTCACCGCCGTCGCCAGTCGATCAATGCGGTAGAAAGACGATTGGGCCAACTCTTTGAAGACGACCTTGAGATTGAAATCCGACTTGGCGAACCGCGAGGCGATTTCCTCGATTTCGTCTCGTTGCACGCGAAAAGCCCGGCGTTTGGCGGCGAACATGGGGTCATCGATGTCTTCCGGCGGCGAAAGAGGCTGGCGACCGGTGAGGATGTACCAGACGTGCTTTACCATGGCGACCGAAAACCGTGGATCCTTCGCGGTCCGCTCACCCAACCACTGCAATGATCGCCAACGTTGGTCCGCCAGCAGTCCTTCGCCTTCCAGTCCCGGAGCAAACATGTCTTCGTACCAGCCGTCTTTTCGAGGTCCAAAAATCCCCTTGCCATCGAGTACGTAGAAGTCCTGATAGAGACCGGCGATCGGGTCCATCACTTTATGACAGACGACACAGTCGGCCGCTTGCATGGTGGGAATCTCGTACTTCGCCGTGATCGCCGCCGCATCGTTCACTCGTGGCGCCAATTGTAGAATATCGACGCCCAGGAAATGCTCGAAGTACATTCGCACACGCAGCCGATTTCGATTGGTCTCGGTCGTCGGATAGCGTTTCAGATATTGGAATGTGCTTAGCAACCCGGCATGGGGATAGAACCCCGTGGCCGACTCTTGAACGGTTTTTCCGCGCCGATCGTCCGTCAACGCCTTCAACTTCGCCGGCACGAATTCAAAAGGGTCGTCGGGATCTTTGAACTTCTCACGCAGTTCTTCGTAGACTCCGTAACCTCGGGACGAATACGGCGAAACCATGATGTAGTCGGCGGTCACGATTTCCGTGAAGGGACGATCGTTACGTACGATGTACGCCACTAGTTCGACCGGCTCGCGACGCAAAGCCTCTCGGTATTGGCGAATTAATTTCGTGTAGGCGATCATCTTCGGATGCGAGTAATTCAGCCTGTCATCCTTGCTGCGGCCTTTGTTCGGATCGCGCTCTTTGTACCAATGGCGAGTCTTGTGGAAATGCGTATAGCTGAGAGCATCTTCGCCACCGCCGTCGTAGCCTTCTGTCAAGAGAATATCGTTGAACGCTTCCCGCAGCCGTTCGTAGAACGCATCTTCCTGCACGACTCCATCCAGAATGGCATCCATCGCTTGCAGGCCATCGCTCTCGACCGCCGCGTGTTCATCCTTCGTTGGCAGTCTTCCGGCAAGTGACAACGTGAGCCGCCGCAGCAATCGCCGCGGTGACATCATTTCAATCCCGTCAAAAAATGGCGGGGCGTCGTAGTCGGCAATGGGCGGTCCGTCATCCGGTTCGCCGCGGGTGCGACGAACAAAACGCCTGAGAATTCGATAGCCGGTCGAGTCCTCGTTGAGTACTTCTCCGCCACCATGATCAAGATCACCTCGGATCTTTGAAAGCAGCCGCGACTTGCCGTCTTCCATTGCCACGGCCACGCGCTGAAAGGCCGCGCGATTGTGACCGAGCGCGGCCACTCGTTCTGCCCGATCGCGGACGGTGTCTTGCAAGAGGAACTCACTATCCGACGCATCGCCCTTGGCATTGTGGCACTTCAAACAAGTCCGCTCGCCAACCTTGGCCCACACTTCATCGGCAAAAAAGTTGTCAACGGCAACACACTCCGGCCCTTGATGGCCAGCCGCTTCCGTGGCTTGTTGTGCAAGAACTCGGCGAGCGTCGTTGAACACGAAAACGATCGTCAGAATACAAAGGGGGGCCAGCCAACGGCATTGCTTTGATCGCGACATAGAATCGTCCATCCAGGCGAGGGGCTGCAGGTGTGGTGAATTATTGTAACAGAAATTGCATGACTTGGCCGATTTAACTCCGCTCGGCAAGAGGCAATCTCATTTCTTCATTTCAATACACACCATCTCCTGATTGCTCCTCGCGCAGAGCTTGCCATTCGCCAAAGAGGGAGTGGTGTAGCAGGTGTCCTTCATGACTGGGGCATTGGACGTTTCCTTGAAACCGTCGGGTGAAACCGGTGCCAACACCAATTCACCTGTTTCCGTTATCACGATCATCTGGCCATCGGCGATGTAAGAAAAAAGGTGTCAGGAACCGTTTGTTGACGTTGAATGTCGGTTTTGTTAGGCTGGCGCGTGGCGTTTTTTTTAGTAACATTCCCTATCCAATCCGCTCCATGTCCAATCCATACCGAAGTCCGTCATCAACGCATTACGGCACGTTAGCCCCTAACGAAGTTAGAGGTCCAGCGATTGCTCTGATGGTCGTTTCGCTGATCGCAATTGTTTTTGGAGTTTTAGGGCTTGCCGGAGACGTATTCCTTGTGCTGTTTGGAGTTGTGGATCATCTCGAAGAAATAAACGATGGGCCGACGTCCAAATATACTCAGATCATCGTACGGACGATTTGGGGGATCATTCTGTTGATCGCCTCGTCGTTTGTTTTCTTCGGCGCGTTGAAAATGAAGAACATGACGGATTACGGCACGGCAAGAACCGCCGCGATTGTGGCCATGATCCCGTTAGTGGGCCCTTGCTGTCTGCTGGGAATTCCCTTCGGCATTTGGGCCTACTCAATACTCAGCAGGCCGCACGTCAAAGACGCGTTTCGATAACCGCGCCAACTCTACAGACGGGCTATGAAACACTGGCTCTGAATCCGCCAAATACCATTGACATGAACGCGGAGCCAGCGAGAATGCGCGTTTTCAATGGAAAGCATTTCCACGACGGCCCGGCCGTGCCCAACGCAGTCCCGCAAAGAAAAATTATCATGTCTTCTTACCGTCGAAATTTCGCCACGATTTTTGCGGGCCACACCGACGCTCCCTACGATCCAGAGCATCGTGAGTTTGTCGAGAACATCGCGTCCGCTCTTTATGAACGTTACGAAGACCTCCCGCCAATCGAGCAATGGCCAAAAAGTGTTCGCTATTTCTACGCCTGCTACGACTTGAACTTTCAAGTTGGCAACGGCGGTTTCGCACAGGCGGCCTACAACGTGCCGGAATTAATACCGATGGCCAAAGAGGCGTTCGACCATTTTGGTTGCCAACACGCCGCTGAGTTGTGCCGAAAGGCGGTATCCTTGCTGCCGGCTGAACTCGTTGAGCATCTCGAAAAAGGCTTGACCGATACCGACTCGTTGCAAGATGTGTTCGATCATTTCAACGAGAGCGCGATGGCCGAACTTGACGAGACCATTCCGGACGAATTCTGGGTGGATGACAAGCTTCAAGAGTTGGTGCAGAAGAATCGGGCGGACTTCGAGTCGATTGACAACCTGACCTGACGAAATCTCACCTGCCAATGCGGGAGAAATCGAGAAGGCGTGCGTGGCAGTTCAGCGAAAGCGGACCCCGGTGACGAGCCTCAAGAGTTCAGAGTTCTTAGCCACGAAGATTGATCGAGTAGTTTTTCGCGTCTCTTCGTGGCTGTCCATCCGCTTGGATTTCGAAGTCCGCTGGGAGGGTCTGGGCGAATTTCGTTTGAGGGCCTCATTGGCCGTCGCGACTAGCGCCTCCCCACTGTGCCTCTGCCGCTGCTCGCTCCGAATCCGCTTGCTTCATGTCTGTTGGGAATTGTAGACTGCGCACTAGTCCGCTTCGCCGTGAGACGGTGAACTCCGCGTAATGTTGTCGGGTACCGCCTTCGCAATAATGGTGTGACACATGCTCCATTCCATGGTCTTGCTATCAATCACAATTCTCACCGCCGACGAAGGCGCAAAACGAAGTGAACCTCCCATCGAGCCCGTGCCGAACCAGCACTTGCTAGTTGAACGCATCATCGCGACTGGCGGCGACGCGGAAACCAGCGGCGGATACATCATTAGTGTGTCGCTGCGTGACGCAACGGACAAAGACTTCGGTTTGCTCAAAGACCTCAAGGCGGTCCGCTACCTCGATTGTGCCTACTGCAACACCGACGGCTGTGGACTGGAACACATCACGCAAATGAAACGGCTCGAAAGCCTTTGGCTCCACGACAACAAGTTCAAAGAAAAACATCTGAAATATATTAGCGACTTCCCGCGTTTGCGCACGCTCTGGCTTGAAAATACGCCAACCACCGATTCCGGCCTTCGGCATGTCCGAAACCTAAAGTCACTCGAGAGACTATATCTCAAGAATACAAACATCACGGACCATGGCCTGAAACATCTTCGGGGCTTAAAGAATCTCAAAACACTTGACGTGGACGGAACTAAAGTCACCGCCGAAGGCATCTGGGATCTGAAGAAGCAGTTACCGAAGACAAGGATCTGGGGACCGCGGTGAATCAAGGCAACATGTCGAATCTCCCTTGGAGGTAATGTGAAATGTTAAGGATTATCCGCATTCGACGGGCGGGCATCGCGACCTTGGTGATAGTTGGCTCATTGATGCTCGCTGGAGCGATTGCTGGCAAAGATAAGAACCGTTCACAATCCGTTATTTCCGAACGAGTCGCCAAACTAGCGGGTGATCTTGCTACGCCCGACTACTCAAAGCACCGCGAGGCGTACTCGCGACTTGACCTTCTTGCACAGTCGTCCGAAGCCGATTCGAACGCAGCGCTGACCGTTCTTCAACAATTCGACGACCGGGCGAAAAAATGGACGTTGCTTCATGGGTACGAGTCGCGAGAGACGTGGTTTTACGTCACGAAGAAAACTCCCCCAAAGTCGATGACATTCATCTATTTGGCGGAACGCTCCCGTAGGCTCGGAATTGTAGGAATGGCTGGCAATCACATCACCGATGAGCACGTGTCCTATTTAAACGGTCTACCGGCCGTAACGATTTTAGATATTGACCAAGCTGCTATCAGTGGGGCGACGCTGGCCAACATTAATCTACCTTCACTCAAAGTATTACGCCTTGCCGGATGCCCCATAACGGATGATGCGGCGCTACAAATGAAGTTTCCAAAATTAGCGACGTTGGACCTTTCGGGCACACGGATAACAGACCAGTTCATGAAGAGAATGGAGATGACCCAGGTAAGCGAACTGTCCCTCCGTGGAACTCAAGTAACGTCACAGGGAGTCCGGATGCTTGCCAAACTCGCAAATCTAGGTTGGCTTACAGTGGATCTGGAAGACGTAGATACCGGCGCGGTCGAGGTAATCAACAAGATGTCCAAAATGACGCGGATTCGACTCGTTGCAACGGAGGGATCCGACGTACGATTACGTAGTATCCGTCGCCAGTTAGATCATAGGATCGTCCTCTACACTCGCATGGGGGCAGAGGGGCGCTGGGTAAAACTCGCAGGGGAAGAACAGCCGGAACAGGAATAAAACATGACAGAACAAAAGGTGACGTTCCGGCCGCAACTCATTTTTGCTTTGGATACAGAAAAGGTGTCGTGTCGATCCGGCCGAAAGACTTCCGCGAAACCGTCAGGCTGATCGGATTACCACGGACGGCACTCAGGTGGACGAGCGGACTTCACAAATCCAGCAAAGGTTCCCGCTCACGACATTTTTCCAGCTAGACCAACTACACCGGATGCGTTGCAAATGAAGTCAGATATCAACTGCGTCTTTCAACGCTTGTTGCGCACAGGATGGAAAGATGAGCCGAAACGATTACTCTCACCGAACGGGACAATGTGGTTGAGCAAGGATCAACCATGGGTGGGAAGTGGATCTAGCTTTCTTGAGAAGATGGAAGGCCGTGTTGATCGGATTTCTCGTTTCTTGTCCAACGAAGTCTTAGAGAAACATGGCGAGGCTTCCGAAGCGCTCAATGATACAAAGAGTCTGGTTAGCTGTTTGCAGCAAATTTATGGCGCTCGCGAGAGGACTAACGAGTCGTTGAGCATTCCGGTTATCGAACCAACGAAGGACTTGTTCATGGCGTACCAGGGACACGCTATTGATCTTTCTCCCGTGTTTGAGTGCGCACACCGTTTTTCTACAAGTTGGAATTACGAAAGTGTCCGCCAAGCCCTTGAGAGGCTGGCTAGCAGCAATTCGGGTGCGCAAATCGATTGGGAAAAAGGGGGTGAGGAATGGGGGCGGGTGGTCGTAGGCAATGAGGTTGTTGCATTTGTTTGTGCGAAACTTCCGATTGTCGCGGTCCACGGCAAGCTGAGCGGAATTGCAAGTGCTTGGGCAGGAAATCAAGACGGTGCCGAGGTGATTGTGATGGACGACTTTGATGCCGCTGACTTTTCAGCGGATCGTTCGCTGTTGGAACGAATATTTGGTAGGGAAATCTCATCGCACGTGGATTACAATGCTATCTCAATCAACGAACTTTGGTGGGCAACAATTTAGACACAGAAAACGTGTCAGCGAAGTTTTAGACTTTTCAATGGCGTGATCTAAAAGTGATTTGGCGAAAGGCTCAAAAGGGCCGCCCCTAATTTAGTTGCACCCCGTTGCAAACTCTGTTGATATCGGGCGAAATCGATGAATAAAGAATATTGGGACGGGCAGATGGCTCGTAGCTGTCCGAAGTATGAAAATTGGTCTTGGCTGAAATTGCGTTATCGGCGCAAAATTTGGCATGGACGTTCAGCAACTCAGGAAGGACGCGGCGGCCGGCAAACTTTCGGTCGAAAAACTGCTTGATGTGATCGCCGCG
>JAJDEH010000397.1 GCA_029259935.1 Planctomycetota bacterium
ACACCGACGCGGAAGGCAAGCCGCTGCTGAGTTGGCGTGTGGCCATGTTGCCCTACATGGAGCATCAGGCTTTGTACGATGAATTCCACCTCGACGAGCCGTGGGACAGCGAGCACAACCTGAAATTGCTCGACCGCATGCCCGCATCGTTTCGATCGCCGCAAAGCAAGGCCGGGCCAGGGAAAACGACGTATTTGGCCATCGGCGGCGAAAAGGGCTGCTTTCGCCCGCCCGCGAAAGACACAGGTGAACGCGAAAGGAAGAATTTTCAAGGCGGAACGACCTTCGCCGAAATCCCAGACGGGCTTTCGAATACGATTTTCGTGGTCGAAGCCAGCGACGAATTGGCCGTCGAGTGGACCAAGCCCGAAGAGTTCGAGCCGAGCGACATGAGCAAGCGACTGCTCCCCGGCATGTTTCCCGGCGGGTATAATGCTCTCATGGGCGACGGCAGCGTTCATTTCCTGTCCGAGGCGATTGATGCCGACGTGCTGCGAAAATTATTTGAACGCAACGACGGCGAGCCGGTCGATATTCCCTGATTTGTTGTCTTGTTTAGCGACGGAGCAATTTGGTGTTAAATCGAAGTTATGTTTTGGCGTGCGCGGGTAGCTTGGTCTGGCTGGCGTTATCGGCGCTGGGGGTTTGTGACGAGCCTCAAAAAAAGGGCGAAAAGCCGTCCGCGATCCGCTTCAAGAAGGTTCAGCTCGACTCCAAATTCCGCAGCGAAGGCGTGGCGGTCGGCGACTTCAACAAGGACGGCAAGGCGGATATCGCGGCCGGTTTGGTGTGGTACGAAGCGCCGAAATGGAATCTGCACGCCATTACCGATGAAGTGCCTTCGGTCAGCGGTGCGTCCGTCGTTCTTGGCAAGCCGTTGCATTACGATCCCAAGCGGTACAGCAATTCTTTCTGCAATTTCGCACACGACGTAAATGGCGACGGCTGGACCGATTTGATCGTCATCGATTTTCCAGGAACGCCCACCTGGTGGTATGAAAATCCAAAAAAGGACGGTGCGAGTTGGACCAAGCACATGCTGACTCCTGTCACCAACAACGAGAGCCCGCAGTTTCTGGATTTGGACGGCGACGGAAAACGAGAATTGATCGCCGCGTTTTCTCCATCGGCGGCCGAACCGGACGGACCCGACCGCCGCATGGCTTTTATCGCTCCGCAGTCCGACTGGTTAAAGCCGTGGCAGGTTCAAGCCGTTTCAACCAAGGCCGCCCCCGGTACGAAGAAATACGATCACGGCCTGGGCGTTGGCGATGTTAACGGCGACGGCCGAAACGATATCCTGTGCGCCGGCGGCTGGTGGGCCGCGCCGGAGAGCTTCGCGGCGGGCGAGTGGACTTTTCATCCCGTCACCTTCGGAGAAAACGGCCGAGCCGCCCAAATGTACGTTTACGATTTCGACGGTGATGGCGACAACGACATCCTGGCCAGCAGTCCGCACGCGTATGGCATTTGGTGGCATGAACAGGTGGCACCCAACAAGTGGAAAGACCACCTGATCGACAAGAGTTTTTCGCAAACCCATGGAGTATGCCTGGCCGACATCAACGGCGACGGGCTGCCCGATTTCGTGACGGGTAAGCGCTGGTGGGCGCACGGCGGACGCGACCCGGGCGGCGCGGAAGCAGCAGTCTTCTTTTGGTTCGAGCTACAAAGGAAAAACGGCCGCCCCCGCTGGATCCGGCACCAGTTCGACCACGACAGCGGACCTGGCACCCAGTTCCAAGTGGCGGATGTCAGCGGCGACGGACTGCTGGACGTCGTGACGTCGAACAAGAAGGGCGTGCATTACTTTCAACAAACGCGCGACTGAGCGTCCGCGGCATCTTCGGGAATAACACATTGTCACAAAATCCATTTTCGCAATCTCCCAATCCGTACCAGCCTCCTTCCTACGGGCAGGGCTATCCAATGCAGGGTGGAATGGGGCCACCACCTGTCGATCCCAAATCGAAGGTATTTCCGCCGGCGCTGACGATTTTGATCATGGCGGGTATTACCATTCTGGCGCGGGTCGTGATGCTTGGAGTCAATGTGTTCTTGTTGAGCATGATAGACGCGCCTCCCGAGGAAATGGTGACGGTTGTTGTGGGAATGGCGGCCAACGTGGTGGCTCTCTTGTTGAACATCGCCACTGTGGTGGGGGCCTATAAGATGATGCAGCTGCAAACTTACAGTGCGGCGATGATGGCGGCGGTTATTTCGGTGATTCCGTTCTGCTCACCATGCGGTATTTTGGGCATTCCATTTGGGATTTGGGCGATTGTCGTTCTCAACGACCCCATCGTCAAAAGGTCTTTCCGCAACTGATTTTGGGCAGGAAACGACAGAGTACTACGAAGTGGACGCCCGCTCAAATGATTTGGTAGTTGACCGGCTCGCGCCGACCAAGCGCCCCAATGAATCACCAAGCGGTTTTCAGCGGTGGCGGAACCTTCTATTCCTGCATTGGGCGGTTCCTACCGACATTCTCCGAGAACTCGTACCGCGCGAACTGTCGCTCGATCTCTATGAAGACAAGGCCTACATCGGCTTGGTCCCATTCGAAATGGAAGGAGTCCGGCCGAGTTGGTGCCCGGAACTCCTGGCGTTCCGGTTTCTGGAAACGAATGTCCGCACCTACGTTCATTACCAGGGACGTCCAGGCGTCTATTTTTTTTCACTTGACGCCGCGTCGCGGCCGGCCGTGTGGGCAGCGCGCAACGGCTGGGGCTTGCCCTATCACTTCGCCTCGATGAAGGTTCGCCATGCAGGCGATGAAGTTGAATATGACACCGTTCGGCCAAGCGGAAGCGGAAAGCTGTCGATACAATATCGAATCGGAGAAGAACTGGGACCCTCCGAGCCGGACACCTTAGAGCATTTCCTGTTGGAAAGATATTTGTTGTTCGTGCGTCGCCGTCAACGGATTGATGTCGGGCAAGTTTATCATACCCCGTATCCGGCCCGCCGAGCCGAGGTGGTCCGCTATGAGGAGGATTTGATGCGGGCCAACCAACTGCCCGCCGCCGACGGGCCACCCGCCTTCGTTCATTTCTCGCCAGGAGTCGACGTCGAGCTTTTTTCGTTAAGGCCCGCGGGAAAAACCTGAGTGTTCCGCATTGAAGAAAGCAATCCATGAAATCAATTCGAGTTGCAACTTGCCAATTCTCAGTCGAACCACGGATCGCCCACAATCGCCGCTGGACCTTGAAACAGATCGACGAAGCCGCGGACAGGGGCGCGGATGTAGTCCACTTTTCAGAATGTGCGTTATCGGGTTACGCGGGTGTCGACATTCCCAATATTCAATCGCTCGATTGGGAGGAGCTTCGTGCGGCGACCGAAGATATTCTGGCGCGGGCGAAGCAGCGCAAAGTGTGGGTTCTGCTCGGGTCGACGCATCGGCTGACCGGCCGCAACAAGCCGCACAATTGCGTTTACGTCATCAATGCGCGCGGACGGATTGTCGACCGCTACGACAAGCGATTTTGCACCGGCGCGGCGGGCAAGAAGCTGACGATGGATCTGTCGCACTATTCGCCCGGCGATCGCTTTGTCACGTTTCGCGTCCAGGGCGTGACGTGCGGCGTGTTGATTTGCTACGACTACCGGTTTCCGGAACTGTACCGTCATTATAAGCAGCTAGGCGTCGATGTTCTGTTCCAGTCGTTTCACAACGCTCGTTCGACGGTGGTCGCCGATCCCAACTACGATATTTGGAGGACGATCGTTCCGGCTACCATGTCTTGCCGGGCGGCCGAGAATCACATGTGGGTCAGCGCCAATAATAGCACCACTCGCCCCTCGCGGTGGGCCAGTTTCTCGGTTCGGCCTGATGGCGAGATCGTCGGCCGCTTACAAGTGCACCGCCCTGGCGTGTTGCTGACCGACATGCCGCTTGATCCCAACTTCTTCGATGCTCCAGGCCCATGGCGCGAGGCTGCGATGAACGGCACGCTCCACAGCGGGCGACTGGTCAGCGATCCACGTTCGACCGACGCAACCTGTTTGTAGGGGCCCCGTTCCGGACCCTTAAGGTCAGTTGTTCGATTGAGCGCGGATGATCGACGTTGGCGGCCGCAGATCGCTGGGAAATGAATTTGCGGGGCCCGAATTCGCGCTCCGAGGCGCCGGGTCGCCCTGCCGCGAGGAGGCTCCTTTTGCGGCTTCCTGTTTTAACTGTCTGAGCAGGCTGGCCGGCGGCGCAATCAACGTGAACGACTCGCTTTGACCGCGCGCGTTGTTACGCGGACGGACGATGCAGATCACTTCCACGTCGCTGGCCGGTTCGTTATAGGAGACCGGCTGTACACTGCTGGCCGCCGCGCTGGCCTTACCATCGCCAGGCGAACGGGGTCGTTCGTTACTCGCGACACGAGTTGAGCTTGGCTCGAAGACTCGGGCTTGTCCAATTTTCGACAACGCATCCTGGATAATGGGCAGGGAAGCGTAAATGCCTTCGTTATCATGATGGTCGGCGGCGTTGCAGACACCGATCAACAAGCCATTGGTAGTAAATAACCCACCTCCACTTCGTCCTGAAACCGGCATGCCGGCAACCTCGATGTTTGAAGGGCCTTCATAGCGGTCGATGGCGGAAACATGACTTCTCTGCAGAGTGGGCGGCCGCCCGTTGTTGCAACCGATCGTGAATACTCGCATGCGCGGTTCGAGACGGAAATTGGCGGGGGCGACGCGAATCGGAGTGATCTCGCGACCGGGTCGCACACTGACCAAGCCGAGGTCCGTGTTTTCCGAATCGTACGAGATCAATTGGCCGGGCACGCTTCGTGGCACACCGTCGGCGAACAGATCGACCGTGATGACGCCTTGCCCTTGAGAATCGCGAAAGATGTGACCGCAGGTAAGAATTAGGGCTTCGTCGTTATGGACATCAATGATTGTTCCCGTTCCAAAGGAGTAGCCTTGCGGATCTTCCACCTTTAAGCGGACCGTCGCACGGCCGGCAAGTTGTTCGGGAGAAATTGCTGTTTCAGCGGCGCGAGATGCCGGCGCGGCCGATGGCCGTGGCGCGCTTGGCGAACGGGGTGCCGCTGTACTGGGCTCGGACGCGGCAGTAAACGACGACGAACGAGAAGCGTCAAACGGCGGCTGACTGGGGGGAGGTTCGTTGCCGCCATCCTTGCGGCCCTTCAGAAAATCCGGCAAGGGAATGCCAAGGACACGGTTAGAGGGCGACTGCGAGCGAATCGTTTCGTCGGTGGCGGCGACTGGATTGAATCCGGCGGTTTCAAACATCCTCACCAACCGCTCATGACTGGTCGCGCCGTCGACGCGGTCGACCACCTGACCATTGGCGATCATGATGAAAGCCGGAATGCCTTGGACACGGTACTTCTGGGCCCAAGCCGGGCTGCGGCTTACATCAATCTCCTGAATGGGGTATCCAGCGTCCTTAAGGCGTTTCAGCGTCGGCTCCATGTTGCGGCAATGGACGCAATTGGGACCCGTAAAATCGAGTAATGTGACCTGCCCGGCACCGGTAGCGGCGACCAATACGAGCGTGTAGAACGTGACCATCGTTCCCTCCTTGGATGCGATGTCTGCGTGGTTTCTGGTCCGCGCCAAAATCGACACATCGCCGGCTGTGGGGGTGATCCCACGGCAATTCGCCAATCGCACTCGTCCGTGAGTACTTCAGCCGACAAAATTGGGTCGGTGGCCGACCAGAGTTGCAACAATGTGCTAGGAATCTGTAAAAGTTACAAGGCCAATTTGCACGGATTTGTTGGGCTAGGGCCCGATTTCCTCGCATTGGCTCAGTATCGATCGCGAATCCCCAGCACGAAAATTAGGGTTCGTACAAGGTAAGCAGATTTCGTGCCGCTTATTCCTGGGCTGCGGATAACGAGTCCGGTGTTCCCGATTTTTCCTCGAACTGATGGATTTCAGGGCTCCGACTATGTATTCTGAGACGCATCAATTGGTATACTGATTTATTATTCCATTTCCTATCTGGTTATTCTTGGGGGAGACTTGCCAATGAGTATTTGCCGCAAATGCAACGTTGCCGGCAGAGATTCGCGGTGTGGATTCACATTGATCGAACTATTGGTCGTAATTGCGATCATTGGAATTCTTGTCGCATTGCTGCTGCCCGCCGTTCAAGCAGCTCGGGAAGCCGCTCGAAAAAGCCAGTGCAAGAATAGCCTTCATCAGTTGGCCATCGCCTGCCAGAATTTCGCCGATGTTCGCGAACACCTGCCTCCGGGCGGCCGTTATTCGGATTGGGGTGAATCGATGCCTCACGATATTGGCGGATTTGGTGCCGGAAGCAGTTGTCACTACGACAAGGGAAGCTGGCTGCTATATTGCATGCCCTTCATGGAAAACCAAACCCTTTACGACAAAATTCCGGACCTGAACTATTTCAACTACGACGACCCGAACGACCCCCGCAACAATTCGATCAAAGCGGCGGAAGCGCTGGGGGTCTTGCCGGTCGCCATTGACGGCACGCTGCGTTGCCCCAGTGACGCGCATCCGAATCGGAAGCATCTGTCTAGCTACATGGCCAGCATGGGTCCTCAGTGTACCGGCAATGGAACCGAAGCTGGGAATATCTTCCATCAGTACTGTGACCCCAACGGATCAGGGCTAGGGAACTGGGGCTATCGAGTTAGCCCCTCGATTGGCAGTCGCCACGATCCATTGTTCATTCGAGGATGTTTTGGCCGAACCGGATCGGTGATCAGTTTTCCGATGATTCTTGATGGCTTGTCGCAAACGATTCTTTGCGGCGAGACGATGCCCGATCAAAACTTTTGGATCTTGAGACCTAGCGGTTTCGTGGGCCCCAACAACTACGATCATCCCAACTGGGCCACTGCGTTGACCGGAAATGCGGCTGGAACAACCATCGTTCCCATTAACTACTTTAGCGGACATCAAAACGGCTCCTCCTCCGATCTGCATCACTTCAACAATAGACATGTCGCTTTCGGCTTCAAATCGGGGCACATCGCCGGCGCGAACTTTGCGATGGCGGATGGTTCGGTGCAATTCATACACGAGACCATTGACATGAGGGTGTATCAATTGCTCGGATGCCGTAACGACGAGCAGGCAAACACCTTTGCCGCCGCTCGGCAGTGAGTTCGTAACGAATCAGATGGGAGCATGTTGAGGGAATGCCCGCGCAGATCTATCTTTCTGTAAAGAATGGCAAATTAGCCGACGTCACCGAGAGCCAAGTTCACAAGAAGGTTGAAGAATTTCACGACCGTCACAGGCGACTTCGCGTCTTTCAGGTTGTAATCGAACCAGAAATCGACGGGGCACCGCGGGCCAGCATCCGAGCCTGGCGCAACACCGACGTCGAGCCGGCTGAATTTGCCACGACTCGGCCGGACGTCAAGGCCGAGGGGACCGGCGAATCGGTTTTGGCGGCCACGGATGCGGCCACGGAAGATCTTGCTCAGCAGTTGAAGCGCGATCCGGTCGCGGTAAAGAGCCAGACGGCCGCGTGGTACCAATCTCCCTTGGTGTGGGCCGGCGTGCTCTTGGTCGTGGCCGTCGGCATAGGCGTGTTTCTTCTGATGCAACCGCGAAGCCGCCGCGACCTCAGCCCGGTCAACGGAACCGTCACGCTGGACAATGTTCCCTTGGCCGATGCTCAAGTAGTGTTTCACCCAGTTCGTGGCGGCCGGCCCGCCGTGGCCACGACCGATAAGAACGGAAAATTCTCCGTGTCGGCCGGATACCATGAGACGACCGGCGCATATCACGGAAATTACAAAGTCACGATCGTGTTGCGAATACCTGCCGCGGAAGCGGCCGATCCCACAAAGAATCTGACGAAGCTGATCGACCAAGAAGCAGAAAGTCGAATCGAAGGAGAAGAAGCGGAGGCGCGCGGCGAGACGATCGAGCTGCCAAAATCAAAAGTACACGTCAACTATACGAATTTCGTCCTAACGCCCCTCAAGATCACCGTACCCAGCGACGGTCCCGCCGACTTCAAACTCACTCCAGACGGCAAATAGGCAAATCCGTGCCGCAGCTTTGCTTGGGCGTGTGGACCAAAGCCGCTCGCCATCAATTCTGCCCATCCGACACAGGTGGCCCTTGCGCCGGATATTCTTTGCGGTCCGCCAATTCTAATCAACCTTGGCGGGCGACGATTCCGAACCGATTCGTAGGGACTTCTCGCGCCCACGCACCCGTTCGCTACCTACTTTTCGCGCAAGATATGTCGATTAGCAAGCCTAAACTGGTTCGCCCAAGCTTGAAGAAACGAGGCGACGCGGCCCGGCAGTGGTGCGTGGCTTTCGAAGACTACTTGCGCAGTGAATGTCACTTGGCCGAGAACTCGGTGGCCGCCTACGGGCGCGATCTAAATCGCTTTCGCGAGTGGCTACAAGGCCGGCGGATTCCGTCATTGACGATTCAGCAACTGTCCGACTTCGTCGCCTGGTTGCACACTCACGAACTCGCGCCAGCAAGTATCGCTCGGCATATTGTCGCGCTAAAAATGTTCTTTCGCTACCTGCAATTGGAAGGCGTTCTGACGGAAAACCTAGTCGAGTTGCTAGGCAGTCGGAAGCTATGGCAGCGCGTTCCCGAAGTCATGTCGCCCCAGTTCGTCGATCGATTGTTGCAAACGCCCGGCGGCGACGACCCCCATTGGCGTCGCGATCGAGCACTACTGGAGTTAATGTACGCCACCGGTTGTCGCGCCTCGGAAGTGTCGAATCTATCCACCCAGGATGTACATCTTGCCGAACGCTTTTGTAAGTGCCGTGGCAAGGGCAACAAGCAGCGGCTCGCACCGCTCGGCGATGCCGCCGTGGCCAGCGTGCAAACCTATCTGGATCAAGAGCGGCCACAACTGGTCGCCAAGGGGTCTGAGCCACGGTGGCTGTTCCTGTCACGCGGAGGCCGTCAATTGCGCCGGGAAGCGATCTGGGAGTTAGTCAAAAAATACGTGGCCCGCGCCGGAGGAAATTCCTCCATCAGTCCCCACACTTTGCGGCACAGTTTTGCCACGCATCTTCTGGCGGGCGGCGCGGATTTACGCCAGGTTCAAGAAATGCTAGGGCACGCCAGCATCGCCACCACTCAGATTTACACGCACGTGGATCAAACGAGGCTAAAGAAAGTCCACAAACAGTTTCATCCGCGCGGCTAGCAGCGGGCCGGTTAGCCGGGACTACAAGGCAACAATACCATGGCGTTCAACGCGAGAATGGCCAGCAGCCCTAGCAACTTGAGCCGAGCATCGAATATGGGTGACCTCAGCAGAAGTTGAACATCAAGGCGACGCCAACCAGCGGACCGCGCCCAAGAACCAAAGCCACTTTTCCAGCCATTCCTTACACTTCAACGTCGATTCGGAGTTCAGACTAGCCTGATTATCGGCTCATCGCCGCAGCTTAGCAAGCAGAATTGTTCGTCTCATGATGAGCGAAATGACTCCACATACGCCGAAATGCGAGATCAGTATCCCACCGCCGCACCGTCTTTTCTTGCTTCGGTCGCTCCGTGCAGGACTCCGTTTTTCCAGTCGATGAGGATGCCCTGATATCCTCCCAACGAGCCGCCTTTGGTTCGCTTAACTTGGTGCCCTCTTTTCCGAAGTTGCTCGACGGTCGCGTTCGTAATTCCCGATTCAACCTGGATGGTGCCCACGCCGTCGGCTGGTGTTCCGGTCGGCGTCGCGCTGCCCACATGGCGGACGCGTGCCGCGTCACCAGCGGCTTGGACGTTCATTTTGAAGTCGATCAAATTGACTAGCACCTGCACATGTCCTTGTGGCTGCATGTCGCCGCCCATGACACCGAAGCAAAACCATGGGCGGCCATCCTTCGTTACCATCGCCGGGATAATCGTGTGGAAGGGCCGCTTGTTCGGCTCCAGCGTGTTGAGATGGTCCGCTTCCAGTGAGAACAGCGCCCCACGGTTCTGCATCACGAAGCCGACGTCGCCTGGGACGACCTTCGAGCCGAATCCATGGTACACACTTTGAATCATGGAACAGCAGTTGCGATCCTTGTCGACGACCGTCAGGTAGACCGTATCGCCATGCACTAATTTCGGATCGCCGGCGGGAACGTCCTTGGCGGCGTGTTGGAGATCGATTCGTTCGCTTTGCAGCTTGGCGTAATCCTTCGAGATGAGTTGTCGGACCGGCAAGTCGTTGAAGTCGGGATCGGCGTAGAATTTCGCTCGATCGGCGAAGGCCAGCTTTTTAGCCTCGACCAATAGATGCAAGTAGTCGGCGCTGCCGGCTCCCATCTTGCTGAGATCGTGTGGCTCAAGGACATTGAGCATCTGAAGGGCCGCGATGCCTTGCCCGTTGGGCGGCAGCTCCCACACCTCGTAGCCCCGATAGTTGGTCGACACCGGCTCGATCCAATTCGCCTTGTGATCGGCAAAATCCTTCAGCGAAAGGTAACCGCCGTTCTTTTCACTAAACTCGACAATGCGCCGGGCGATCTCTCCTCGATAGAAGGCGTCCGCCCCGTCGGCGGCAATACTCCGATAGGATTCCGCCAATTGAGGAAGTCGAAAAACCTCGCCCAATTGAGGGGCCCGCTCGCCTTCAACAAGGTAGGTCCTGGCCGAATCGGGCCAACGGCGTAGACTCGCTTCCGCGTCGCGCCAACTGCCGGCGATCACTTCACTGACGGGAAATCCCTCTTCGGCCGTCTGAATCGCGGGGGCCAGCAGCTTGTCCAGCGGCGTCTTGCCAAACCGCTCGTGAACCATTTCCCACCCACTGACGCACCCGGGGACCGACCACGCCAGCGGGCCCTCGATGGGGATTGATTTCAGCTTCTTTTCGGCGAAAATTTCGCGCGACAATTTGTTGGGGCTGCGGCCGCTGGCATTCACACCGTGCAATTGCTGGGTCTTATTGTCCCAGTAAATGACGAACAAATCCCCGCCAATCCCGCAACTCATCGGTTCCACCACGCCCAACATGGCATTCACGGCGATGGCGGCGTCGGCGGCCGTTCCGCCCGATTTGAGTACGTCTAGCCCGGCCTGAGCGGCCAGCGGGTGGCTGGTGGCCACCATGCCATGCTTCGCCAGCACGACGGACCGGCTTTGATGGGGATTACCGGATGGCCGGTCATATCCAGTAGCGCGTGAGAGCGGCTCGCCACGGGCTGGCTGGCTGGGCTCGATCATCATGAGTGTACTCACCGTCAACAAGGACAGCTTCAAATACGGTTTTTGGAACAAACTTCGCATCGGGATACCTCACAAACTTCCGATCATCATGATAGCCACCCCGCACTGCGTTTGCTGCGACGGTCGTGGAAAAAACGTGCAAAAACGGTAAAATATGACCGACATGAGAAGTTGACGAGATTTCAGCAGGGGCGTACCATCATCGAATGGAAATTAAAGGAGTCCATCGTCATGCCACTTTACGAAATTGAGACCGACCAGCACATCATCATCACCTGGGCCGACAATGAAGATAACGCGACGTGTGTAGCGCATGACGCGTATCCCAGCGACCAGGTGATCCGTCTCACCAAGCGTCCCCGCGATTGCTGGGTGATTTCGAAGGGAGTGCTGGGACTGACGGAACAAGTGACCGACCCTTGCGCCGTCGCTCGGGATTGTTTGTCGAAGTCGGCGGGCGACAAGGTTCACGCCATCCGGCTGTACATGCACGAAACCGGAACGGATCTAGAACGGGCACGAAAAGCGATTGAATCAAACATGGTCATGGGCTGGTAGAACCGCTTGAACCCCGTTTGCTCAAAAACGGGGTTTCCTCAGAGCCCGAAATCCCCTAAAAATCCCTCCTCTTCAAATTGACGCGGGCAATTCCTTGCCGGTCACTTATCTGTCGTCATTCCAAATTCCATTGCTTCCAATTAGACTGCGACTAGGTTCTTGATTGGCTGCTTGGGGCGGTCTACTGGGACCAGTCAAAGAGGTGCATATTCCATGTCGGAGCAAAAGGTCGAATCTCGTATCGTGGCGGTAGCCGGTCCGGGCAGCGGGATCGCCAGGCAATATCGTGTACAAGTACAACAGGGCGG
>JAJDEH010000398.1 GCA_029259935.1 Planctomycetota bacterium
TGGTGATCTTGCCGACGCGCCGGACCATGTTTCGCTCGAAGAGTTGTCACTGGCACGGGCTCGAATCAAGAAGCAGAAGAACCGGTTGCTGCGGATCGTGGATGCACCGGCCTCCTTCGATTTGAAGCAGGCCGTGGTGGATGGCATCGCCGCCTGTCACGATACTCTAGTTGGTCGCGGGGCAGTCAAGACTCCGGGAGGAAAGTCAATGGCGGCGAACTTCACCCTCGCCGCCTTTGAGAAGTGGGGCGGACGAATGCACGGCGACTCGGACAAACAGAGTTGGTCGGCGATTTTTCCTCGCGGTGTGCATCTATGGCGCGGCCTGACGTCCATATATTCTTTCATCCACTATGGGACGGGCGGCGGTCTTACTCGCCCCTTGTACGCCCAGTTCTTCTGCGAGGCCCATCAAGTTCTGGGAGGTTCGCTGCTGAAGGAGTTGAGCGATCGGTACGAACAACTCGGCACCGACTGGGATGTACTGGGAGATGCCGCCCTGCCCGATGAGGTCGAATTGTTTCGGCGGTTCAAGCAACTAAGCGTGGAACGGGCGGAACTGACGCTCAGCGGCGGTAAGACCGCCATGCAGCGGCTCTCTGAAGTCGTGCAAGAACTAGCCGAGTTGGAGAGGTTCGCCGCGGAAAACTTTCCGCTTGGCGAGAAGGAGTGTGACGAATTGCGGTCGGCGTTGAAAGATCGAATCCTCGCACTTCATCGCGACGAGGTTGCTGCTCACCAGCAACTGGGTGAAGTTTCCAGCGAACGACTTTGAATTCCAAAGCCACGGCCTGTTAGCGTCGAGTTTGGTCTGGTTTCGTCGCTTAACGGCGGAATCACGACCGACACCAAAGCCTACTTTGCCATTCGAAATGGCGGTTGGTTCCTGTGCCTCAAGTCAGTCTACAACACCCTAGCCGCCGTTGCCGGAGGATTCATCGCCGCGTGGATCGCCGGATATGCACCGCTCAAACATGGAGTGGCTCTGGCGGCTTTACAAACGGTCGCCTTTGCATGGGCCGTAACACAGCCCGTGCGCGAGTGATTGCCGAGTTTGCCCGAGGACGACTCGGCCCGCAACGGCACGGCGAAGTTGGCCGTTCGCTTGGCATGCGTCGTCGACGAATCAGCTTTTCGCCACAGTCAGCCAAGCCTGACGAGGCCCTCCAGCAGCGATTGGCCAAACTGAAAGGAAAGCCGCTCACTAACCAGAGCTTTGTGGATTTGCTGGTCAACACGGCTAGCAAGCTGCCTGCTGGCGCGTTGGGCATCAAGTTCGCCGCGCGCCGCCCAGCTACCCAACCCGATCGGCCGTTCAGTTTGCGTACGAGTCTAATTCGCGAATGGTGAAACGAACTGGCCGAGATTTCGATCGATGATCGTCCGCCGACTGTCCTCCCTTCGCAAAAGCCGGGCATCCGCCGGCGCATCGCGTTGCTGGCGGACTCGGTATATGATGGGGTAGTTGAACTTCCTTTTCAAAACCAGCGCCGCGCGTCCATACGTGGAGCAACGTCCGATGGCATCCAAGACGGTGGGCCCGCTCGATCCAACCATGGATTTGCCCAGTCTCTCCGATGAGTCTTCCGGTCAGGCGTCTTCGCCTGGGAACCTGGCGGTCGATCACGATCATGACCTGTCCAGCGAAAACAATCGAGTGCTGCGGACTCGGCTGCGAAATGCCGCTCTGTTGATCTTCGGCGCGTTCGCCCTGTTCTTGTTGTGGCATTTGTTTACGTTTCAATCGACGGCCGGCTATTACGCTTGGCTGGCGGCCGCTCATGTGGTCGTTACCTTGGCCGTTGGAACTTGCGCGGGGGTTCTGTTTCTGCGGCGGCCATTTTCGACGACCGCCTTGCGGGCACTGGAGATCGTTGTATTTACCCTGGCCGCGCTGTTCTTTGTATTTTGGGACTTTATCAGCTTTCGTGAATACGCCGTGACCCATGGAGTGCTGCCTTACTCCGACGGCATGTGGCTGATGTTGATCTACACCTACGCGCTGTTCATTCCCAACAATTGGTTGCGAGCCGCCTTGGTCATCTGCAGTTTCGCCGCCATGCCGCTGTTCTTGCTGATTGGATTGTCGATATTTGACGATCACTGCCGCATCGCCGCGGATCCCGCCTACTGTTCTCAATGGACGCTCAAGATGTTGGTCGGCACGGCGACCGCCGTGGCGGCGGTGTATACGATCGGGACATTGCGGCGAGAGGTTTTCGAGGCCAAGCAACTGGGCCAATACAAGCTGCGTGAACAAATCGGCTCGGGCGGCATGGGCGAAGTTTATTTGGCCGAGCACCAAATGATGAAGCGGCCCTGCGCGATCAAGATGATCCGCCCGGAAAAAGCCGGCGACCCGAAAAATCTGGCCCGCTTCGAACGCGAAGTGCGCACCAGCGCCAAGCTGTCACATTGGAATAACATCGACATCTTCGATTACGGCCGGGCCGAGGATGGCACGTTTTACTACGTCATGGAATTCTTACCTGGTTTTGACCTCAAGAAGTTGGTCGAAAAGTTCGGTCCGCTGCCGGCCGAGCGAGTCATTTATTTGTTGCGGCAAATCTGCGATGCCTTGGGCGAGGCCCATGGAATCGGCTTGATTCATCGCGACATCAAACCGGGAAACATCATCGCCAGCGAGCGTGGTGGCATGTACGATGTCGCCAAACTGCTCGATTTTGGACTAGCCAAACCGCAGGCGGAATTCGAAGCGGTCGGGGTGACCCATGACGGCCATATTAGCGGCTCGCCGTTGTACATGGCTCCGGAGCAAGTTACCAACGAGACGATGCCCGACGAGCGGAGCGACATCTATGGCTTGGGAACCGTTGCCTACTTCATGCTGACCGGCAAGCCGCCTTTCGACGATCTCAACCCGATGAAAGTGATGATCAAGCACGTCAATGATCAGCCCGCTCCACCCAGTGAAATCGATCCCGCCATCCCCCAAGACCTCGAAAACGTCGTGCTGCGTTGCTTGCACAAGGAACCGAACCGGCGGTTTCAGTCGGCCACGGAATTGCAAACCGCCCTGGATGCTTGTGCCGCGGCGGGCGGCTGGACTCGGCAAATAGCTCGAGCCTGGTGGCAAAAGAATGTCCACGGACCTCGGCGCGCGGCGGAACCTAACCCGCAAGTCGTTGCCTGAGCACATCGTCAACCGGGTGGCGGGTAGCGTCTCCTTCGTTCCGCCACGGTGCTAGCGGTTTTTGCAGGCTACAAATTCGTGAGTGCCCCGCTGGGAAGGGCGAAGGGGGTTGCCTGTCTGCTCCGTTCGTCAGCGCGAGAACTGGTGGGGAATTCATCTGACTAACTTCAATAATTGTTGGCGGATTGCCGATCATGCAATGTGGGCAAACTATTCCGATTGAGATGAGTAGGACGACGCATGAATCACGACGAGTCCGAGCAGGCTGATGGACTAGAAAACAAAAAGCTTCGAGTGGATGCCGCTCATGAGATGGGCGAACATGAACCGGCCGCCTCGGCGCCGGAGGTCGATGCGACCGCAGCGGACGGAGCAGTTGATGCAGATTCGCCGCTGGATTTTGGCAACGAGCAGGGGGACGCCTCCAACCAAGTCCAAACACAAGCTAGCCAATTGGCGACTCACTTGCGCACTCGGCAGCGGGATCTCGATCGCCGGGAATCGCAACTGAATGCCCGCATCGCCGAACTCGAGGCGCAGTTGAGATCTTCTCGATTGTGGTTCCAAGAACGGGAAACGCAATTCGAGGAGCGCGAAGCAGAAGTTCAAGAGAAGATCGCCGAACTGGAACAACGGGCCGCCGAAGTGGGCGCGGCCAACTCGCGCTCGCTGGATGAAGAACGAACACGACAGCAGTTTCTTGAGCGAACCGAAAATACACTCGTTGAACAAATCGATCTAGTTGCCGCCGAGCGTGGGCAGGTTGCGGCGGAGCGTGAAGATTTGCGGCAAGAATTCGAGGAAGAAAAGAAGTCGCTAAGGGACCGTGAAGAAAGAGCAAAGGCCGATTTGGAGAAACAGAAGTCCCAGCTGGACGAGCGGGCCAAATCGCTCGACAACCGCAACGCCGCGCTGGACCAACTTGAGGCCGATATCGCTCGGCGGCATCGCGAAGCGCTTGAGTATCGGTTGGTTATAGAGCACATGTGGAATGAACTTGGGGAGAAGGCTTCGGCGGCCGAGTTGACGAAATCGCTGAGCGCGGCACGCCGCTCGCTTGTGTCGGACTACCGCCTGGAAGGCGAAAAGCTCACGCAACAGCGTGACGAAATCCAGCAACTGGGCGTTCGGCTTGATGAACGCCGCCATCAGTTACAGCAAGAACGCGAAAAACTCGAGGCGTGGGTGACTCGGTGCCGCATGGATGTCGAAGAGCAAGCCGCGCGATTGGTCGCCCGCGAACAAGAACTGGATCGCCAGGAATGCCAGTTCCAGGAGTCGGAAGCGGGCTGGGCGGAAGAGCGGCGGCGTTACGAACGTGAGATTCGTGAATTGCGCCGAGCCGACTTGCTGGCGGCTTGAACAAAAAAAAACGGCACACGACTTTCACATCGTATGCCGCTGTTGAACGCTGATATTCTTTTCGCCTATTGTTGCTGCAACACGGCACGTTTTTCGCCGGGCGATGTCTCTCCGGGCGATTGCGTTGCGTTCTTCTTGGCGCGTTGTAGGGCTGCCACGGATGCTCGGTGCGAGACGACCAGTTCCTCGTGCGAGAACCACTTCTTGGAGTAGTTGCCCAACCGTGATCGAACTCGGTCCTTGGTGGCCAACTCTTCCCAACTGAGCCCGTTCTGCAAGTGCCAGCCGGCTCCTTGCGCGACGTTCTGGGAAATCTCGTCATTGCCCAACATCTTGCAGACTTCGATCACTTCCGGCGACTTGGCGTAGCTTTCGATCGGCACGATCTTGTATTCGATGCGCGGGTTGGGATCTTCCTTGCCGTGATCCAAGCAGATGACATCGACTTTGAGCTTGACGACCTTTTTGGGAGGCACATTCATAAAACCGCCGCCACCACCACCGAACCCGCCGCCGCCACCACCGCCGCCGCCGCCGCCACCGCCGACGCCTTGGTTACCGCCGCCGCCGCCACCGCCTAGTCCACCGCCGCCGCCACCAAATCCACCTTGGGCCAGTACGGGCACCCCGGCGAACGCTGCCGGCAACCTCACGGCCAACGGCTTATCGCCCTTATTCTTGATCAGGATATTGGCTTTCTCGGCGTCGAGGACGATCAAGTCGACGTCGATGGCGCCCACCTTGAGCCCGGCAAACAATTCGACCGGTGTATGGTCCTTGCCCGGCTTTTCTACAACTCGACCCTTAACGCCCGCGCTGAGTGAAGTGGCCATCGCCACCAGAACTGCCAGCGCCACTGTCGAACGACCAACGCACGTTTTCATCATGGACTCCTTACTAGATTGCCTTCTTTGTTCCGCAGGCCATGCGGTCAATGGATGCAACACAAGATCTGAAACTCCGCCGAACCCCTGAATCCGACGAGTCGCCGATATTACTAAGCAAATTCAAAGCCAAAACATTGGCAGCGGCCGAAAAGAGTGCGGCCAAACTCAAGGATAATCGCGAAACCCTAGCAATCCAAGAGTTATTTGCGATATTCCACGACTTTGGGCCGCAGCCGTGCCCAACCCAACAAAAAACACTCCCCCGGGGGGGAGTGCATCGTTTCGTGTGGCGAACTGACTCAGACCTGTCTAAAAAATGCCCATTGCCATCAGGCTGTACCGCACGACCAGACCAGCCGCTACGACGCTGACCATGCTCATCAGCTTGATCAGGATATTGAGGCTGGGACCGCTGGTATCCTTGAACGGGTCGCCGACCGTATCGCCGACCACACCCGCTTTATGAGCTTCGGAGCCTTTTCCGCCGTAATTTCCGGCTTCGATGTACTTTTTGGCATTGTCCCAAGCTCCGCCGGCATTGGCCATGAAGATAGCCACGCAGAATCCGGTTGTCAGCGTGCCAACCAGCAGGCCCAGAACGCCACCGACGCCGAGTAGGATGCCGACCAAAATTGGAGTGACCAATCCCAGCAGTGAGGGGATCACCATCTCCCGTTGAGCGGCCACGGTACTAATGTGCACCGGAGCGGCGTAGTCGGGTGTTTCGGTGCCTTCCATAATGCCGGGCTTTTCGCGGAACTGGCGACGGACTTCTTCCACCATTCCCTTGGCGGCGCGCCCGACCGCTTTCATTGTCATGGCACAAAAGACGAACGTCGCCATGGCACCCAGAAAGACGCCAACCAGCACCTTCGGATTCATCAAGGACGCGTCGTAGTAAGTTGTGAAGTCGGGCAGAGTGGCTTCCTTGACGGGTACCAGCTTTGCGCCGCTGTCGGCCAAAAACAGATCGTGTCCCTTCTTGGTGATCAGATTATCTTCCACCTTGGCCGGCCAATCCGCTCTTTCAATTTTGTCCCATTCCTCTCGAACTCGGTCATCTCGAGTATCTTTCGGCATGGCGAGGTACATATGGACGTTTTTCTCGCCTTCACCGTGCTTATCGATGACGAAGCCGTCGGACACTTTGTAGATACCATCCGGCCTAAGGTTTCCATCCGCTGTTTTGGACACGGCGATATCGACGCCCCATCGTTCAAAGCCAATTCGCACCTCTTCCACGTAGGCTGCCAGCAGTGCCAAGGCGGTCAGTGCCGCCGAGCCAATCGCGAATCCCTTACCGGTTGCCGCAGTGGTGTTGCCCAGACTATCGAGGGCATCCGTCCGCTCGCGAACAATCGGTTCTAGCCCCGCCATTTCGGCGTTGCCGCCCGCGTTGTCGGCGATCGGTCCGTATGCATCCGTGGCCAACGTGATTCCCAAGGTGCTTAACATTCCGACCGCGGCGATGCCAACGCCGTACAGCCCGAGGGCGAAGTACGTGACGTCGGTAAAGTTGCCGCCGGACGCGAATCCGAACGCCGCCAGCGTGGCGATGCAAACCGTGATGACGGGAACCCAAACGCTCATCATACCGTCCGCTACACCGCCGATGATCAGCGTTGCCGGGCCGGTAACGGCCTGCTCGGCCAAATTCTTGGTCGGTTTGTACTCGTCGCTGGTCGAATATTCAGTCCATTTTCCGATGACCCAGCCGGCCAGCAAGCCGACGGCCACACTGAGGGCCACACCTGGAATCACTCCAAAAACTCTCGTCTCTTCGGAAGTTGGCATGAGCCACCAAGACAAGCCGACGGCAGCCACCGCAACTAGCAAAGTCGACAAGTTAATACCGCGAGCGAGCGCCGACAGCAGATTCTTTTGCGTCGCGTCTTCGCCGGTGCGAACCAAGTAGACTCCGCCAATGGAGAGAAAAATGCCTACACCAGCGATCGTCATCGGCAAGAATAAGGCGCGCAATTGGGCATCGGTCGACGTCATTCCGGCATCTGCGGCCAAGCTGCCCGACGCGAATGCGGCAACGCCTAGAGCCGCGGTGGCCAGGATGGAACCGCAGTAGGATTCGTAGAGGTCGGCTCCCATGCCGGCCACATCGCCGACGTTATCTCCCACATTGTCGGCAATCGTCGCCGGATTTCGCGGATCATCTTCCGGAATTCCCTGCTCCACTTTCCCGACCAAATCGGCCCCTACATCCGCCGCCTTGGTAAAGATTCCACCACCGACGCGGGCGAACAACGCTTGGCTGCTGGCACCCATGCCGAAGCAGAGCATCGTCACCGTGATTAATTCCAAGCTGAGTGGATCCTGGTCGAACATTGGCCAGACCCAATACAAGAAGGCGAACCAGAGCGTGATGTCGAGCAAACCGAGCCCGACTACCGTCAGGCCCATGACGGCTCCCGATCGAAACGCAACCTGCAAGCCTTGATTTAGCGACTTTTGAGCACCGGCGGAGGTTCGGCTACTGGCCAAGGTGGCGGTCTTCATACCAAACCAACCTGCCAAACCGGAAAAGAATCCGCCCGTCAAGAAGGCGAAAGGTACAAACGCGCTTTGGACTTTAAAAAATGCCGCCAGCGCCAGCAGTGCCACGATGACTACAAAAAATGCGCCCACCACAAGATATTGCTGCTTTAGGTAGGCGTTCGCGCCGTCGCGGACATAGCCGGCGATCTCGACCATGCGCTCGTTGCCCTCGTCGGCCTGCAGCATGGTTCTAAAAAACTTGTAGGCGAAGACCAACGCCACGATCGATCCGACGAAGGCCACGCCCCAAGCGACGTAGGCTTGGCCAATGAAGACATCGTCGGTCACCGTCTTATTGACAGCCGGATCGGAGCTGCTGCTGGAGCTGCTCCCTTCTTCCTGCGCGAATCCGCAGTTTTGGACCGATAATATCAGCACGCCGGTTACCACAACCAGCGCCAACCAACTCGGAATTTGTTTGATCCATTTACCGTGGAGTTGCCTGTGCATTAGCCTTTCAACCTTCTGTGTTAAAGGAAGCGTCAAGAAAGAGATCGAGACGTAAATGTCGAATTATGCGGGAAGTTAGAGTAATCATTGAACGCCAGCCGGCGTGGTCAACCCGAGTTGCCCAAATTTGTAAGGAGGGGATCAACCAAATACCTGGCGAAACGGCAGAGACCGCTGATTGGTGTGGTGAGATATGGCGGGGTCATCAAGGACTTTCGGAGTCGCATCATCCCTTCCGACAGGCGATTGGAGCCATCGTCCCAGCACCAGAGAGCAGTCGCGGCGAGCGTGCTGCTGGCACGTTTTATAGTCCCTTACAAAACTTAACAGTTGGTTAAAAGAGGGAGTCTAACGACTTCGTGGGAAGAGTGTCAACGGTGGGCACGGGGCAGGATCGCGAGAATAGTAGATGTTTTCCGTCTCTCCGCCTGATCGGAGAAATCCGCGGCGGCGTGTACAAATCGGGCCCTTATCAGCAGAAAAACACGACGATTTCAAGTTCTCCTTGAGAAACTGCCGGGAAAGATCCGATGGGTCTCCCTCCGCACCTCTGCAGTCGTCCAGAGCTTGCCCGTTTCTAACCGCATCCGATGGGGGCCAACGAGCCCGTAGCCCCTTCACGAGGCGGGAATACTGATGCAGAATGGGACTACACTTGTTAGACTAATCCCGATTCTAAACGGAAGTCGGGAAATCTGACATGGAGACGAATCGGCAAGGAGGGGGACGGGTGTGGATGGACGTTTCAATCAAACGAATGTCGCACCACCCAAATTCGGCGCGATAAACGCCGTCCATCTAGAAATATTCAGATCGCAAAATCCCACGCTTCGGCGAATCCACCACCACGTGTATCCCTTCTCGCGTTGGTACGGGTCGTTCTAATTTGATTCTTCTTGCAAGGTATGTAAATGGCAACTGTCGACACCCCTATCACAAAAGCTCCCCATGACGACATCTCCAAGACACCTGCCATGGAGCCCACGGATCAGAAATACGAGTACCCGGGCATTCCAGTGACCTGTGACGGCGCGGAAGCCGTGGTGCATGTGGAAATCAACATCTCGCAAGGCACGGGTGCCTATCCCATTACCAGTTCCACCACCATGGGCGGCGGGTTTAATGCCGCGGTGCAAAATGGCCTGGCGAACCTGTGGGGCGATCCGTTGGTCTTCGTCGAGCCGGAAAGCGAACACTCGTCCGCATCGTTTTGCGAAGGGTTTGCCTTGGCGGGCGGACGCGTGACGAACTTTACGTCGGGCCAAGGCCTGGTATTGATGAAGGAAGTGCTGTACACGATCGCCGGCAAACGGCTGCCGGTCGTATTCCACATTGGCGCTCGGGCTTTGACCAGCCATTCGCTGAACGTCCACGCGGGGCACGATGATGTGATGTCGGTGGCCGATGTGGGTTGGGGACAATTGTTTGCCCGCAACGCGCAGGAGGCCGGGGATCTGGCCTTGATCGCGCGGCGCGCCGCGGAAAATTCGCAAACGCCATTTTTCAATGTCCAGGATGGCTTCCTTACGACGCATACCGTCGAGACCGTTCGCCTGCCTGAGCCGGAACTGATGAAAGAGTTTATCGGGAGCCCGGCAGAGAAGCTGACCAATCTGATGGATCCCGAGAATCCGATGATGTCGGGCGTTGTTCAGAATCAAGATTCCTACATGAAGGGAAAGATCGCCCAGCGCTGGTACTACGATCGCGTGGCACCCGCGCTGGAAGAGGCGTTCGAGTTGTTCGGAAAAAAGACCGGTCGCAAGTACGACTTCATCAAGCCCTATCGCTGCGAAGACGCCGATTACATCCTGATCGGCATCGGCGGCTATATGGAAACCACCGAAGTGACCGTCGACTACTTGCGTGAGGAAAAAGGGATCAAAGCCGGTTGCATCACGCTGTATTGCTTCCGACCCTTCCCCATGCACCAAGTCGTGGAAGCGATGAAGAACGCCAAAGCGATTTGCATTTACGAAAGAATGGACGACCCGCTGTCGACCACCGGCAATCATTTGACTCGCGAAATTAAAGCGGCATTTTGCGACGCCATGAACGGCCAGATGGGCCACGAGAAACTCGACCGCATGCCCCGCATCT
>JAJDEH010000399.1 GCA_029259935.1 Planctomycetota bacterium
ATCAAGTCCCATTGTTCATCCGAAAGCTGATGCCGTAACATGATCGTGCCCTCCGTGGCCTGGAAACAACCCAACCGAGCACACCAGTGTGCGCCAACCAGGCATCACGAGCCAAGAGCACATTTCCGACAAAGCCTAGCATCGATGCGAACTATGCGTATTTCTATAACTTGCGCATTGGCGATGGTGGCCATGTCGCGTTCAGCGGCGGAATGGAAGGATCTGACGTAAATGAATCGAATCGCGGGGGATTATGGGCTGGAATGCCGGGGCAAATAGTTAACGTCGTGCGCCATGGACAAACGGTTCCCGAAGTGAACCGGCAAATCGTCGATGTCAATTTTGGACAGCTAAACATACATGGGGAGTTGGCTATTGAGGGCGGATTGTCCGGATCACCAGGCGGCGGCGTTATCTGGACGGGCATACCAACGCAGGTCCAGGTGGCGGCGCGGACGGGAGCCCAAGCCCCAGGCGTTGAACCCGGTGTCGTATTTAGTGGCTTTTCTCCAACTTCGCTCTTCGCGAGATTCGAATCCGTACAGTTTAATGACCTATCGCAGCTGACCTTTCGGTCCTATCTAACGGGTCCGGGAATTCCAATAGGTCAGCATGGAATCTGGATTGGCCACGTAGACGATCTGCGACTCGTCGCGCGCACCGATTCGCAAGCGCATGGCCTGCCCGCCGGAATTACCTATAGCAGTATTTCCGGGGCATTCAATCCGGGCGGAATCCTCGCATACCGTGCGTTTCTCAAGGGCCCATCGATAACCGAAGCCAATGATGTCGGCCTGTGGTCAGGACCGACGGACAATATTCGCCTTATCGCACGAGAAGGTGATCCAGTGCCCGGAGTTGCCTCCGCAACCTTCTCACAGCTCAACGTCGGCAGTTGGGAAGTCGAACAATCCGGCCATGTACTGTTCACTGCACGCATTACAGGATCACAAATTGATGTGTCCAATAATTTTGGGTACTGGCTTAGCAGCGGTGAGGATTTATTGCCGCTCTTCCGAAGCGGCCAGCAAGCGCCCGGCATACCCGGCTCTAGGCTTCGAGATTTCCGAGTTGAAGCTGCCATTTCAAACGAGTACATTCTGCTGGCGAATTTTGAAGGGCCAGATGTAACGGCGGCAAACGATAGCGCGATGTTCATGGGCGTTCCAGAGAACATGCGTCTTGTTTACCGCGAGGGCGACCCGGCACCGGGCACGCCTCCAGGCGTTGTCATGGGGCGGGTGTTGACTTCGTCCTTGGGTATCCCAGTTTCTCAATCCGGCCAATTGGCATTCCGGACTGAACTGACCGGCTCTGGTGTTACAAGTGCTAATGACGCCGCATATTTCTTGGTGGACACAGATGGCACGCTTTTCATGATTGCGAGAGAGGGCAGCATGTTCGACGTAGGCGGTGGCGAGTTCAAACAGATTCAAGGGCTTCACGACACTTTTGGTGGCCCCTCAGACGAAACGATGAATTCCCAAGGCCAACTTTTCTTTCGCGCTAGGTTTGCCGACGCCAGCGAAGGAGTCTTCATTGCTCAAGTTGTGCCGGAGCCAAACTCCATTGCGCTAGTTGCAAGTGTGGTTGTTTCTGGAGCCGCATTGATGCTCCGGCGTCGTATGTCACGCGGACCGGCTAGGTGATGAGCTAACGCACGTGGTAGGGCTCTTGCAACAAATGCGCTCCGCCTTCTTCCCCGTGAACTGTTCCCACCGCCGCACCGCCACGTCGACGAACACCGGACTGATCTCCATCGCGAAACATCGACGGCCAAGTTGTTCCGCCGCGATCAACTGCGAGGCACTTCCGCTGAACGGCTCAAAGCAGACGTCGCCGCGCTTGGTATGCTTGCGCATCGGACGCGCGAAGATTTCAACTGGCTTCTGTGTCGGGTGTTCGTTGCCGACAATTCGCGACTTGCCTTCCCAGTCGATTTCCCAAACGGAGTTGACTGATTGATCACCGTCGTGCGAAGGCTGGCTGCCCTTGATCCAGCCCATCATGCATGGCTCGTGACGGAAGTGCCAGAAAACGCGGCCGAACACCGGCGTCGGTTTGACCCAGATGACCTGCTGATGGTCGAGGATGCCGAGGTCTTCCCAGACCCGCGCGATTAGCGCTTGTCGTTTGTGGGCGTGCCAACAATAGACCGCGGCGTTCGGCGCGAGCGAAGCGATGACATTGCGGAACAACAAGCGAAAGAAACCATCGGCATCCTTGATGTCGATCTCGCGGTAGTTCGCGGTCCAATCCTTGCCGCTGTCATTGGGACGTGCGCCGGTGTAGTCGACCAAATACGGCGGGTCGGTCGCGCACAACACCGCCTTCTCGCCGTGGAGCAGTCGGGCAACGTCTTGTTCATCGGTGCTGTCGCCGCAGAGCAATCGGTGCTCGCAGAGAATCCATAGTTCACCGGGCTTGGTGATGGCTTCCCCGGGCGGATCTGGCACTTCGTCGGGATCGCAAAAGCCTTCGACTGCGTCATCGCCGAGCAGCTTCGCCAACTCATCGCCGTCGAAACCGATCACGTCGAGATCGAACTCCGCCGATTGAAGTTCGCTCAGTTCGATCGAAAGCAGTTCGTTGTCCCACGTGGCCAGTTCGTGCAGCTTTGACCAGCATTAAATTCTTGTACCACGGCTTATGAAGGAACGGGTTAGGGAACAGGTAACGGGGTTGCTTCTGCCCGCCGGGTGTGCGGCTGCGGGCTGAGCGTAGCGAAGTCCGCAGCCGCA
>JAJDEH010000400.1 GCA_029259935.1 Planctomycetota bacterium
CAGCAGGGCCTTCACGACGTCCTTCTGCCCCTCAGCGTCAGCAAACATCAGAGCCGTAAATCCTTCCTCTTTATCTACAACATCCGGGTCAGCACCCGCTTTCAGCAGCACACTCACGGTTTCGTGATTGGCACCACTAGCCGCGTACATGAGGGCGGTTCGACCCGCGGCATCGCGATGATTCATGGCCGCATCGTGTTCCAACAGCAAACGCACGACATCCGTGTTGCCCTCGTAAGAGGTCAGCAACAACGCGGTGCGACCGTCGGCGTCCGAGGCATTCACGTCGACCCCTTGCTCGATCGCTTGCCGTACGGTTTCAATCCGTCCCTGGAAGGCTGCGTCTCGGAAGGCTTGAACGCCCATCGAAGGCGCGACTTCCTCTGCTTTCGCTTTCTTACGCTTCGCCGTCGATCCGTCCGCATTCGAATTTCCGCCGGCTCGCGTCTGCTTTTGACTACAACCGCCTGCCAACAATGCGACAAGCAGGAGCCCAACGGCTGGAGTGATACAATGATGAACGCAGATCCGGTAAATTGTTGGAATTGGCATTACTTCAGAATAACAGCTAGCTCGTGGATTCGATACGATGAATGCCTTCAACCGTCTGAAAAGTGGCTACGAAGAGATCTCAACCTGAATGTGACGCTCAAGAAGCCATGAGCCCGTGCCGCTCACCGAATTGGCGAACGGCACGTTCTTCATGGCAACTGGCTGGCCGTGGTCAACACCGCCTTATTCTTTTGGAGTGTCCGGGGCATCCTTCGGGGCCGGCAGACGGATCATCGTCCAGGTTTGCGTGTTATCCGCCGAGAAGTGTACCAGCATCGAGGACTCGTCCTTGGTTAGGTTGTAGATCCCGGTTTCAAAAACGGTCTGCTGGCCCTTGCCGTCCGAGAATCTCCACGCGGCGCGTTGCGATTTTTGGTCAACCATGCCTTCCAAGGGGCGCTCGCTGCTCGTGATCTCATTGTAATAGGTGCCGGCGATGATCCCTTCCTTGCTGACCGCCAATTGCATCATCATGCTCGAATCGGCAACATCTTTCTCGGCGATGGAAAACACGCCCAGCGGCATCCATTCAACTTTTTCGGGATCCGCGCTGGCTGGAACACTCTGGGCAATCTGATCAGCCTGCTGATAGTATTCGTCCGCCGTGCCGACTTGCTCGCCGTTGTAGTAGACGCCATTGTCCTGATAGACCAGCGTCGAGCCGTAATCGTAGTTGTACGGATCGCTCCACGACCAAGCGAACCAACCGCCAAACGCCGCCCAGGTACACGGACGCCAACACCAATAACGCGAGTGGTTGTGCCAGTGACTTTGCCAGTGCCAATGCCGATCGTTGGCATGGCGGTTCCAATGGTTTTGGTCGAACGGACGATCCGGGCGATTTTGCCAGCGGTCGCGAACGTTGTTGCCTACGTTGGGCCGATCACCCGGTCGCGGACGATCGCCAATGCCAGGACGGTCGCCGATACCGGGACGATCGCCGATGCCAGGCCTATCGCCAATTCCCGGCCGGTCACCGATGCCAGGACGATCACCGATTCCGGGGCGGGTTCCAGCAATGGGCCGTGAAGGCAACTGGCTGGGCTGTCCCGGAAGGTTGAGGAAGTCTTGCAATTGCCCCTGCGATGGGCGTGTCGTGGGTCGATTGCCGAATTCAGGCCGGTTCCCGATTCCACCACCCGGGCGCGTGCCAACGTTGGGCCGATTTCCCAAACCGCCGCCGGGTGCCGGTCGTGTTCCGATGCCCGGATTGGGCCGGATTGATGGGGATGGACGACTTACCGCCGGTCGACTTGGGGAAGGACGGCTATACGAGGGACGACTAACGGAGGGACGGCTAGGTGAGGGGCGACTGGGCGAAGGCCGGCTCATGGATGGCGAACGGCCGGCACCGCTAAAGCTGCGACCGCCGCCTCCGCCACTAAAGCTGCGGCCGCCGCCGCCACCTCTTCCACCGCCACCTCTTCCACCGCCGCCGCGACCACCTCGACCGTTTACATCTTCCGCTGTCATCAGTCCGACGGCCAGAGCCGCCACGATGAGAAATGCGTATCGTTTCATGTTAATTCCCTAATTTGTATGTCTATAGGTGATGAATGCAATTCACCAATTGATCACTTGCGTACCACTTTGATAGGTCCGATGTTGGGCATCAGTTCGCCATCGATCTGCCGCCCGATGGTTCGCAACGTGAAAGTATTCTCGTCAACGAATTGTGTCACGGTTGTTGTCGATCCTCGGCGCCCGTCAGGCAAGACTCGCAAACCGCGCACGGTCCATTGGTTGCCTTCATGAGACCAAAGGCCCACGCCAAAGCCTCCTTCGGAATCAAAAACCCAAGATCGAATCGTTTGCAGCGCGGGATCCCAGCCAATTACCTGCGTCCCTTCCAGATCGATCCGATCCTCAACATAGACTCGAAAGGTTCTGCTGAGAAAGTTTTGATTCTTCGTCCAGCGGCAGACGGTTTCGATCGTGGCGTGTTCGTCGGAATCGACCCACTCACCAACCATCCACTCCAGTTGCTTAAGCTGTTCATAATGCGTCGCGGTCTGGATGGACTCTTGCTCGCGAACACTGTCCATCTTCCAGCCGTCGGCGGTCTTGACGTGAATCGCCTCGTATTCCGTATCGTTGGGTTCCGCCTCGGCAGCGATCACGCGGGCCACGCCGGTTTCGACCGCCACGCTGGGCGAAAGAAAATCAATCGCCGTTCCCAGCAGTTCCAATTTCGCATTCTTCGTTTCCGCGAAATACGCCTTGAATTCCTCGTGCAACTGCTTTTGACCCCGCAACGCCTTGCCGGCCGGCGTGATGAACTCGCCTTCCGCCGTCCAGTGCGCGGCCACGGCTTTCGGATCGGCTTTGTTGAAGGAATCGACGTAGGAATCGATCGCTTTTTGGATTTTGGCCTTCTCTGGATTCGGCTTCGGTGCATCTGGCTCGGCGGCCGGTTCTTGTGCGCGGAGGGCGACCGTGAAGAGGAGTAAGATCACCAGGATGGTTGGGAATTGTTTCATGGGGCTGCACTCCAGATGGTGAAGAATAAGGACAAGGCACCGGCGCGCCGTCTCTCGCGAGAATACGTAACAGCGCTTCCACGGCGATATCAAAGATCGTCCAAGATCAATGTGGGACGTCCGCCGATCCACCTGATTGAAAAGGAGGATTCACGTCAAGTCAGTCTACTTCATTTCGCATCCGAGCAGCACCCGCCGACAAGATGCCGCACTCGGTTACTCAACGTATGAAGATAGGCAACCTACTAAGACAGCCAGTGCGTTTATACTGAGCCTCACTCACCCCTACATGTGGGTAATAGAAGTCCCTCGCATGGGAGGATGTGGCCACTTGGCGCGGCCTTCGTCCCACAAGAAAACCTCTGGGCCGGCGCGCCAAACGACCTACTTCTCCAGGCAGTACAGCATCTCCTGGCGGCCGCCACCGCCTCCTTGGGACACGCGCAGAAAGACGCGCCCGTCGCAAATCGTTGGCGAGGCGAAAGCCTCCTGGCCTAACTGATTGCGGCCAACTTCGACAAACTTGTCGGGATTGGCTTCAAACACGAACGTCATTCCCCGTTCGTTGGAGAGATAGATGTTCCCTCCGGCCAGAATGGGCGAAGCACTGACCGGTCCGCCCAGCCGGGCCGTCCATCGCTCCGTTCCGTCGTCAGCTTTCCAACAGTAGGCGACACCGCGATCGGTCACGCCGTAGACGAATCCTTCGTGAGCCAACATCGACTGTTCGTAGCATTTCTGATTGTTCTGCCACACAATGCGGCCCGATCCATCAGCGCGAATGGCAAATGTGCCGGCCGTGGGATATCCGCCGCTGGCAAACACCAAATCGCCATCCCAAACCATGGTGCCACAAGTCGCCGAAGTGGTCGCCTTGCATGACCACATTTGGCGGCCGTTATTGGGATCGTAGCTGGCGACCATCTCTTGGCCGCTGATCAACAGTTGCTCACGCCCGGCAACGTGGGCCACGATCGGCGACGACCAACTCAGCTTGGGCAGCCGAGGCGTTTTCCATTCAACCTTGCCGCTGCGGCTATTCAGAGCGGTCAGGAACGAATCGCCGTCAAAGTCGGAAGCGATGATCACCAGCGACTTGTACAGCAATGGCGAGGGGCCGTACCCATACTTGTACTGCCGAGGCATGTAAGGTCCAGCGACCTGCTGCCACAGTTGCTTTCCATCCAAGTCCAGCGCGGTCACTTGCACGGCGTCATGGTTGTTGAAGGAAACATACAGCCGCTCGCCGTCCGATGCGACGGTTGGCGTGGCGTGCGTGTTCTTGTTGTGGATCTTAGCGGGAAAACCGCCGCGATTGACTTCCGTCTGCCAAAGCTGCTTGCCCGAGTCGCGTTCGAAACAGACAACCGATTGAATCTGCGATCGCTCGTCGGCCGTCGTCAGAAAAATCTTGTTGCCAACAATGGTCGGCGACGAGTGGCCGCGTCCGGGGACGGGAATTTTCCAAGCCACGTTTTCCGTGTCGCTCCACGACACGGGCGGCGATTGTCCTTCGGCGGCCTTGCCGTTGGAGTTGGGTCCGCGCCACCAGCGCCAATCGCTGGATTGCATGGCCGTCGGCGCGGGCTTGCGCGAATCGGTGTTCTTCGCCAGCAGCGCCCTCACGAAACTCTGATCCGCCTTACTCAGCTTGCCCACCGCCATCACGATCGGCTGGCCGGTTTTCCGCTGCAAATGAACTTTGCCGCCTGTGAATTTCAGGAAGGCCGCCTCGACTTGATGCTTGCCGGTTGAATCCGTCCAAGTGCGGAATTCCAAGTCGTCGGCCTGGGCCGGCGCGGCAAGATGCACAACAGCGAGACAAAAGACGCAAATTACAACGGATCGAAACAGCAACATTTTTCGTTCCTTGGACATAATGGGAATGCTCTCTAAACCAGGCATGGAAAGTTGGTGGGAAGTTATTAAGAGGATAACATGCGAACATAACGCCGGGGCCGCGTTTCTTACGTAGGCCGGACCGAGGAGCGAAGCGACGATGTTCCGGCATCCACGACTTCAGGGAAAACTGGGGACTGCCGGAGCAGCGCTCCGCTTGATCGGCCTACGCTACTAAACTACTGGTCCCTTCTGAACCCACGAGTCGGGAGCAGCAGTTGGCGCGTAAGGCAAGGTGGCCGCTGAGTTTACCGCCGGCCGGCATTTCGCGAAGCGACCGAATGGCGTATACATCATGGGAAAGGGAACGTTGCAGATGAGCATGTCGTGGGAATATCCGGTTTTTATACTACCCCATGGAGTGGGGTATGTGGCGTTGGTCGACCGCAACCTTCCAGACGATCCGTCGCAAATGTTGGTCGTGATGACCGAGCTTGCGCGGGCCGAGGGCTTGATGGTGGAATTTGGTCTGCCCGGCCAGCCCCGCGCCCTAAAAAACGCCCGCGAGTTTCGCTGGCTGATGGAGAGCGTTCGCCCGCCGATTACGCAAGTGGCGTTCGATCCACGCCCCACCGACGACCAGGTCAACGCCCGCTGGCAATTGCCCATCGCGCAATTCATCGAAGATCATCTGGAAATCGATTTCTCTCCGTGGAACTATCCCGTGTTTGTTGCCGCCCAGGAATCGGGATTCGCCTGCATCGAAGGCCAGTCGAGCGATGGCGGGGCGCTGTCCGCTCTGTGCATTTTCAGCAATGAAGCCAAGGCCGATGAGTATTTGCAGGCCGCCGATGAATGGGCCACGCTGTGCGAACTGAGCAGCCTCGACGAAGCCATCCGGTTCTTGAAGGGAGTCGGCGATCAGATCGAGGCCGTGGCCCTCGACCCGGTCGTCGACGAAGGACGGCGGACGGCCAAACACTGCTTCGCGATGGAGACGTTGCTGGAGAAATACTTGGTACGTGAAACTCCGCCGGACGATGCGTAACATTGGCACAAGGATCATTGAAGCCTGAAGCGTAAGCGAAGCAAACGTGGTAATGTCCTTCGCTTGCGCTTCAGGCTTCCATCGCCCGGTTCGCGACAACGCCGTCAATTGTCGCCAGCTTCCGACACTGACTGGATGTAGTGCCATAACGCCTCGAATTGACGACTGGCATCGCCATCCAAAATCGTTTGCACTTTGGTGCGTCCGCCCGAGGCATATTTGGGCATCTTGGTTTGCGGATCAACTCGCAATGGATCGTTCATCCAGCGAATGTAATACTCTTTACGCAGACGATCGGCCATGATGGAAAGATTGGTGCCCAGCGCGATGTTGGACTTCTGATCGCCGTCCGGCGGACGCGATCCCAGGCCGTGGCACTGGCGACAATCCAAACCGCCGTTTTGCAGCGAAAGTCGACGGCCCGCTTCCCCCAGTTCATCGTTGATGGACCGTGGCGGGTCGGGGCGATTCGAAAAACCGTGCTGAGCCGCAAGGCCCGTTGCCAAGACGTGCGCGTCGCTGGGAAACGACGGCATTCGAGACGTCAACCACGCCCGTGGAGGAGTCTTGATCTTTCCTGCGATCATCTTCTCCATCCACCTGGGATTCAGTTTCTCGCCCGCCCAAGTGAGATGCGGAAGCAGCTCGGGAACCTTGCCCTGTGTGCCCTCTTCAAACAGAATCTCGGGCCATTGCGTCGGCTGGCCGTCGCGTTCGTGACACGCGGCACAATTCAACCGCCGGACCAGTCGCTGCGACGCTTCCACGTTGGAAGACCGTGAAAGAGAATGATCCGTGCCGGACAGGAATGACGTGATCGCGCGGCGCTGTTCATCATGCAAGCGAAAATCGGGCGAGCGACGACTCTCGTGGTCTGCCCCCAGGCACCCGTCAGCACCGCGAACTGCACCTTGCATCGTGACTTTGGTTTGATTCGACGTGACGCCATGACAATTGATGCACTGAAGTTCGCCAAACAACTTGCGCCCTTGCACGGGGTCGCCATCGGCTAGGTTGATTGCGGGTGTTCTTCCTTTGGCTTCCGATCGTAAGTAGGCGGCAAGCGCCTCGCCTTCGGCATCGGTCAACCGGAAATTCGGCATGCGGCTCCAGGCGTGATGCTGGTGCGGGTTCACCAAGAACGACTTCAGCATGCCCGGCCGGAACTTGGCCGAAACAAAATGCAGCGACCGGCGTCCAAACTCGTCGTCTTCCGTAGGCGGCGTCAAACGGTGGCAACTGATGCAGCCCAGAGTTTCAAACAAGACTTCACCCTCACGATAGGCGGCGTCGGAAACCGGATCGAAGGACGACGCGGCATCGCTGCCGAGCGACGATAGATAGGCCGTCATGTGAAGTGCCCGCTGCCGGTCGCCTTTGCGATCCGGGTCAAGCAGCGACGGCATCGAGGCATGATTTTGCAGAGCCGCCGGGTCAAGCATCCATTGGTAGAGCCAGCCGGGACGAAATCGCATGCCGGCAAGGTCCAGCACCGGCGGCTGGCGATTCAGTTCATGGAAGGCGAATCGGCCATCCTGCTTGGCCGCGTCGGTTTGATGACAACGGTGACAGTGCAGCGTGGCGAATAGTTCCCTTCCGCCACGTCGATCGGCGGCTTCCATCAATTGCGGGTCCCCATGGTCGTGAAACAGTATCCGAGGCGGCAGCGGTTCGGCAGCGAACGCATCCGACGACCAGAACAAGCGCAACTGCGCTTCGGCGTCGCGGGGCGAACTGAACGAGATCTTGATTTGGTTAAAGCCGCGATGTAGTGCCACGGTAGCCGAGAGCGCTATCGCCTGGCCGTTGATCGCCAACACGGTGGTGCCTGTTCCTTGGATGCGAAAGCGGTATTTCCCCGGCAGGTTGACCTTCAGAAATCCTTCCAAAGTCGCGCTGAACGGGGCCGCGTCGAGCCACGGCGTCGGATGCGAACCTTGCGGGACAAACAACGCGGCCATGCGAGCGGTTCGCGCATCCTTTGTTTCACCTTGAGTGAATCGGGCGATCAAGCCCGGTCGTAAGCGGTCTCTCAAATCCGCGGCCAGTTCGCCCGGGCGAGGCCGCCGCGCGTGCGTGCCGGGTTTGATTTTGGTTGCCGGGACAATGTTGATCGTGTTGTAGATGCTGTTCTTGACTTCGATTCCGTCCGCGGCTCGCAACGAATAATCGATCTGCATCTGCATGACCGGCTTGAGATTGGCGATCTCCAAAAACACCGAGCGGCCGCCGTCGAGCAGCGTGGCCGATTTGACTTCGACTTCGTCCCGTCCAAGTTGGGCCGGATTGGAAACCTTGTATTCGGGCGATCCGTATTCTTGCGAGTAACGATAGTTCCACTGCTGAATGAAGTAGTTGTCGGGATCTTGAGCCGACTTCATATCGAGCGGCTGGGCAAAGCGAATCACGATTCCGTTGCCATGCACATTCAGCCCCGTCGGCAGATCGATCTTCGCGCCCGTGTACCGAACGCGCTGCAAACACCCATCTCGCACGGCGCTGCTGACCCAGCCCTTAAGTCCCGAAACATAAAGATGGCCGTCCACCGGGTTGAACCGAGCCCGCGACGCACCCGATTCAAATTCCAAACCCATGTTCACCAGCCCGCCTTGTGGCTGGCCATCGATTTCCTCGCGCAGGGCGAGCAACATCCAGCAGCGCCCAAAAGACAGGCTGAGCAAACTGCCCGACAGCGGTCCCCAGTGATCCTTCGGCACCCATACTTGGCCGCCAGACGAATTGTCGACCAAACGCGGAATCCAGCACAGCGGCCGGTCGTAGCCCAGCGGTCGATCGGGCGTCTTGCGCGGACCTTGGTAACCATAGTGCCCGCCTTGTTGGACTTGCGCGATGCACGAACCGGGCGTCCATTCGCCCTCCTGCGGTGCGACCGTGATCGTATCATCCGGGCCGATCGACATGCCGTGCGGATTGCGAAAGCCGGTGGCGAACAATTCGTGACGGCGGCCATCGCGGGATACTCGCTCGAGGCCGGTGTTTCCCCGCAGGTAGAAAAAATCGCCGTGGCTGTCGGTTTCCAAACAAGTGGCGTAGTCGTGATTCCCAAACGACGTCGCGCCATCGTTGTTGAAGTTCTCGTAGAAGTCGGCTTCGTCGTTTGAATCGCGGTCGTGCAGCCGAGTGATTTGATCGCGGCCGAGGGCATAGATTTGGTCTGCAATGATCTTCAGTCCCAGCGGCTGAAACAGCCCGGTAGCGAAACGTTTCCAAGTAACCTTGTCCAGTCGCGCGCCGATTCCGCGCACCAGCCACACATCGCCGTGAACCGTGCAAACCGCCGCATCCCCGTTGGAAAAGAAATCGTGCCCGCCAAGGAACATCAACGCCCGGTACGGATTTTCGAACGGAATGTTGATCGTGTCGATGACGAAGGGGCCGTCGCCTTGGCCTAGGCTGCCGCCGGTCGCCAGGCGATGAGGCCATATAGTGGGACCCGGTTCGGTCAGCTTGTTCAGATCGCTCGACCGTTGCTTGGACGTGGCGATGGCTTCAAATCGTTGAACTTGTTCCTTTGCCCCCGACCAGATCAAGACCTGGCAACGTTCAGAACGCGTACCCTCTGGAATCTTCAACCACACGGTGCCGGCGTCGACAACGAGTGCCGCAGCGCTGCCCACGGCCGCGACGGCGGTCATTTTGTCGGCGTGCTCGACGCGGACAAAATGAACGCCGTCTTTGTGACTATCGCGGCAGGTGCCTTCATATGTGTCACAAATTGGGATGGCGAGGCCCGGCGGCGCGCGGCCGAATTGAAACTCGTGCGTGAAAACGGTGAGTCCATCCTGTTCGACGACCCACGGCGATTGCAGGACTTCCGCGCCGTCGATTTCGTACGCCAGAACAACGCGCTGCCCGTGTTGGTAATGTCCTTTATAGGCAAGGCGGCCCCGAGGCTTTTGCGTGGTCGAGTGTCGCACGATGCCGCCCATGACTGGGTGCCGAATCAGCCCGAATCGTGTGGGATCGAAGCGGAGAAAATCACCCGTCCAGCCCGCCCTTGTCACCAAGTTCTTCGTATCGAAACAAACGGCGGCTTGGCCCCGGTCGCCTAGTCGAATCGAAAGTCCTTTCAATGTCGGTTCTTTGGGCGTAGCGATGGACGCCGCTAGAAACCGGCCCACATCGGATCGATTCCAGCGGCCGTCGGACCAATCTTCCTCCGTCGAGCGAAATCCGACGGCGTCCTTCCCCCAATGATCACCCGGGCTCTGGTTCGCCGCCGCCGTGGATAACACGGCCGGAGTGCCTTGCGATGATTCGTCCGCAAACTGTTTTTTGTCGTTCAGGCGATCAAAGTGCCACAGTCCGATGGTTTGATCGTCCTTGGCGAAAGGCTGCTCGGGCGTGCTGGAAATCTCACGTACCGTGTTGGAGATGCGAACCTCGTCGATGATCCCTGCGAAGCCAATGCCGCGACTGACCAGCGAACCAATGGCCAGGTCGCCCTCGACAGTCGCCCCGCCCGCCGATTCGATCGCTTGTTCCTTGACTAGCTTTCCGTCGACGAACAGTTTGACTTGTCGAGGCTCGTAGGTTGCAGCCAGATAATGCCACTTGCCGTCACAGATGTCGACGTTCGACTTGATCTCGACCGGTCGCATGCCCGGCATGTAGAAGCTGAGCGCCCCGGTACGTGTGTAGGAATAAAGTTCCCAGTGGGTCGCCGACGATTTCAGCTCGTTCGCGACCAGAATGTTGAAACCCGCTTTGTTGTCCAGTTTGGCCCAACATTCGACAGTTAGCGGTGGCTTGCGAAACGGGGCCCTTCCGCTGACTATCGCGCCACCGGCGCGCCCGTCGAGCGCTTTTCCGAATCGACCGTCAGCAATCGGGTTGATGTTCGATGGCTTGACCGACGATTGCTTCCCGCCTTCGGGTGCCGCGCGTTTCGCTGACTCGGCAGGCGTCCATTGGCTGCCACCTCGGAACAGTCCGTCCACGGTGATTTCAACGGGTGGATCAAAGGTGATGTTCTCTTTTCCTGCCGCCCACACGGTGCCACGGCGAATCAGCGCTCCGGCCAGCCGAACTGACTGATCGGAGTGGCCCAGAACCGTCTGAAAGACTCGCGCCTTGCCGTACTTGTAAGCAAACGCCATCGGTGCCGCCTTGCCGGTGTTCTTCGACATGGCGGTGGCCAGCGGCTCGATCGGCAGCGGCCCTTCCTGACGGTAGTACAACTCGTCGACCGTTTGGAAGGGCTGCATGCCCTTAGTGATCGGGTGTGCGACGTCGGTGATGTCGACGCGGAATGGACCAAAGGCATCGTGACCGCTGCGGCCTTCGCCATGCACCCACACTCGGCGAACAATCTTGGTGCGAAACTCCTCCCAGTCCGCTTCTTTGTTGGGCAGCGTGTCGGTGAACGACCCGTTGGCGAAGTGAATCACCGACAGTCCGCCACGGCCTTCTTTCAAATATCGGGTGAAGTTGTCCTTACCCTTTTGGCTCAGCCCCGCGCGGTCCCAGCTTGAATAGTTCATGACCAGCAAGTCGTAATCGTCAATCTTGTCGGTCGCCAGGTCTTCGATGTTTTCAGTCACGTCGACAAACACGCGCGGATCTTGTTCGATGACTTGAATCAAAGCGGCGGTCACCTTTCGCCAATCGTGAGCTGGGTGATTGTGGCCGGTCAGCACTAGCGCCTTGACCGGCGCGGCCAAAGTCGATTGAACGCCCTCGGCGGGAACCTCCGCGCCTGCGGTCCAGACAACCGCATTGAGAATCAGTTTGCGAAAATCTTCGTTCCACCAGTTGTCGTAGAAGTGCCCGCCGGTAAAGCCGAAGCCGCGTCCGCCGTTTTTTCGCTCGACCGCCCAACCGACGGCGTAGTCTTGCGCTTCGCCGGGCGGCTGGGTCGTGACGATCGGTTTCGTGCGCGAGTCGTCTTCGCGAAAACGAATGCGATAATAAAACTCTTCCTTCACGCGAAACGGCTTCACGCCACGACAGATCGGATGATCGGGCGTCGGCAGTTTCGCCGGCCCTTCCCAGGTCTTGATTGCCGAATACCACTTTCTTGGCCCGTCGCCCGTTTCGTAATCAAAGTACCCCCCCACCCATTCAGTGATTTGATCGTGAAAGCGGCTCGGATTGAACGTCGACCAGTGAAACTGCATGAAGCCGCAGCCGCGCTTCATTTGCCGCTCGATGACTTGCATGCGGCCTTCGACGTACAGCGGATGACTGGCTTCGTTGCGATCACCGCCATCCGAGGTCATGACAATCGTGTCGGCATCGTCCAGCGTTGAAGGGTCGTCAGGCCAGCCATTGAAATGCGCCTCGACCGTGACCCCTTTAAGATTGGGTGCCGTATCAAGCAAGTGCTTCAACAGAATGACGTTTTTCTCATACTCGTGCGTATGTTTGGGATGGCCCGTGATCGGTCCGGCGATCAACACGATTTTCTTGGTCTTGCCTTCGGCGGACCACGACCAATTCGGTGCGACAAGCAATGTCGAGAACACTATCAAGGCCGTAACCACGTGCCACCGTAATGCCGAGCAACTCATGAGACAGGCTACCTTTCTGATTTCTGGTTTGGCGGAAGAAAACCGCTCAGCACGTTAGTTTAGTTGCTTGGCACGATCCTGACACGTCGTTGTGATGTTGCCGCGTGCCACCGGTCGTCCACGGCTGGCCCCGCGGGGCCGGAGATTGCATTGGTTGCCAGTGAATTTTCGTGGTAAAACAAGGCTTCCGTGCAAGAGATCGGCAACGAACAAATCAAACTCGGAGTCTTGTATATGTACCGCGTTCTAACCGCTTTCCTGGCCAATTTGTTTCTGATCGGTTCCGCTGTCGCCGAGCCCGGCCCTTTGACTCTGGTTGAAAGCGTCGTTCGCGAAGACTTGGGCGGCACGACGAGTGTTGTTGTCAGTCCCGATGGGCGATTTCTGTATGCTTCGGCCTACCAGGCGGCCAGCCATGTTGTCTTTGCTCGAGACGCGAAGACGGGGAAGCTCGAGCATGTGCAGACGGTTCAAGACGAGGCGCGGCTGGAGGGAGCTACGGCGTTGCGGCTAAGCACCGACGGACGGCTCGCCGTGGCGACGGCATTTCGAGCGAAGGCCGTTTCCCTCTACACCCGCGACAAGGACTCCGGCAAACTGACGCTGACCGACAGTAAGCAACTGGGCATCGACGAGGAAGTTGCCGGCCTGGAGTGGGCGACCGAGATTAGCCTATCGCGCGACGCCAAGTTCGTTTACGCGCTGGATGACCACGGCGGCCTGACCATCTTTCGCATCGCCGGTATGAAGGACGCGCCCGCCTTGGAGTTTATCGAACACCATGTCCACGCGGATTTTGCCGGCGTACGGGGAATGGCGCATCATCCTTCCGGAAAATTTGCCTTCGTTGCTAGTCGAGATGCGGGCGCGGTCTCGGCGCTGCGGCGGGATTCCATGTCCGGCAAGGTGACGTTTCTGGATACGTTGCGCGATGAAGAAGAAGGCGTCACCGGTTTGGCCGGAGCATTTGGCATCGCCACGGATGCCAGCGGGCAGTTTGTGTACACCGTCTCCGGCCGATTCGAAGGCGATGATAGTGTCGGCGTCTTTCGCTTCGACGCCGAGAAAGGTTCGCTGGCGCGGATTCAGGAAATTGTTCCCGCCACCGATCCGGTCGGCGAAAAAGTGAAGGGTGCCGATGAAGTAGGTTCCTTTGCGGGTGGCAATGAGATCTCGCTGAGCCAAGACGGAAAACGAGTCTACGCGATTGCATCGGAAAGCGCCTCGCTCGCCGCGTTTGACCGTGACGCCGAAACCGGCAAGCTGACGCTGATTCAAATCATCGTCGATCCCACCGCCCTGGGAACGGTTTCGGGCGTTGGCGTCTCGCCGGATGGCCGGTTCGTTTATGCCGCCGCGGAAACTTCGAATGCCGTGTCGGTGTATTCCGTGGGCGAGTGATTGCCAGCGGTTGTCTAGATCTAAAGCAGTTCCTGGATCGGCGGACCGTGGTAGATATGGTGGGGACGATCCGCTTCGTCGTGCCAAGCGGCGGTCGACGGAATACCGAGCGCATGGTAAATCGTTGCCGCCATGTTCTCCGGTTTCTGCGGGCTCGACGCCGGGTAGCCGCCTATCTTGTCCGACGATCCAACCACGCGGCCTCCTTGAATGCCGCCGCCGGCGAAGAAGACGCTCTGCACGGCTCCCCAGTGATCGCGACCGGGGCCGCTAAAGGATTCGTTCAACGTGGAAAGTTTGGGTGTTCGTCCAAATTCGCCCGCCATGACAATCAACGTTTCGTCCAAGCGGCCGGCCGATTGCAAGTCGTCGAGCAAGGCGCATAAGGCGCGGTCGGTCGGTGGAAACAATTTGTCTTTCAGTCGCGGAAAGGCATTCCCGTGCGTGTCCCAGGTTTCGTTGTTGCCCAGATTGACCTGCACCAGATTGACTCCGGCCTCGACCAAGCGGTGGGCCATCAGCAGCGACCAGCCAAAACTGTTCGCGCCGTAGCGCTCTTGCGTCTTCGCGTCGGCATTGGTCACATCGAACGCATGACGAACCTTCTTATCGGCCAGCAGCGAGATAACCCGTTGCCGCTCGCGATCGTAACTTTGCCCCGTGGCGGAAGTCTCCAGATCGCGCCGTTGCTGGTCGAGTTGCTTGAGCAACGCCAGCCGATTGTGGAACGAGGGGACGGTCAGTCCGTGTGGCAACGTGAGATTCGGCGCTTGGTAGACGCGCGCGTCTGGCTGTTTGGGCGGTTTCTTGCTTTGGTTGGGAAACGTGTATTCCGGATACGCGCCGCGCCACATCGGATCGCCATAAGGCGAAGCTTCAATGAAGAACGGATCGCGGTGGCTGCCCATGAGTCCGCCATACGCGCCAGGAATCACGCCTCCCGACCAATGCACCAATCGCTCGGGCAGCACGATCGACGGCGGCAAGTTGTTGCTTCGCGCGGGCAGCGCGTCGCCCACCACCGAGGCAATAGAAGGCCAATCGGTGGGTCGCGGTTTGCGGTCGCCTTGGAAAACCGGGGCAATCGATCGCCCGGTCAGCATGAAATAATGGCCCAGCGTGTGTCCGTTGGTTGGATGCGTGAGCGAACGGACAATCGACCACAACTGGCTACGCTTCGCCAGTCCAGGCAGGTGTTCGCTGATTTGCATGCCGGGCGATGCCGTCGCGACCGGATTGAACTCGCCCCGCACTTCGGCGGGCGCGTTCGGTTTCAAATCGAAACTCTCATGCTGGGCCAATCCGCCGGAAAGAAAGATGTAAATGCACGACTTGGCCCGGCCCAGTGCCGTCGCTCCCGAATTATCGGCCGCGCGCAAAGCATCCAGGTGATTCGCGCCCAGACCCAACAAACCAACCGCGCCGGCTTGAATCGCGGTGCGGCGAGTCAGTGCGGGATGCGACATGCGAGTTGGCTGGACTTTGCTCATACTTTTTCCATTCCAAGAGAGTACAACGCCTGCGACGATTTTCGGAGATTTGGCGGCGACGGTCAAGTTTTTTTGGACGGTAACCGCATCGAATCGTTGTAGAGCGGCACCGGGGCCGTTACCATCAACACAAACCACCCCAGGAGCCCCTGCATGAACATTAGACGTTTTCACCTTGATCGGATGGTTGTGGCACTCGTCGCGGCCTGCTTGCTGTCCGCGATTCACGCCCCGGTCCAAGCGGATGATTGGCCCCAGTTCCGCGGCCCAAACTGTGCGGGCATTTCGACCGGCAAGGTGCCGCTGCCGACGGAATTCAGCGACACGAAGAACGTGGCCTGGTCGGCCAAGGTAGGCGACGGGGTTGGTTGCCCGGTGGTTGCCGGCGGACGATTGTTCATCAGCGGCATGCTCGACGACGAGACGGCCGCCATGTTCGCCTTTGATAGCAAGAGCGGCAAGCAGCTTTGGAAGCGAGAATGGAAAACAGGCGAGTTGTTGCGAGTTCACGAAACCAATAGCCACGCCGCGACGACGGCGGCCGCCGACGAGGAACGAGTTTACTTTTATTTCAGTACGCTCGGGATGCTGGCCCTGGATGCGAAAACCGGCGAGGACATCTGGCAAAAAAAACTGCCCGTGCCGTTCTACGTTTTTAAGTGGGGGCCGGCGATGTCACCCGTGTTGTACAAGGACCTGGTGCTGTTCGTCCAAGACGACGACTTGTACCCGGCTATGTACGCCTTCGACAAAGAAACCGGCGAAGTGCGATGGAAGGACGACCGCGACGACATGGCCGTCAACTATTCGCACCCGGTCATTTGCCAGACCGACAAGGGCGACGAGATCGTGGTTGGCGGGACGGGCCTGCTAATCGGCTATGATCCGGCAACCGGCGAGCGGTTGTGGCGTGCCAAGACATTGCTGCGGAACATCAAGACGACCCCGGCCTGCGTCGGCGACGTGATCTACATTTCACAGCAGAGCGGCGGAATTGCCAATCAGTGGCTGGCATCGGCCGACCGCGCCGAAACCGGCAACAGCGACGGTAAATTGTCGAAGGAAGAGATGCAGGCCATGGTGGTCGGGGCCAAAGTTCCGGAAGCCTTCTATGAGAAAACGTTCGGTCGCGGCGATCTCAACAAGGACGGCTACTTGGAGGGCGAGGAACTAGATCTCGCCTTCTTGCATCCGGACAACTTTGCGGGTGCCCGATTCGACAGTGCCGAGTCGGCCGATGAATACATCATGGCGGTTCGCGGCGGCGGCCGAGGCGACGTTACCAAAACGCATCTCCTGTGGAAACACAAAACGAAACACACGGACCACATTGTTTCTCCGCTGGTACTCGACGATCGCATGCTGCTGGTGAAGGAAGGCGGGATCTCCACGTTGTTCGAGACGAAGGAGGGCAAGGCGCTGAGAGGACCCAAACGTATTGGCAATTCGTCGTCGTATTTTGCCTCGCCCATTGTTGGCGACGGTAAGATTTATATCGGGGGGGAAAATGGCGTCGTGGTGGTGCTGAAGAACAGTCCCGATTACGAACTGCTGGCCAAAAACAATATGGGCGACACCATCATTGGAACGCCTGCGATTGCCGACGGCGGCTTGTATGTTCGCACTCGTTCGACGCTGTACTGCCTGCGTAAGTAGTGGCATTTTAGGTCTCTTTGGTTTTTCATGATCATGCCACGAATTTTGTTGGCCGCCGCGTTGTTGCTTGCTCTTGTTGCTGGCAGCGCCGTGGCCGAGGAAGCCGGCGACAAACAAAAGGCGGCCGCCGGCGCGAATTCCGCGGCGCAAATCGCGTCGGGTTTGAAGACGCTCGACTGGATCATCATCGCCGTCTATGGCGCGGGCACTATTGCGCTGGGTGTTTACTTCAGCCGACAACAAGAGACCACCAAGGATTACTTTGTCGGCGGCGGCAACATCAATCCATTTCTGATCGGCATTTCGCTATTCGCGACGTTGCTCAGTACCATTTCGTACCGCTCGATGCCGGGCGAGTCGCTGGGCAAGGGTCCCGTGAATCTGTTGGGCATGTTGGCTTTGCCCTTGGTGTACGTCGTCATCGCCTACGGTTTCATACCGGCCTATATGAAACAGCGCGTGACCAGCGCGTATGAACTGTTGGAAGCGCGACTGGGGCTCAGCGTTCGACTGCTGGGCGCGTCGATGTTTTTGGCGCTGCGACTGGTGTGGATGACCCTGCTGGTCTACTTGGCCGCTCAGGCGATGGCCGTGATGATCAATATCGATTATTGGATCGTCGACTTCAGCGACTGGTCGATGCAATCGATGCGCTTTAGCAACGCCAAGGATCCATCCGAATTGCCAGGAATCTTTCGTTGGGACGGGTCGACCTTGTTGGTGTCCAGCATTTCGGTGATTGTCCTGTTCACTTGTGTCGTGTCGATCATCTACACCACGTTGGGCGGGCTGCGAGCCGTGGTGGTGACCGACTTCATGCAAACCGTGCTGCTGTTTGGCGGGGCACTGCTGGTGATCGCCACCGTAACTTGGGATTTCGGCGGCTTTGGCTGGGTTCCCACCAAATGGCAGCCTCATTGGGATACGCAACCGGTCATCAGTTTTGATCCACGAACGCGCATCACGGTCGTCGGATCGATCCTGGCGTTGTTCGTTTGGTATGTGGGAACCGCGGCCGGCGATCAGACTTCGGTCCAACGCTTCATGGCGACCCGTGATGTCCGGGCGGCTCGACGCGCCTTTGCCACGCAGTTAATTGTCGGGGCCACGATCGGCTTGACTTTGTACGCCGTTGGATTCGCCTTGCTCGGATTTTTCCAGCAACACCCCGAGGCGATGCCGAGCGACATGTCGATCGACAAGAATGCCGACGATTTGTTTCCCCGTTTCATCGCCTATCACTTGCCAATCGGAATCTCGGGGTTGGTCGTGGCCGCACTGTTCGCGGCCGGCATGAGCAGCATTGATTCAGGAGTCAACTCGATTGCAGCCGTCGTATCGACCGACTTTTTGGGACGCTTGGGGTGGCAGGCCGACACGGAAAAAGGAGCGGTCCGCACGGCTCAGATGCTGGCGCTGGTGATCGGAGTGGTTGTCGTGTTGGGAAGCACGTTCATGAAATACATTCCGGGCAACATCACGGAGGTGACCGGTAAAACGGTGAATCTTCCCACCGTGCCGATCTTCTGCCTGTTCTTCTTCGCGTTGTTCGTTCCGTTTGCCAGGCCGTCAGGCGTGTGGGCCGGCGCGATTTGCGGCACTATCGTCGCCTCGGCGATCGCCTTTTCCGGACCATTGGTCGTCTTTCTGGCGACCAACTACGACGTGGATCCGGATGTCTTTGGAGTCGAATTGACCGAAAAGAACAACATACTGGTAACGGCGGTGACGGAGACCGATCCCGAAACGGGCGCACTGGTGCTTGATCCCAAGACGAACGAACCGGTACTCACGCCCCGCGATCCCATTACTTTTCAATGGATGGGACCCATTGCGCTAATCGTAAATATCTTAGTCGGCCTAGTAGTAAGCTTGCTGGTAGGTCGTTTTCGGCGAAAGTGACCTACTTCAAGTTCGTCACATTTTCTGGCATCTTTCCCGACAATCGATCGGCAACTTGACGGGCCGCCCGCGTACGCAGTTCGACCAGCGATTCGGTCGACATGAAGGCGGCATGCGGCGTGACGATCACGCGAGGATCGTTGTATGGCGGTTGCGAAAGATCCGGCGGTTCCGGGCTTTGCACATCGAGGGCGGCACCGGCGAGCGAATCGCATTTCAGCGCCGCCGCCAGGGCGGCGTGGTCAATCAAATCGCCTCGCGCGGTGTTGATCAGAAACGCGGTCGGCTGCATCATCTCCAGTTCTTCCGCGCTGATGATGTGCCGCGTCTGTTGGTTCAGCGGCAGATGCAGCGAAACGTAATCACTGCGGGCCAGCAGTTCGTTTAGCGGACAAAACTCGGCAACGTCCGTCGAATCCGTGTGGCTGCGGCTGGTCGCGATCACATCCAAGCCCAACGCGCGTGCCTTGGCCGCCACCGCGCGGCCGATCTTGCCCAGACCGACAATTCCCAGCGTCTGGCCAGCCAACCGGCGCAGTTGCGTGCCCGCCTGTAAGTCGTAGCGTCCGCTTTTCGTCTCCCAGTGATAAAAGGCGACCTTGCGGGCCAGCGAGAGTACTAGCGCGAGCGTGTGTTCGGCGACCTCTGCGAGGCAATAGTCCGGCACGTTGGTAACCGGAATACCGCGCTCGGTGCAGTACGCAACATCAATGTTGTCCAGCCCGATGCCCAGGCGAGCCACGATTTGACATTCCTCGGCGGCGGCAATCACCGGCTTGGTCAGGTTGGCCCAACAAGTCAGAATCGCATCCACGCCGGCCGCCAGATTGGCCAGTGTTGCCTCGTCTTGTTGCTCGGCCACGACGAGTTCCGCGTCGACGGCGGAAAGCACCTGGCGCTCGATTTCCACGTCCGCCCAGGCGTAGTCGGTCAACAGGACACGGTATGCGGGCATCGAGCTCACGCTTCTTTCTTGAGAATGCCGGACATGCCGATTACAAACAGCGGAACGGCAATCCAGCTTAGCAGCGACACGACCATTGCGTACGCCGCGTAACTGATCCCCAGCGGTATTCCCATGCAGTCGATTGCTTTCGAGGACGGCTGCCACTCATCGTCGACCATCAACAAGAACATGGGCAGATTCGTCCGCAGTGCCATCGACGCGGCCTCCGTCAGACCCCAGTCACTATCTGCGGGAATAATCGTAGCCAGTTGCGTCGCATCCGGGTACTTTGGCACGTCGCGGTGTACGGATTGCGGGTTACGGAAGATCAACAAACTCAGCAGCAAGATGGGGATAAAGTAGAAAATCAGCGGCCGATACCAGTGGATGCCATAGCCAATCGTGGCATCTAGTAATCCATCACCAAGGCGGCGCAACATCCCCTTGCGGCCTTCCCACCGATCGCGGCGGCGCATCGCCAAATAGACACGGTTCGCGGCCGAATGATTGCCGTGGTTGCGGAGCCAGTCTTCCATGAAGACATAGGTACTGGCCTGAAACGAACTGCTGGCGGCCAGCCAACCCAGATAGTTATCCTTGGGCAGCGTCAATTGCTGAAACTGAAAGCCTTCGAGTTCCACTTGCTTGGGCACGGACTGCTGCAGGTTCAAATGCGTGACTTCGGCCAACGAGAGCTTAACGGCTTGATCGGCGGTCGTTCTTCCGTCCAGTTCCAGACGTCCGATCTTCGCCGCTTCCGCGTCGAGCAAGCCGTCAAACTCAACGCGGTGTTCCTCATTGCTCCGGATTGCCAAATCGTCAATGCGTGCGTTCTGCAAATAGACGGCTCCGGATACTTGAACCGCCGTTAGATCGACGCCGCCGTTGACCTTGGCTCCGACCAGCCACAATTGCCCGCCGATTTCCGTGCGAAAGCCATCTTGCGGACAAGCTTGCACGCCGCCGTCAATTTCCGCATGTTGCAGCACGACGTTTCCCGCCAGCTTCGCGCCGGTCAGCGAAAGTTGGCTGCCGATATCGACGGCGGATAGCCAAAAACGCCCGCCGACTTCGGCACGCTGTCCTTCTTCAACTCGACAAAAGAAGCCGCCTTTGATTTCCGCCGATTCGGCCAGTACGTCGCCCGCAACTTTCGCCCCGCCAAGATCGACCGATCCGGATACGGCCGCCCCCGTCAACCAGACATTCCCGCCGACTTCGACGCGCTGTCCGTCTTGAGGCCGACAGAAGAGCCCGCCTTGAAGCCGAGCATCTTCCAGCAGCAAGTCGCCCCCAATCGACGCTCCGCTCAGGTCAACCAAGTCGCCCACTTGCACGCCAAACATCCACGCGGTGCCGGTGATCGTGGCCCGCTTTCCCTTATGGGGCCGCAGAAACAAATTGCCCGCCAGCCGCGCGTTTTGCAAACTGAGATCACCCGCGACCCGTGCGCCGCTAAAGTCCATTTGCCCCTCGACGCGCGCTCCACGAAAGTTCAGCTTACCGTCGGCGTCCAGCCCAGCGGCCGACAGATTCCCGGCCACGTGCAACTGCTCCAACGACGCCCCCTCGGCCGGCACGCCACGGATCACCACGCCGTCCATCAACAACTGCCCGCCGACCCGAGTGCCAAACAGCCGCAAGTCACGTTCAAATCGGCACCCCGTCAGCGTCAACGACTTAGAAAAATGAGCTTCACTGGCGTCGACCTTCCCGCGAAAAACACAGCGGTTGAACGCCACTTTCGGAGCAAACGTAAGCGACCGCAAATCCAAATCGCCTTCGACAATCGCATCCCGCAAAGTAAAGGCATCGTTAGATTGATCCGCATACTTACGTAAAGATGCCAGCAGTTCAGCCGCGCCGACGTGGTTCGTGGAGGATGGTTTGTCAGGATTCATGGTCATCGTCGCTACTAGGATGAGAGATCCGGGGTACTAGCGCCTCGCCAAGCGGGTTGCGTAGGAACGGACGACCGCTGGCAGCAACCAATCATAGTGGAGATGGGCGGCAGTTGCATGGCCCGGACCTTGAAGCGTCTGTCAAGATTCCATGAATCAGCCGCAGCCATATTAGCCCTGCGCTTCCGCGCGGGTCGCTCAGCCTCCATCCCTCCCGATCGCCCTCCCCCGTACCGAAAGAGCCGGAGGGGAGGCACATGGGCGCTATTGAGAAACGACTTCGGTTCCGTCTCTTGACTTTCGCACCGAGCAGGCGAATACTTACGGCGCATTGGTCGAGAGAACATCAGACCGGCTTCACGGCACCGTTCCTCTCGGCATTTTTTTTGCGCGGTGGGAACCAAGGATGGCTGTTCGTTGTCGAAATATTAGATAGAGGAGGACCAGCGAATGCGAATCTGCGAGGTGTGCAAAAAGATGATCGAGCCGGAGCGGGCGGAACTGCTGTTGGACACGCACCTGTGTACCCAGCACGGGCGGGAAATCGAAAGGTACGGTGGGGAGTTCAAAGTGTCGATGTCCCAAGAAAGGACCTCGAAGCCGGGCAGTCTCAAAATCAACTACGGGGGCGTCTCGACCCGCAAAAAGCGAAACCAGCGGGCCATCGACAGCCTGCGAGAGGACTTCCTCAGCCAGGGCGACGACACTTATTCGGCCCACTAACGAGACGCCCGAAACTTGTGGTGCAGGCGTCCCACCTGCCGCGGACGCGACGACCGCCCGGCGATGCGGCCACTGATAATTCCAGCGAGCTTGGCCGCGCCACGCTGGTTTTCGTTTCAAGCCACCCCAGAAATGTAGTAAGATTTCTTGCGAATCTTTTTGGTGGCTCATTCCTCGAAACGGGAGTTCAAATTCCATGGCCCTCCTCCATCGGACCTTGTTGACGACGTTGTTGATGATTGCATTCTCGTTGAGTTCCGCGACGGCGGCCGAGTGGGGAGATCTGACAGGTAGATTCGTCTATAAGGGCAAACCGCCTGCACGCAAGGAACTCGACCTAAAAGGGGACGAATACTGCGGACCGTTCAAGCCGCTCGACCCGTTTCTGATTGTCGACAAAGACGGCGGAATTCAGAACGTGATCGCCAGCCTGTATGTGAACTACAAGCTGGGCGGCAAGCCGCCCACGCCGCACCCGTCATTCAATGCAACCGCCGACGCCAAGGTTGTCCTGGATAATACCAAGTGCCAGTTCGAACCGCATGTTGCGTTTATCCGGGTGTCCCAGACGGTGATTCTGCGCAACTCGGACAATGTGGGACACAATGTGAATTTCAGCGCTTTTACAAACCCGTCGTTTAACATCGTGATCCCGGCTAAATCGCAGGTGACGCGTAAGTTCAGCTTGGTTGAACGAAATCCGGCAAACATCTCATGCAATATACATCCTTGGATGACGGCTCAAATCGTCATTCGTGACCACCCCTATGTCGCGATCACGGATGAAAAGGGGAAATTCACGATCAAGAATCTCCCCGCGGGCCAACACACCTTTCAGTTTCGGCACGCGGCGGGCTACATCCAAGAAGTCGAACAGGCCGGCAAGGCGAAGGTCTGGAAAAGAGGGCGTCCGCAACTGCGAATCGAAGCCGGCAAAGTGACGGATCTGGGTGACGTCGTCGTACTGCCCAAACTGTTTAACTAGGTCAACGGGTAGTGCAGTGAAACGGCGAAAGTTGGGATGCCGTCGTTACTGTTGACGACGCAAGTGGTCTAGACGCAGTTCCGGCTGCTGTTGGGCACGCCACGATTCTCCTTGGGTCGCGAAAGAACAGCGGCCTGCTGGGGGCTCAATTACCAAAGCGGGCCCACACTGCATTAGACCCTCAATTCGTTTCCTGACGTGCTTGCACTTGGTAAGATCATGCGACCCTCCAACCAAATCTTTCAGGCATGACAAACACCGGCAACCGCCGGGGAGTTGAAATGACGGTAACGAATTACAAACGGGCAGTCGCGGTACTTTTCTCCCTGCTTTCATGCCTCCTGGCCTGCACGGTTGTGGGCTGCTTGCAAGAGCGCGAAAGCACACAAGACAACGATGTATCATTTCTGGTCCGCCGATCAAGCTTCAAGACCAAGCTCCATTCGCCGGGCCCCTCGCCACAATCCTGGAGACGTGAGGAACCTCCGCAAGGAATCCGCGAAGTCATCTATCCATCCGGAGACCTGCAGCTCAAGGCGTGGGTGCATGTCCCCAACTTGGAAGAAGCGAAAAAACATCCGGCGCTCGTATTCTTCCACGGCGGCTTCGCCTTCGGAGCCAGTGACCTGCACGACTGCCAGCCCTTCATCGACGCGGGATTTGTTGTCATGACGCCCTGGCTGCGCGGGGAAAACGGCCTTCCCGGAAACTTCGAAACGTTTTATGGAGAACTCGACGACGCCGTAGCCGCTGTTCGTTGGCTGAGCAACGAGCCGTACGTCGACGCCGAGCAGATCTACACGTTTGGCCATAGTTCAGGCGGTGTGCTGTCAGCGATGCTGTCGCTGATGGATGATATCCCGATTCAACATGGCGGCAGTTCTGGAGGATTGTACGGTACCGATATTTTCGACTTCATCGGCAAAGAGAGAGTTGCCTTCGATTTGACCAATCCGACCGAACGCGAACTTCGCGTCCTACCGGGCAATATTCGCTGGATGAAGCGACCGCACTACGCATACATCGGCAGGAGTGACGATGGAGTAATGGGCGGTGTCAGAGCGGCACGGCGTGAGATCGCCGACGGTGATGGTCAATTGGAAATCATCATGATTCATGGAGACCACTCTTCGAGCTACTCGACAGCCATGCGTAAGTATCTGGAATTCATCGAAAGCCATCCCTGATATCACGGAGCGAGTGTTCCGGCGGCTAAGTTAGCGCCTTCACCTGGCAGACAATCAGACGGCAACTGAGTGAATACATGGCGGTGGGTCGTACTCTTCAAGGGCTGCGGGACCAATTGGAAAGGCGAGTGGCAAGAACGCGATTGCAAGCAAGGGTCAAGAAAAACAACAGTGAAATTCGTTAGTGATTCAGGCCGCGAGCCACCGATAGTAGGCGGCTATCAAGGCGAGCAGGAATCCGGCGGCAGCCAAGTTCGCGGCCGCGTGCCATCGATTACGATACCATTGCACGACAAGCCCGACCAGGATCATCGGCATGGCGACGTAACCTAACAGCACTAGGAAAAAGAGACCGGCGAATAGAAGGCCGAGCCCACTCTCCAGGGTCGGCCTAGCCTGGTTTTTCAAAGCTGTATTCACCAGTACGGCTAGTGGAATCGCCACGGTGAAAAAGGGACTCACTCCCACGATCATCCAGGCCGCGGTGTCTATCCAACTGGGTGAATAACATTTCTCTCCTAGCGACTTCTTGCGCCACAGCACAAGCCACGGCATTGACGCACAGAACGTCACGATGCCAAGTTCACAAACAAGCAAGGATGGCGACCAGCGAATCGGGAGATGATTGAGCCATCGAAATTCGAATGGAAAAGTGCCGCCTAAAACGAAAATCGCCAGCGAAGCCGTGGCAGTGATTCGAAGCTTCCGGTCACTTCCCGCGGACCAGAGTACGCATATCGATACGCAGGCCGTAGTCAAAATGAAGGAAGCCAAAAGGACGAACGGGTTGTACGAGCTGGTCTGCCATGAACAGGTGGCCACGAGCCCAATGAGCACACCGATCACCAGACCCCGTCGGAACCCGGCCAAATGTGCCAGCAGAGCCAACCACAAAGCGTGGCCGGCAACTGGCAATAGAACTTCAGGCTGCCAATTGGCGTTCACAAGCACGGCCAGTGCTACGCCGGCGCAAGTGGTCACGTAGAAGGCTCTGAGCAGCGAGAACTGGTAATTCCGTTTTGGCGTCGAAACGAGTGATTGCATTGCGGCCCCTGATTTGGCTGCTCGGTGGCAAGTATCCCCGGGCTGCCAGTTCAAACCGCGTACCAATTCCACCGAGTCGCCACAAAGCCGGGCTAGGCGACCATTGTGAATCAGTTCCAAAAGTCGACACATCGCGCTGTGCGCATGGATTGCACAGGCCAGTGCATTCCAGGCACACGATCCACGAGTTTGTTCCGCTTGCGCCCGAGTGGCTAAATGCTGCCGTTGTTTTCACCGCTTTCAAGAACTTGGGCCGGGTGACTCGGCGGCCAAGATGCGGTTTGGTGCCGAACCGCCCCCAGCTAACGCTGGAGGCTCGCCGGCACTCTGCCTTCGCCCTTCGACATTCCTTGTTCGATATTCGATATTTGGCTGGCGACCATCGAGGTTCTTGAGCGTTATTTCTTCACTTGAATCGACTTGCCTTCTTGAACACCCGGCGTTACCAGTATCTTGCGCCAAGACTTCCAGTCCTCAACGTCGTCCGTTGAAGGATCAAAACCCTGCCACTTCTCGATGACTTTTTCGCGCAAGTTTTTTGTTGCCCCCGGATCCATGAATAACGTTCCTCGTCCCCGCGATGCTGCCCAAGATTCCATGCCGAGCGCCAGCCCCGGTAGCTCGGCAGCGGTCTTTGAACGGCTGATGGCTTTCAGAATGGCGTCGAGTGAGGGGTCGTCGTTTTTCTTCAACAGCAAATAAGTGAGCACGGCCTGCCGAAACTTCGGCAATGAACGCGCGAGATCGGCTAGTTGATCAAACTCTTCTTCCGTGGTTGTCTTGCCGAGAAGATGGCGAATGGCCGTCAGGGCGATGAAAGGATTGTCACCGGACGCCATCTTCCTGAGTCCGTTCAGATCGCTGTCCGCAAATTCGGCGGAATGCCGGACATGATACGCATACGCCGGCTTCACAAAAGTCTTCCAGTCGTCGGGGATCGATGTCACCGACGAAAACTTTGCGGCACCTGCACGGTCTTTGAAAAATTGACAGATCACCGTTCCATTGTTCTTGGGCCCCGTGAAGACTGAGAATTGGTCGTAAATGTTGAAATGCCTGTCAAAGGAGTTATCGACGTAGGGTTCTTTCCATTCAAAGCGTCCTTCCGCGGGAGCCTCGCCGCTGAGCAACTCCAGCCGCTTCCATTGACCACCTACCAGAGTGACCAGTCTGGGTCTGATTCCACTGTCAATCACTTTGCCCGTCTCGGCCTGGATATACGCTCCTTGGTTATGCAAGGCCCCACTTAGTCCGCCAGGAACGATTTCCGCGACGATCCACGCCTCCGTTTCTCGCGGACGCAGATTCAGGATGTTGTACTCCGCCAGATCCCTGACGATTTGAACGGAGCGAAACATGTTGGCGGGAACTACGTTAACCAGACCCTTCTCAAGTCCAAGTCGCGGCGGCTCGGTGTCAGCGGGTTTTTTGGCGGCCGGTTCGTCCGCCTCAAGCCGAGGCAGCCCAGCGAGGACAACGATTACAACGGATAACGCGAAGGCTCTGAACATCGCTTTTCTCCAGAAATGCTGGCGGAATGGTCACGTGAACGATAGTGTGACGAGTCGGCCAGGGGGAAAGTTCCCCTCGGAGCCGACGACAGCCTGCACCGTGCTTGATCTTCGCCAAGTACCAACTTAAAGCGGCATAGCCGCAGCCAAATCCGAAATCCGAATCTCGAAATCCTAAACAAACTCGAATTTCAAATGCTCAAATGACAGAAACGGCTAGACTCCACGTTTTGAACATTGGGAATTCTGGTTTGTTTAGGATTTCGAGATTCGGATTTCGAGTTTATCAAACATGCGCGCACGGCGCGCAGATGTTACAGAGTAAGACGCTAATCGACCATCAATTACCCGGCACCTTGGCCGGCGTTTCCAAGTTCACGCGGTGCCGACTTCCGGTCGTTAGATGTTTCGTAAGGAACGCGTCCGCCACTTGGATCATCTCATCAAACCAAACTTGTTTCCCAAGAAACGGATGCGGTGCGTCTTGGATAAGGGTGAGGTCGGACTGGATGCCTAACTCATTCATTCGCTGTCGAAATGCCTCTGCATGCGTACTGGGATCGTCTGTTTCGCCCGAAATAAACCAGCAGGGCGGGTCGTTCTTGTCGAGGTGATGCAACGGCGACGCGAGGCGATAGGCCGCCGGCCTGTCCTTCTGCGACCCGCCGAGAAACTGCCGCCAGATCCGGCCGCGTTCCTCGATTGCGGAAATCTCTCGCGTGCGCTCGGACAACAAATCCGTCTGCGCGCCCATCGGCACCGCAGCCTGAATCTGGCTGCTGAACTGTTCATTTCCGCCTTCGCCTTCAAGTTCCTTTACACCCGCGGATGTCGCAAGCAACGCCGTTAGGTGTCCGCCGGCCGAAAGTCCGATCGCGCCGATATGGTCTGTATCGATGCCGTATTCCTTTGCGTTCGCTCGCAAGAATCTAACCGCTGCCTTGCAATCGTGGATCGCGGCCGGAAAGGGCGCTTCGCCGCTTAAGCGGTACGAAATCGTCGCCGCGACAAATCCGCGTGCCGCCAACGCCTGAGCGACCTTTCCGTGATTGGCACGATTGCCCTTTGCCCACCCGCCACCGTGAATGCAGACAACCGCAGGTAACTGCCCCCAGGTTCCCTGCGGTCGATAGACGTCCATCTCCAACGTGCGGTCTCCATAGCGCGCGTAGGTCACACCGAGCTTGGAATCCAGAAGATCCAGCGTCTCCCGTGAAATCTCGGTTCGTCCATCGGCGCGAGGTCGCGGCGGAGCTTGTCCCGCCGGGCGCGCGTCGAGCCGCATCTCTTCCTGGAACAGAATTGCCATGCCGCGCAGCTTGCGTGTGATTTCTCGATTTCGCGCGGGGCTCGATTCTCCTGGGTCCTTGGCCAAGTCATAAAGTGCTAGACTCGGATTCAAATAGAGTTTCCAATTTCGCCAGCGCGCCGCGGCCAGCGCGCCGTGGCTGCCGTGGTAAAAAAACGCTTCGTTGTATTCGGCGCGATTTATTAGTGGTGCCCATTCGCCTGGCGGATCCCACCGCCGCCGAAGCGGGACGGACGCGTTGAGCGATTTCTTCGCTCCGGGGGGAGGGACGATCGTGGTTTCACCCTTCAACAAAGGGCTGATGTCGCGACCGTCGATGACGCGATCTTCCGGAACCTTAATTCCCGCGAACGTGGCCAGCGTCGGATACCAATCCATGGCGCGCACCACCGCCGACGAATTCGCGCCGGTCTGCAAGCCCAGCCCGGGGCCCCAGGCGATCGCCGGCACCCGAATGCCGCCTTCGTAGGTCGAAAGCTTACGCCCGCGAATCTTTTGTTCCGGCGTGCGCCCCGGTCCGCGGCCATTGTCAGAGGCATAGATGACGATCGTGTTGTCTTCGATGTTCAACCGTCTCAGCGAATCGAAGAGACGGCCGACATGGTGATCGAGTTCCTGAATCGCGTCGCCATACTCGCCCCAGTTTGAACCGCCCCGAAACTCTTCGCTCACACCAAGCGGATTGTGGAGCATTGTGTGCGGCAGATAGAGGAAGAACGGACCTTCCTTGTTCTTCTCAATGAATTCGATCGCCTCGTCGGTGTAGAGTTTTGTCAATTCCGCGGGATCGGCGGGACGCTTGACGATTTCGCTATTCCGCATCAGCGGCACGCCTCCCTCATCGCCAAAATAGACGACCTCTACCGGGTCAAGATTGTGTAGCAGTCCGAAGTAGTCGTCGAACCCCTGATTGCGAGGCAGAAACGGCTCGTGAAATCCAAGATGCCATTTGCCGATGCAAGCGGTCGCGTAGCCACCTGCCTTCAGTAACTCGGCAATCGTCAATTCATCGGGATGAATACCTGATCTTGAGTCCGCGCGATGCACCCAAACTTCGTTGCCTATCCGGCGCGGGTAACACCCGGTCAATAAGCCCGCGCGAGACGGGCTGCAAATCGGAGCCGCCGCGTAGTAGTCGGTAAAACGGGTTCCCTCATTCGCCATCGTGTCGATTCGCGGCGTCTTGACTTCGGTCGCGCCATAGCAACCGAGATCGTAGTACCCCTGATCATCGACAAAGATGAAGATGATATTCGGCGGCGCGCCGGATGCTGCCTCCACCATTACGGAAGCTCCCAGGAGGAACGCGCCTGCAAGCATCGCTCCACCAAGATGCCTGAACCAGGATCTACTCATATTGTTTACCATCGCGTTTTCTGTTTCTTCAAGAGCGTCGTCGAGTCCACGGAGGCCTGCCCAAGCGCAGCGCCGTTCCGGCACTGTCAGTATAATCCAGCCTCCCTATTCATCCCATTGCCGGAGCAGAAACGCGACTGGTTACGGCTGACAAACGACGACGAGCCCGTGGACGGAAGCCCACTTCGCGCAATGCAATGACCGAACGCCAAATTGCGACGAGGATCGGGATCACGCCGCAAATGGGTAGACTGCTTCGACGCTGCGGTTGTGCCGTAATGAACGGCTGCTACCTACCACTTGCCCATGCTGTAGGTCGGTCCGTTGGCGAGACCAAGAACAACGAAGAGGATAGCGAGCCGCCTCCACCCGAGACTCGCGATGACGATTGACACAGTTTTTACACAGTTCACAAGTGTCAATCAAAAACGCCGCCGCAAGTTGCCGTTAAGGAAGCAGTTGCGACGGCGCCAATTTCATCAAGCGGAGGGCACGGGACTCGAACCCGCAACCGGTTTCCCGGCAATTGATTTCGAATCAACCTCCTCACCAATTCGGATACCCTCCATTGCATATATGTACTCGGACGAGCCGTTTGCCACAAGATGGTACGGCATTGCCGCGCCTTGCGATCCCACGCAAAATGCCACGCCTTGTTCCGAAATCTTGGTTCCGAAATCTTGATTGCCGCGATCGTCAATCGTACTCGACTGTTTCTCGGTGCCGCTCAACTTGCAATGTCGGAGGCGTAAAACGGTGGGTTGAGCGGGCGCGGGCTGCCCGAAAACCGGAAGTCGGACGTGGAGCTTTGACCTCTAGCTGAAGGCTGGATCGAGTGAAGCACTGCTCGGGCAGTCGGCACTCCCTGAGACTGCGGGTGCCGGATCATTGTCGCATCATGCCTCGATCAGGCCCGCTCGTATTCAACAGCTTGCTAATCTCTCCCCGCTTGTTGACTTTTTGGCACTTGGATGCCGTCGGGCATCATTGGAATTCTGGCCGGTCACCAGACGTTCGGCCCGAAGGCAAACGGTGTCAACAACTTATGGCTTCTGTTTCGCCATCCGATCACACCGGGTACGTGGTTTGCGATCCTTGTTTCGCACCGGAACTTCGCATCCACGAGCTAAAACGTCCACGAGCTAAAAAGTGAGTCTATCGTGCCCAAAGTCATCGAAGTAAACAACGTTGACGAACTCGACCACTATCGCCTGGCTTGGAATTCCCTGTTGCCGGAAACCAAGCAGGCGACCTACTTTCAGTCGTTTGACTGGGTTACCACCTGTCTGCGTCATTTTGGCGGGCACCAGCGACTTCGCGTGCTGTTGGTTTATCACAACGCGGAACCGATCGGCATCCTTCCACTGGTTGTGGTGAACGAACGAACACGCATCGGTCGGATCAGGACGCTCACTTATCCGTTGGCCGAGTGGGGGTCATTTTTTGGCCCGATCGGACCCAATCCGACCGCCACGCTGATGGCGTCGTTTGATCATCTGCAACAGACTCGGCGCGACTATGACATGCTCGACTTGCGTTGGATCGATCGCGCCCGAGTCGATCATGGCCGCACGTCCAGCGCGATGAACAACGCCGGCCTTGCCTGTCATGAGAAGCCCTGGAAGGAAACATCGGTCTTGGACACGTCGACAAGTTGGGACGAATACTTCCGTTCGCGAACGAGCAAGTTTCGCAACAACGTACGACGGGCTTTCAAGCGAGTGGCCGAGTTGGGAGACGTCACGCTGGAGAGGTTTCGTCCATCAGGATACGCATACGGCGCGACGGATCCGCGCTGGGACCTGTATGACACCTGTGTTGATCTGGCGCGGCGGAGTTGGCAAGGGTCCTCGGCGACGGGCACCACGTTGTCGCATCCGCATGTCCGCGACTTCCTTCGGGAGATGCACGGATTGGCCGCGCGGGCCGGTACCGTGGACCTCAACCTGCTGCGCATTGACGGCGAGCCGGTGGCATTTGGATACAACTACGTATATCAACGCCGGATTTTCGCCCTGCGGGCGGGAGTGCATCCCCAGTATGCCGACCAGAGCGTGGGCACCGTTCTGTACGCGAAAATGTTTGAGGACAGTTGTGAACGCGACGACGAACTCATCGACTTGGGCCCCGGTTCGATGCAATCCAAAAAAGCGTGGAGAACGGCGACGGTTACCAGCTTCCGCAGCACGCACTACCCACTGTTGGCTCCACGCACTCAACTGCTGCGTCTCAAACATTGGATGTCGGCTTCGACTTCGCAGGCTAAAGCGACTCCGGCAGGAAGCGACGGGGTTTAGACGGTCGGTTACTCTTTGACTCGGGCTCGCATGCTGAAAGACCAGGAGGCCGACGAAAGTAGGACTGCCGGAGCATCGCTTCGCTCGATCCGGCCTACGCTGAGTGGTTAGCCGGGGTGGGCCGTGCGTTGGCCGGTAAGGGCGGACCAGCAGTCTAGCAGCACGGCCTTCCAAAGAAACAGACTGTTGCGCCAGTATCTTCCCGCCAAGCGGCCCGGTTCTTGGTACATCCGATAGGCCCATTCTAGTCCGGCTCGTTGCAACCACTTGGGCGCGCGGGGGACGCCTCCCGCGACGAAGTCAAAGGACGCGCCAATTTGTACGCAGATCGGAGCGCCAATGTCGCGGTAATGTTGGGCGAGCCAGCGTTCTCCCTTGGGCTGTCCGAGTGCCACATAGACGATGTCGGGCCGCGCCGCGCGGATCTGCTGGATCATTTCCGATTCCTCGTCTGCGGCAAGCGGTCGAAAGGGCGGCGATTCAACGCCCGCGACTTGCAAACCCTCATATCGTTGCGCCAATCTATCGGCCGCACTTTGAGCGACACCCGGCGCGCCGCCCAGGAAATAGACTCGGTATCCCTTGATGGCCGCCCACTTTGTCAGGGCGTAGATCAGTTCGGAACCGGCTACACGTTCCGGCAAGCGGTTCTTCGTCCACCGCGACCACCACACCATCGGCATTCCGTCGCACACGATGAACGACGCTTTGCGATTGACTTCAGCCAGATCTCGATGCTGGCTGGTCAGCATGTTGTAATTCAGATTCGCCGTGATGAAATATCCCGGTTCGCCCCAGCGGATCAATCGATCGATGTGCTTCAGCGTGTCGGCCAACGTGACTTGCGAAAAGGGCACTCCCCAGATCGTGGCTTGCTGGGGTTTAGCCGGTGGTTGGTTCGAATCCGAGGCGGCCTCTTCGTCTTGCAGCACGTCATCGACCCGGGCCTCGAGTTCAGCGATCTGCATTTCCAGCTTCGAAAGGGACCGATCGCTGCCAGACGTTTTCCGGCCAGTGAAGACCATCGAGTCGCCATTTGAATCGGTTTGAGTTGTCATGCTGTTACCAATTCTGTTTTCTTGGACTACACGAGCAGACCCCCTCTAACTCCCGCTTGGCAAGGAGGAGAACTAGGCCACTAGGTAAGCATAGGTTGCGGTGAACCGCCAATCCGACCGCTTGCCGGCGTCGTTCAGTCCTTATTGGCGAAATTCGACAGGCCGCCTAGCGACAGCTTCCGAAATGGGAAGAGCCATCCCCAGCCAAGCGACGTACCCCGGCGCTGGTCACGAACATCGACCAGTTTGCCCAACGCAATTGCCAGCAGTGCGATTCCGCCCGAAAACAACGCTCCCATTTTCGCCGCGCCTTGTGCCCCTGGCTCGACAAAAGCTTGGCTCGAGACAAAGAGGGCCACCGTTAGGCCGACGCCCGCAATCACCGCGGTCACCACCAACTGCTTCAGTCGCATGCCTTCGGGAAGGCGGAATCCGCAAAGATCGCCCGCATAGGAGAAGAACGTGATGCCGACCGTCTTACCGACCAGCAAGGCCAGGAAAACAATCCACGTTAGATTCGTAATTCCAGAAAAAGGAACGCCCGCGTTGGCAAAGGCGAAAAAGAACAATCCAAAATCGACGAACATTTTGAGTTGATGTTCGAAGTTCTCCAGCGGGCTATGTCCCGAAGGAATTGGGTTTTCATATAAGCCGTGATCGCGACGCGGTCCGGGCAGAAACGGCACGATAAAGACCAACGCCAGTGCCGGGTGAAGATTGGCGCTGAACAAGCCCCACCAACTTAAGGCTCCGCCGCAGGCCACATAGGGAATCCAGCTTTTCACTTTTGCTAAACGCATTCCCAGGGCAACCGCCATACCCGGCAGG